>JAQYNQ010000055.1 GCA_028727785.1 Eubacteriaceae bacterium | reverse complement strand
CAGGTCTCCGGCGCAGGCAGCCATGGACCCAATGTTGATGATGGAACCGCCGTGTTGATTTTTGTTCATAAAAGTCAGTACGCATTTGATGGCCTAGAAGGTACCAAGCATATCGCTCTGGAAAATATTGTCCCACATTTCCAGGGTCAGTTCATCCACACGGCCATCTTTCAGTGCCACATTAGCGGCATTGTTAACCAGAATGTCAATTTTTCCGTACTTCTCGGCAGTTTCATCAATAAGCTGTCTGATGCTGTTTATGTCATTCATATCCATAAAGTGATAGGAAGCATTTCCGCCTTCTGCCTTGATTCTGTCTACTACAGCCTGACCTTTTTCTTTTCTGCGCCCGCAAATAACTACTGTTGCACCTTCTGCAGCAAATAGTCTGGCGATGCCTATACCAATTCCGCTGGTTGACCCTGTAACGATTGCAATTTTTCCGTTTAATCTGTTCATACTTATTTACCTCTTTCAAAATCTTGTTTATACTACATATTCCCAAAAATGTTTTCTTTTAAATACAATCAATATAAATTGTACTTTTACACAATAAACTATTTATTTCTTTGTGTTAATACACAAAGAAAAAGTATCTTGTATACATTTCTGCACAATAGGGGGGGTAATCCAAAAAGATAAACAGGTAAGTATATAAAAAGACGCCAGCCTGACAGTTCATTTTTCATTTAGAACCTGCAGGCTGGCACATGTTTATACAATATCAAATTACGAAATTAAATTAACGAAAAACTATTTAGTCAGTGCTTTCCGATATTCTTCGAACTTTTCTTCAACTTCTCTTGGAGGTGCTGCTGTTACTAGGCTTACAACAACATTAACTGCAAGAGCCAGAATAAACGCTGGCAGAAGTTCATAAATGTTAAATACACCACCCATTGGTCTTATAACGTATTTCCATACGAAGATGGTAACTGCACCGACTAACAGTCCTGCCATGGCACCCTGTTTGTTAGAACGCTTCCAGAACAGTGCACATAGAACGATTGGTCCGAATGTTGCACCGAAGCCTGCCCAGGCAAACGATACGATTTCAAATACGGAACTGTCAGGGTTAGAAGCAATGAAAACTGCTAAAACTGTAATGCCGATTACAGCAAGTCTGGCAACTATCATAGAAGCCTTTTCGCTAAGTTTGATTCCCAGACATTCATTTAGAATATTCTGTGCAACTGAAGATGAAGCTGCAAGAAGCTGAGAGTCTGCAGTTGACATTGTAGCTGCAAGGATTCCGGCAAGAATCAGACCTGCTATTACTGCAGCTATTGGTCCAATCTGGCTGATAAGCTTTGCAATTACCACGATAACTGTTTCGGCTGAGGATCCTTCAAGATAATCAAAAGCACCAGCCTTTGTCATTCCGTATCCTACAACGCCTATGAACGTTGCAACTGCAAGGGAAATCACAACCCATACTGTTGCGATTCTTCTTGAAAGAGTCAGTTTTTCCTTTTCTTCAATAGCCATAAAACGAAGAAGCACATGTGGCATACCAAAATATCCAAGCCCCCATGCAAGAGTGGAAACTATTGTGATGAATCCGTAATCCGTTGCCTCTCCTGTGCCTGCATCATACATGGCATTCAGTGAAAGATATCCAGGCAGTTCTTTCGCGTTTGAAATTACTTCATCAAAACCTCCGGCGCTTGAAATACCAAACGTTAATACTACTATTAAAGCAACTGACATAATAATGCTCTGAACGAAATCTGTTGTACTTGCCGCAAGAAATCCTCCAAGTGTAGTGTAGCAAACGATTACGATTGCACTTACAACCATTGCAGGAAGGTAATCAACTCCAAACAGGCTTGAGAACAGCTTGCCGCATGCTGCAAAACCTGAGGCTGTATATGGAATAAAGAAAACGATGATGATTAAAGCGGCAATAAAGTTAAGAATATTCTTTTTATCATCATATCTCTTTGAAAAGAAATCCGGAATTGTAATTGCGCCAAGATTATGAGTATATACTCTGATTCTCTTGGCTACAACTAACCAGTTAATATATGTACCAACGGCTAAGCCGATTGCTGTCCATGCTGCGTCGCATATACCTGTTAAATATGCAACACCGGGCAGACCCATTAAAAGCCAGCTGCTCATATCTGATGCTTCAGCACTCATTGCTGTTACAAACGGACCAAGCTTTCTGCCGCCCAAATAGAAATCTCCGGCGGTGTTATTTCTCTTACTGAAGAAAAAACCTACTGCGATCATAAATACTAAGTATGCTCCTATAGTGAGCATAATGACTGTCTGTGATGTTATCATTTCCTATCAATCCTTCCTTTTTTCGAATGTATTGCCATTATAACACAACAATTGTTAGACTGAAATACGAAATAAAGTATGTACTAAATAATAGATTATTATTACATATAAAGGAGAATTATCCTGAAAAATAAAAGAGTATAGACTAGACTCTAGTCTATACTAAAAACTACACTAAAAATATTTTTTTATTATTCTTCGTATATTTTTAACATTTCACCTAAAAGGTTACCGGAAAACTGTGCCAGAGAATAGTCGCCGTTGCACAGACACCAGTCATACATGAATCCCCGTTCCAGTAGGGCGTAGGTTTTGATAATCTCGTTTATGGAACAGTCTTTTTTGATTTCGCCTTTCTGCTGCCCTTCGCGGAGTATTTTTCTAAGCAGCTTATAATATGTACGATCCTGATCCAGCAGGTGTCTGTCACCACGTGTAATCAGCTGTGATGAAAAAAGCCTTGCCAGCAGGTCCACGGAAATTGAGTTCTCTATCATAAGAAAGAGTTCCCTGTTAAGATACAGCAGTTTATCAATTGTACCGGCGTTCGGATCAAGTGTAGCCTCCAGTTCCTCATACTTCTCGTCGAAAACAAATGACAGTGATGAAAGAAGTGCATCCTTGCCGCTGAAGTAATGATAGAAGGATCCTTTGGAAGCACAGGCTTCTTCAACGATTTCGTCTACTGTGGTATCGTCATATCCCTGCTCATAGAAGAGCTTCCAGGCGGATGAGATTATCCTTCCCTTAGTATTTTTCTGATTTTTCTTTGCCATAATTTCTTTATTACCTTTCGAAGAAATGCTACAATGTAGTATAACATATTTGGTAGCGGATGTGGAGAAAAGTATGCGTGAAGAACATAGAAAAAGCGTGGTGCCCTTTCTTCTGAAACATTTGAATTCTAACCCGGTGTCTTTTCATATGCCGGGGCATAAGGGCAGCCGGCTGTTCAGAGAAACGGGTTACTCTGAATTTCTGAACTCCCTGATGGAATGTGATATTACAGAAATTCCGGGTGCAGACAACCTTTTTAAGGCAGAGGATGTAATTCTTGAGACAATGTGCAGATACAGGCAGCTGTATGATACAAAGGCCAGTTATCTTTTAATTAACGGAAGCAGTTCCGGCCTTATTGCATCTATAATGAGCACTGTATCAAAGGGCGGAAAAATGATAATGGCTCGCAACTGCCATAAATCTATATATAATGGTCTGACACTGGCGGAAGGCTCCCCGGTCTATGTCTATCCGGAGGTTATAGAGGAATACGGAATTTCGGGAGAAATTACAGTGGAAGCAGTAAAGGAGGTAATATCAGCCAATCCTGATGCTCAGGCTTGTATAATTCCAAGCCCGAATTATTATGGAATCTGCAGCGATATTGCTGCAATTTCCGAAGCAGTTCACGAAGCCGGAATGGTTTTGATAGTGGATCAGGCTCACGGAGCACACCTGAAGTTTTTTGACCGATACAGGGCATATGGGGAAAAAGATGAGAAACTCATGGCAGCCGAAAATCTGGGTGCGGATATTGTAATCAACAGCACTCACAAAACGCTTGCAAGCTTCACTCAGACTGCGATTGCTAACGTCTGCAGTGACAGAGTGGATCTGCACACTTTTGAACAAAACCTGCAGATTATTCAGAGCACCAGTCCTTCTTATGTACTAATGGGATCTCTCGATCTGAATGCTATGCTTCTGGAAAGCCACGGAGAAACATTAATCAGGGAGTGGCGAGAAAATATTGACTGGTTCCGACAGGCCGCGTACCAGATGATTCCGGGACTGAAAATCATGGATCATCCTATGCTGGATGACACGAAGATAAATCTGGATATGAGTGCATACGGAATTGACGGTCTGGAACTTGAGGAAAAACTCATTGAGCAGGGAATTTATATAGAACTTGCTGCCGGTGATATTGCAATGTGTCTCACCGGAATCGGCAACACACGAGAGGATTATCGCAGATTAGCAGAGGGTCTTCTTAAAATCTCAAGTGTTCTTGAACTGAAAGAGGGAAGGGCACGAAAGGATTATCCGAGAATGGGGAGAACTGCATTGAAGCAGGTTTCCATACCAAATTCAAAGGAATATGTATTACTTGAAGAAAGCTGCGGACGTGTATGTGCAGCACCCATTGTTCCTTATCCGCCGGGAATTCCCGTAGTCTGTCCCGGGGAAGTGATTAATGAGAAAATACTATCATATATAGTGGGGCTTCGAGCACGAGGAGTAAGCGTAATGGGAGTAGACAGCGATGGCTGTATAGCAGTAGGAGCACTGTAGACGTTTGTCTACAGTGCTCTATTTCTATATTTTCATAGCTCTTAAAGCATTTAAGATTGCAATAACAGCAACACCTACATCAGCAAATACTGCAAGCCACATATTGGCCAGACCAATGGCTCCGAGAACCATGATGACGAACTTAACGATGAGCGCGAAAACAACATTCTGTTTACAGATTCTTAATGTTTTGCGGGCAATTTTGGTTACTGTAACCAGCTTGGAAATGTCATCTGCCATTATCACTACGTCAGCAGCTTCAATAGCCGCATCTGAACCAAATGCGCCCATAGCAATTCCCACGTCAGCACGAGCCAGCACCGGCGCATCATTTATCCCGTCACCGACAAAGGCCAGGTGACCTTTCTGACGTCCTGTCTCCATTGCACTTTCAATAGCTGAAACCTTATCTCCGGGCAAAAGTTCACTCATAACGCCTGTCAGTCCAAGTGATGCTCCCACTGCCTCTGCGACTTCTTTCTTGTCACCTGTCAGCATAATAGTCCTTAGTATTCCTAATTCCTTAAGCTCTCTGATAGTATCTGCACTATTTTCTCTTGGAGTGTCAGCGACAATGATGTGACCCAGATATGTGTTTTCGCCACTGGAAAGAGTCATTGCAACGTGTACCACGGAACCGACCTGAGAAATTTCCGGCAGGTCAAGATACAGATCTTTCATAAGCTTGTCATTTCCGCAGAAAACATTATTTCCTTTGTATATACAGGAGATTCCTTTACCGGCAATTTCTTCATAACGTTCAAGGGCATTGCGGTTCAGCATGGTTTGGCCGGATGAAACAGTGCCGCTGTAATCTACAATAGATCTGGCAATTGGATGGTTGGAAAGAGACTCTGCATTAGCGGCAATCTCCAGCAGCTTTTGCGATTCTATTCCTTTGGCAGGGACAACATCAGTTACGGTAAAAGTACCGTGAGTAAGGGTGCCTGTTTTATCAAAGGCAAAAGTATTCACGTTGGCAAGGGCCTCAAGATAGTTGCTGCCTTTGACAAGAATTCCTTCGCGTGATGCGGAGCCGATGCCGGCGAACAGGCTGAGAGGTACAGAAATTACCAAAGCACAAGGACAAGAAATTACGAGAAAAATCATTGCCCTGTAAAGCCAGTCAGAAAACTCGCCCATACCTGCAAGTGGCGGAATGACAGCAAGCAAAACTGCAAGCCCAACGACTACGGGTGTATAATAACGGGCGAAGCGTGTAATAAAGGCTTCAACATGAGCCTTTCGGCTGCTTGCATTTTCAACAAGATCCAGAACCTTTGCAACAGTAGAATCTTCAAATGGCTTAAGAACCTTAACCTGCAGAACACCGGTAAGATTAATTGTTCCACTTGTAATTTCATCGCCTGCAGTTACTTCACGAGGAACAGATTCGCCTGTAAGAGCTGCCGTATTCAGTGACGAAATACCGTCTACAATAATACCGTCAACAGGAACCTTTTCGCCTGGTCTGATAAGAATCAGGTCACCTGCTTCAAGGTCTTCAGGCTCAACTTTTGCTTCTATTAGAATAGGGGGTTCCTTGGTGTCGGTGCCTACCGGGGTTATAATGATTTTTGTTGCAAATTCCGCTTTGATATCCATCAGGTCAGAGATGGATTTTCTGGAGTTGTTTACTGCATAGTGCTCGAAAAATTCTCCGACTTTATAGAACAGCATAACTGCCACGGCTTCAGGGTAATCTCCGCAGTAAATTGCACCTAATGAAGCAATGGTCATAAGAAAGTTTTCGTCGAGGAACTGCCTGTTTACTATTCCCATAACAGCTTCAATTACAGTGTCGTAGCCTGCGACAACGTATGCACCTATGAATAAGGGCAGTCTCAGAGAGGTATCTCCCCATACAAAGCCGGTGCAGAACAATGTGGCGGCAAAGGCTATTCTTAATAAATCTTTCTTTTGTTTTTCGGTCATGGCTGTTACACCTCTACTTGATTTTGCATGCACGGTCGACTCTGGTTATTGCCTTCTGTGCGGCTCTTAAAATATCATCAAAACCTTCATCGTCTGCATCAATTGTCATTTTCTGTGTCATAAAGCTTATACTGCAGTCAGCGACACCGTCAATTTTCTTTATTGCAGTTTCCATTTTCGCTGCACAGTTTGCACAATCCAGGTTTTCCAGTTTATAAGTTTTTTTCATTGTTATTGCCTTTCTCTTTTTTAATAAATTATAACGATTTTCTGTTAATAACAGTTCTCACAATTCAGATCAAACAAAACATCCACAATGTGATGAACAAGTTTTGCCTCTTCTGTGTCGGCCAGAGTGTAATATGCTTCTTTACCCTGACGTCTGTATGCCAGCAGGCCGGCCTGCTTCAGAACTCGCAGATGATGTGATACTGCGGGACTGGACATATTGATAGCTGCCGCAATATTTGCAACACAGTCCTCTGTATGACAGAGCAGCCAGAGTATTTTCAATCTTGTCGGGTCACTGATCAATGCAAAAGTGTCCGAAGACTTTTCGAAAACATCGTTTTCCGGCATAGTTTCCAGCAGCCTGTGTGTAGTGTCATTGTGGCTGTGGGGTAGGTGAATATCTGCCATGGGTACTCCTTTCATTATAATGAAATATTAACAATATTAAACGATTAAATACTTGTTTAATTGAATTATACCACATAAAAAATAAAATAAAACAACTAATTTATGCAAAATTACATTTTTATTGAACCGAATCAGGTTCGAATGGCTGTGGGATTTGATACCAGTGGGCTATAAGCAAAAAAATTTTGTAATTTTAATTGTATTGTAGTATAATTGACAATGTATGAAAATGTCTACTATTTTAACAGAAAGGAAGGTTTCGATTATGAGTTCAAATGCAAAGCATTTACACAGTATCGATGCGGGCCACTATAAGAATACAGCCGGCTGTGCTACCGAAACAATGCCGATTCCTGATGTTGTAAAAATATCAATGTCTCAGCATATTGGAGCGCCTTGCAAACCTTTAGTTGCTAAAGGTGATGCAGTTAAGGTCGGACAGCTTATCGGTGATACCGATGCTTTTGTAAGTGCACCTATACACTCAAGTGTATCCGGTACTGTTGTCGGAATTGAGACACAGCGTTCAGCAATGGGCGGAAACGACACTTTAGTAGTTATTGAAACTGATAAGAAACAGGAGATGTGGGAAGGAATAAAGGTTCCTGAAGTAGAAGACCTGGCTGGTTTTGTTAAAGCTGTCAGAGACAGCGGACTTGTAGGTCTGGGTGGAGCATCATTCCCTACACACATCAAGTACAACCCAAGAAATTTAGATGATGTACATACATTGATTCTGAATGCGGCAGAATGTGAACCATTCATTACTTCTGACCACAGAACAATGCTTGAGGATGCTCAGGACATCATCGACGGTATGAAGCTTATCATGAAATATCTGAATCTTGATGAAGCTTACGTTGGAATTGAAGCAAACAAGCCTGATGCAATTGCCAAGTTAGACCAGATGTTTGCAGAACAGGGTCTTACAAATATGCATACTTTCACTCTTCAGGACAGATATCCAAAGGGAGCTGAAAGAGTTCTTGTTTACGAAATTACAGGAAAGACAATGAATGCGGGTGTTCTTCCTGCAGACCTTGGAATTATCCTTTCCAACGTTACTACAGTTGCTTTCGTTGGTCAGTACTTCAGAACAGGAGTACCTCTAATTCAGAAGAGAATGACTGTAGACGGCAGTGCAGTAGCTCAGCCAAAGAACATTATTGCTCCTATCGGAACAATGATCAGCGATGTAATTGAATTCTGCGGCGGATATAAAGAAGCACCAAAGAAGATTATCATGGGCGGACCTATGATGGGTAGAGCAATCTTCTCAGATGCTATGCCAATCGTTAAGAACAACAACGCAATCCTTGCTTTTGCAGAAGCACAGACTAATATTCCTGAAGAAACTGCCTGCATTAACTGCGGAAGATGCCACCACGCATGTCCGTTCGGACTTCTTCCAACAGCTCTTGCAGATGCATATGATCGCAGAGATGCTGAAATGCTTTCAAGACTGCAGGTTATGCAGTGTATGGAATGCGGAAGCTGTTCATTCGTATGTCCAGCAAGAAGACCACTTGGCTTCATCAACAAGCTAGGAAAAGGCGTTGTAAAGGAGGCTGGAATTAAGTAATGGATAAGAAATATTATGACAATCTGGTAGTATCCACAGCTCCACATTTAGTGACAAATCTGGATACTAGAAAAACCATGCTTATGGTTATTATAGCTTTGATTCCATCATTTGGATTCAGTATTGCTATTTTCGGACCTAGAGTAATTGCTCTTACTCTTGTATGTATGCTTGCAAGCATGGGATTTGAATGGGCATACAACAAGCTGATGCACAAGAGACAGACTGTTGGTGACATGTCAGCTGCTTTAACAGGTATGCTGATTGCCTTCAACGTTCCATCAAGTTTCCCATACTGGATGGCTGTCATCGGATGTTTCGTTGCTATTATTATTGTAAAGCAGATTTATGGTGGTATCGGACGTAACGTTGTAAATCCGGCTATCACAGCAAGAATCGTACTATTCATTTCCTTTGCAACTGAAATGACTACATGGCCGGTTGCAAGAATGTCAGGAATCGACGCTGAAACAAGCGCTACTCCTCTTGGAATCCTGGCTGAAGGAAATATTGCAGATCTTCCGTCAAACAAGGAAATGTTCCTTGGATTCATTGGAGGATCAATGGGTGAAGTCAGTGCCCTTGCACTGTTAATCGGTGGATTATTCCTTATCTGGAAGAAGATTATCTCACCAATCATCCCTGCATGTTTCATCGGAACTGTATTTGTAATTGCTCTGGCATATTACGGATTAACTAACTCAGATGTAAGTGCATTAAATATGGCAATCTTCCACGTATGTGCCGGTGGTGTAATGCTTGGTGCATTCTTCATGGCAACAGACTACGTAACATCACCGATTATGCCTTTAGGTAAGGTTATCATGGGTGTTGGATGCGGTATCATAACAATGGTTATCAGACTATGGGGTTCATATCCTGAAGGAGTTTCATTCTCCATCCTGCTTATGAACATCATGACTCCTCTTATCGACCAGTTATGTATCAAACTTAAATATGGAGGTGCAAAGAAAAATGAAAAATAATAATACATTTAAAGAATACGTTGCACCTATTCTTGTTCTGGTATGCATCTGTCTGGTTGTTACCGGAGCATTAGCAGCTACATATGGGGTTGCAAAACCTATTATCGATGAAAATTCTATCAAGGCTGCTAACGAAGCAAGAGCAGAGCTTCTTCCTGCTGCTGATTCATTCACAGCATTTGACGGAGACTTAGCTGTTTGCGAAGAAGGTAAAGTATTTGCTACAGAATGCTATATTGCCGATAACGGAAGCGGTATGGTTGTTACTGTAAGCACAAAATCATTTGGTGGCGCTCTTACTGAAATGATCGGTATAGACGGAGACGGAAAAATTACAGGTGTAAAGGTTACTGCACACGGAGATACTCCGGGTTTGGGTACTAAGGCACATGATGAAGGTCATGTTGCACAGTATAAGGGTCTGTCTGAACTGACATCAACATCTGCAAAGGATGATCCGAGCGTTAACCACATTACAGGTGCTACAATTTCATCAAACGCCGTTCACTACGGTGTTTACTGTGCACTTGAACAGAGCAAAATAGTAGGAGGTGCGAACTAATGGATAAAAAAGTAAGCAAAATAAGCATCCTTACTAAAGGTATAATTAAGGAAAACCCGGTTCTTGTATTGCTGTTAGGTACTTGTCCTACACTGGCAACTACATCATCCGCTATCAACGGTATCGGTATGGGTATTTCCGCTACAGCAGTTTTGATCTGCTCTAACATTGTAATATCACTATTAAGAAAGATCATTCCGGATAAGGTTAGAATCCCTTGCTACATTGTAGTAATTGCAGGTTTCGTAACAGTAGTACAGATGCTTCTTCAGGCATTCGTACCTTCACTGTACGCTTCACTGGGTCTGTTCATTCCACTGATCGTAGTAAACTGTATCATTCTGGGCAGAGCAGAAATGTTTGCAAGCAAGAACAATCCTTTCGATTCCGCACTTGACGGTATCGGAATGGGTCTTGGATTCACACTGGCTCTAGGTATCATGGGTCTTATCAGAGAATTCATCGGATGCGGAACTATGTTCGACATCCCTGTACAGACTTTCCTTCCTGGAATGGGTATTTTCAACCTGGCTCCAGGCGGATTCTTCGTATATGGTATTTTAGTTGCTATCGTAAACTTCATTACTAAGGGCAAGGGTACTAAGAAGAGCTTCGGATGTGAAGGCTGTGCAATGGCTGCTACTTGCGGTGGCGCAAGAAAAGAAAATGAATGTGGGAAAGGAGCTGAAGCATAATGTCAACAATAACTATAATGATGTCAGTTATTCTTGTTAATAACTATGTATTGTCTCAGTTCCTGGGTATCTGTCCTTTCCTGGGCGTATCTAAGAAATTAGATGCGGCTGCAGGTATGGGATTTGCCGTAATCTTCGTAATGGTTCTTGCGACAGCTGCAACATGGCCAATCATGCAGGTTCTGGACAGTTTTAAAATCGGATATTTACAGACTGTAGTATTCATTCTGGTAATCGCTGCTTTAGTACAGCTGGTTGAAATGATTCTGAAGAAGTTTATCCCTGCACTTCACAAGTCACTGGGTGTATATCTTCCTCTGATCACAACTAACTGTGCTGTACTTGGTGTATGTATCTCTAACATCGATTCAGGATATGGATACTTCACTTCACTTTGCAACGCTGCCGGCGCAGGTATCGGTTTCTTACTTGCAATGGTACTGTTTGCAGGCGTAAGAGGAAAGCTGGAGAACGAAGAAGGCGTTCCTGAAGCATTCAAGGGCGTTCCTCTAACACTAATTACTGCTGCTATGTTATCCCTGGGCTTCATGGGCTTCAGCGGATTATTCCAGTAAGAAGGAGGGATAGGAATGTTAACACCAATTTTAATCGTAGTTGCAATCGGTTTTGTTTGTGCTGCTATACTGACTATCGCTTCTAAGGTATTCTACGTACCTGTTGATGAAACATTTGCAAAGCTTCGTGCTGAACTGCCTGGCGCTAACTGTGGTGCCTGCGGATACACAGGTTGTGATGACTATGCAAATGCAATCGCTGCAGATCACTCACTGAGTTGTTCACTCTGCCCTGTAGGTGGTGCAGATGTAGCTGCTGCTTTAGCTAACGTTCTGGGCGTTGAAGCAGGTTCTGCTGACAAGCAGGTTGCTGTTGTAAGATGTAACGGAACTAAGGAAGCAGCAAAGACAATTATGGAATACAGAGGTGTACAGACTTGTACAGCTGCCAAGCAGTTCTTTGGCGGATTAAGTGCATGTCCACACGGATGTATCGGTCTTGGTGACTGTGCTGCTGCATGTGACTTTAATGCAATTCAGATCTGTGACGGTGTCGCTGTTGTAAACAGAGAAAACTGTGTAGGCTGCGGAGTTTGTGCAAAGACTTGCCCTAACTCAGTTATCAGCATTCAGTCAGCAAAGAACCTTGTTGTTGTTCAGTGTAACTCCAAGGAAAAAGGTGCAGTTGCAAGAAAGGCTTGCTCCAACGCATGTATCGGCTGCATGAAGTGTGCAAAGGCATGTAAGTTTGAAGCAATCACTGTTGAAAACAACTTAGCTTCTATTGATCCTAACAAGTGTAAGAACTGCGGATTATGTGCCAAGGAATGTCCAACAGGTGCAATTAACAACATGAGAGTTAAGAAGGCTCCTGCTAAGCCAGCTGCTCCAAAGGCAGCTCCTGCTCCAAAGGCAGAAGCTCCTGCCGCTGAGGCTAAGGAAGCTCCAAAAGCTGAGGAAAAGGCTGAAGCATAATCAGATATTGTTATCACTTTGGTGATTTGAAATACCCCTGCCTTCCGGCAGGGGTATCAGACTGTAGACAAAGTCCACATATAAAAGTGTGGGCTTTATCTTGTTTTTGACATTTTCACGATGCAAAATCAGTGTATTTTTAGCTTTACAGAACGTCTTAAAACGTTGAATTTTCAATGGTTCTATGGTATAATTTA
>JAQYNQ010000054.1 GCA_028727785.1 Eubacteriaceae bacterium | reverse complement strand
TGGCGCCTTGCCAAGCCGTGCGCCATGATTGATGCTATTTCAGAGGAGAACATGGCGCCTTGACAAGCCGCGCGCCATGATTGATGCTATTTCAAGGACAAACATGGCGCCTTGACGAGCCGTGCGCCATGATTGATGCTATTTCAGAGGAGAACATGGCGCCTTGACAAGCCGCGCGCCATGATTGATGCAATTTCAAGCATAAACATGGCGCCTGAACCGAACGCTGCGCCTGAACCGAACGCTGCGCCTGACATGCGCCTGAGCGCCTGAACCAAGCCGGACTCTGTGCCGCGCGCCTCGTCCGATTTATAAAAATATCTGACCGTAATCTAGAATTTGTAATAGACTTTTCCGGCTTTTAGATTTACACCTTTCAGAAGTGCCAGTTCCTCGACTGTTACCAGCTGGTAGCCCATTTTTCTGAGCTTTGGAATGATGCGCTTGGATGCTGTTGCAGTTGAACTGTGCAGATCATGCATAAGCACTATGTCACCATCAGAGACATGATTAATTACGGCAGAATATGTTGAATCTGCATCCTGGGTTGCCCAGTCGCGAGTATCCACAGACCACAGTATAATTGGCATGCCTACGTTATTCCTTATTGTTGAACCGGTTTCACCGCCGGGAGTTCTGCATACAGTGGGTGAAGTTCCGGTTATGCGCTTTACCGCACTGCAACCACGTTTAATCTGGCTGCTGATTCCAGAAGGTGAGAGAGTGCTCAGCCATGGATGAGAGTAAGTGTGACATCCAATCTGACAGCCTGCGTTAGAAGCGGCTTTGATAGAATCAGAATAGATGTCTGCTCTGTTGCCGACGACAAAAAATGTGGCGACAGAATTGTTGTCCTTTAGAACCTTAACAATGCTTTTGGTTCCGCTGGCGGGACCGTCATCGTATGTAAGTGCAACAGCTTTTTTGCTGCCGTAAATAGTTCGCTGAATTCTGCCACGGCTGTCAATATTGTAGACATTGCCTCTGCTTTTTACCAGGCCTGTAAGCATACGGCCGCTTACACGGCTGAAGAAGTACTTGTAATCACCGATTCTGTAGATGCCCTTCAGCATGGCTCCGCTTTGTTTACTGAAAAAGTACTTATAGCCGCCAATAGTTCTCCAGCCCCTGGCCATAACGCCATTTTCATCGTAATAGGTCACATTGCCCTCTGCGTCGCAGTGAAAGCCGGGCTCTATCACAGGTTCATCCGGCTGAACAGGTACAATAGGCAGATCAGGGTCACCGGGAACATCCGTATCCAGTGGTCCGTTAGGATCCACATTCTCATAGATATTTTCAGGTGTAAGAGACTGCACGTCATCCTGCGCCGTTACAGGTACAGTAAAAGCCATAATCATCGACATTAAAGTTATGAAAACAACCAGGCGTCTAAATCTTTTTTTCATAATACTCACCTCATAACGAAACAGCGGAATTTTAATAATTCCGCCGCTTTACTTATATATACCGCCTAAAAACGGCTTATTATGTTAGAATTTTTTAATTGCTTCAAGGAATGCGTCAACGTCTTCGTCTGTGCTTCCCCATGAAGTTACAAGTCTGATTACACGCTTGCCTTCGCCGGCAGGAGCCCAGTCATAGAAGAAGAAATCCTTCTCAAGCTCTCTTACCATTTCAGTAGGGAAGATAGGGAAGATCTGGTTAGTAGGAGAAGTTCCGTAGAATTCGTAACCGCATGCAGCTATACCTTCCTTAAGTTTCATGGCAAGTCTGTTCTCGTGACGTCCGATTTCGTAGAAAACGCTGTTCTCGCCACCTTCAAGAAGGGCCTCAAACTGAACACCGATAAGTCTTCCCTTTGCAAGCATACCGCAGTTCTGTTTGATCATCCATCTGTAATGGTCATTAATATTGTCATCGAAAATAACTACAGCTTCACCGAACAGAGTACCGTTCTTAGTTCCGCCGATGTAGAAAGCATCAGTCAGACGAGCGATGTCCTGAATAGTCAGATCAGTTTCAGGGCATGTAAGACCTGCGCCAAGTCTTGCACCGTCAAGATACAGGTACATGTTGTGCTCATCACAGCATTTGCGAATAGCTTCCAGTTCAGCCTTTGTGTAGACAGTACCGCTCTCAGTCGGATGAGAAACATAAGCCATCTTTGGAACTACAGTGTGGTCATCTTCAAATTCAAGCCATGCACTGTCAATCAGTTCAGGAGTAAGCTTTCCGTCCACACCTTCAACAGTCAGGACTCTGTGACCCGTAAGTTCAACGGCACCACATTCGTGAATGTAAATGTGAGCAGTTCGAGGTGCCACAACTGCCTCGAAAGGTTTCAGCGCAGAAGCGATAGTAATAACGTTAGTTGGAGTTCCGCCAACCATCATATGAACTTCACAGTCGTCACGGCCAATCAGTTCCTTGATCATTTCAGCAGCATGCTCACTGTGAGGGTCAAGAGCGTAACCGTCAGTATGTTCCTCGTTAGTTTTGATCAAAGCATCCAGAATATGGGGATGTGCTCCCTGGCTATAGTCACTTCTAAAATAAATCATTTCATCCTCCTAATTAAACAATATATACTAGCTTCATTATAGAATATAGCAAGCTAAATGGCTACATGTTTTTATCCGCAAATTTCAATATTTCCGCCTTCTGAGTCTCAAGAAAAACCTCGTCGCTTGCAGAGAGTCCAAGATGCCTCAGCTCCGTCACAAAAGTCCTGCAGATTTCCTCAATCTTAGAAGTTTTCGCAGCCGCATCAGACTGCTCCAGTAGCTCCTCTATCAAAACCCCCAGGGTCTCAAGACATGTAAACTTCTCCATTGCCTTGAATTTCCACTTGTAAAAAGGAGGATAAACATTGTTAATCAGGTAGGCAGCATCAACCGCCGCCTGGACAAAGCCGGACAGACACATGAATGCAGCCCCCTTGTCACCTCTCTTTACCATACGAGGATAATTGTACTGACCCGTCTGAGCCATTTCTCCAAGACGAAGAGCCAGCTTGCCCAGTCTGACAGAATCAGGGAAGCTGCAGAAAGCCTGGCGCCTTGCAGTAAATTCTCCGAGAGGGTCTGAAAAAACTTCCCCGTTGGTTACAGTGCAGAGTGCCTCACGGTTCAGACCCCACCAGGATTGCTCATCTGCAGGAGCCTGGGCGGTGCCGGTATATTTCATGAAGAAATCGTCCATGGAGAAAACTCCCACACGGTGTTTTCCTGTTTCCATGGTTTTGCGAGCCGGAATGCCGGGAAGTTCCTTTGGCAGTGCATCATAATCGGCCTGAAGCTGAGCTCCGATTTCCTTATAGTCCTCAGCAGTGAGCCACATGCAGAAGGCCGGTCCGAAGTCGTGGTCCCAGGAGTTCTCGTCATCAAAACCCAGGCACTCTGAGCCTTCTCCTACAAGGCCCACAGCAATTCGCTCTGCGTAATCAGGATACTTTTCCTCCAGCATCGGTTTGCCGTAAGTCTCATAATACAAACGTGATATGCCCATGCCGCTGAGGTTCCGGTTCTTCGCTGCTTCGGAGCGGAGAATTGTATCCTCAACCAGCTCAAGGTTTCCTTTTATAATATTATAGTATTCATTTTTCCCATAGTTTTCTTCAATCTCTATCAAAGCCTTTTCATACTCTGCCTTTGCATCGTCCAGCTTTCCTTCAATGTAGAAGGCCTGTCCCAGACCGGCCAGAGCACCGGCATAGTGAGCGTCCTTCTTGCCAGGAGCACTCTCGAAAATCTCTACGGCCTTCAGCATATGTTCCATGCCCTCGGAATTTTCGCCAAGCTGGAAGCAAACGTTGCCCAGATTGCTGTGAGTAATAGCAACCTCAACTTCAGAGTCTGTGAGTTTTGATATAAGGGCCATTGCCTTTTCCAGTTCAGCCTTTGCCTGGCCGGGTCGTCCTGTTTCGGCATAGAGGCTGCTCAGGTTGTTGTGAAGGCTGGCGATGCGATAGTCTTCAGGGGGCAGAAGCTTATCATAGATCTGTGCTGTTCCTCTGTAGTAGGCCTCCGACTGGTCGTAGCGGCCCAGAACGCGATAGCCGGTAGCAATGTTCAGAAGAACAGTTGCATAATTTTCTGTACCTTTGAGATTCAGCTTTTTACAAAGCTCCAGAGCTTCTTCCGCACAGCGGTCCACTCCGTCAGCATCTGCCATTACACGGTAGTAGCCCATCAGCTCATTGAGAATTACAAGAACTGCACCGTCGTCACCTTCACGACGGGCGTCATCAATTCCGCTCTTTAGAAAAGGTTCCAGCTCACGAGGATTTTCCTCATACATCTTGTCCAGCTGCTGGAGGAAAAAATTCAGATAAAACATTCTGCTCACCTCCTACAGAGACGCTTCGGCCTGCTCGATGGAGTCGTAGCCGTAAAGCTTGCACATATGAAAGCGGGTCAGTTCAGCCAGAGAAATTCCTTCTGAAACCATTCGTCTGCACATGTTCAGATACTTTTCCACTGTTTCCATGGAATAAGTCATCAGTTCACCGCGGGCATAGGTCTCTGAAGAGGTCTCCCATAAACTGTCTTCGCTGGTGTGAATAAGTCTGCCGTTTCCGCCCAGCTTCGGGTATTTTCTGATAAAATCTTCCTCCCATTTCACATTGATGGCTACTGCCTCCTCAATCAGCTCTCTCTGAGCAGGTGGAATCTCAGGAAAGAATTTCTTGATTTCCTCATATTGAGCCGGCGAGGTGCTTTCCATCATTCGCCCGTATTTTTCTGTAATCAGGTTGCGGCATGTTTCTCTGGCAGTTTTGATGTCTCGGTAGTAGCTTTCAACTACGTCGCGGTCCCAGGCCATAAACTGACTCTTTCGCATAATGGCAAAGGTCTCTAAATCGTCCTGACAGCCGGCTCTGCCGCCTTCATTCTCCACTGCCTGAAACTGCCACCATTCCATGGCTATTATTTCATCTATTAGATTTGCTGCTTCTGTTACTTCTTTCATAGCTTTATCCCCCGTTTTATTCTTTTCTGTTAATTATATTCTCATTGACGGTGCAGATGCAAATACTTTTCTTTTGTAGCCTGACCTCCGCGGATATGGCGCTCGGATTTGTTCAGATCAAGGACTGCTTTAACCTGAACAGCCATAGACGGACTTATTTCCTGAAGTCTTTCTGTTACATCTTTATGAACTGTGCTTTTACTCACTTTGAATTTTGCAGCGGCGGCACGCACAGTGGCGTTGTTTGTCAGTATGTAATCAGCAAGAGCCAATACCCTCTCTTCTATATAATCTTTCATCTCAAACCACCATTCCTTAAGTTTAGATATAACAGTATATGAATTGAAGAATGAGATATTACTTTTTCTTGACGTCATAAGGCGTCCAATGCTTGTCCTTACAGTGATTTTTATGCTATACTTCTATCTGTAAAGAAGAACAGATGGGGATGATTATAAAATGAACAGAACGACAGATTTCACATATGATTTTACGACCATAATGGACAGGCATGGAAGAGACGCCATTGCCGTAGATGATTTGGGGAAAATTCCCGGAATGGCACCTGACAAACCCAAAGAGGGTTTTGATGTTATACCTATGTGGGTGGCAGATATGAACTTCCCTACAGTGCCTACTATCACTGAGGCTATCATTGAAAGAGCCAAACACCCTGCATTCGGGTATTTTTCATCTACAGACGAGTACTATGACAGTATAATCCGCTGGCAGGAAAAAAGAAACGGGGTGACAGGGCTGAGGCCTGAACACATCGGGTATGAGAACGGAGTACTGGGAGGCGTAATAAGCGCACTTAAAGTAATATGTTCAGCAGGAGATAAAGTGCTGGTTCATTCACCTACATATATCGGATTTACAGGGAGCCTTGGAAATAACGGATATAAAATAATCCACAGCCCGCTGAAGCAGGACGAGGCCGGTGTGTATCGCATGGATTTTGACGATATGGAGGACAAAATCGTCAGACACAAGATACATGCGGCAATTTTCTGTTCGCCTCATAATCCTTGCGGACGTGTTTGGGAAAAATGGGAAATAGAAAAGGCCATGGAAATTTACCGTCGCCACGATGTGTACGTTATTTCCGATGAAATCTGGTCTGATATAATTCTGGGTGATCACAGGCATATTCCTACCCAGTCCGTTTCAGAGGACGCAAGGATGCGAACCGTTGCCCTTTATGCTCCTTCGAAAACTTTTAACCTGGCAGGTCTGGTGGGAAGCTACCACATTATCTATAACAGCTGGCTGCGTGAGCGCATTGAAAAGGAATCGTCACTGCCTCATTATAACGAAATGAATGTTTTGTCTATGCATGCTTTGATCGGTGCATACAAGCCGGAAGGTTATGTATGGGTAGACGAACTGCGTCAGGTCCTCAGCGACAACGTTGACTTTGCCTGCAGCTATATCAGGGAGAATTTCCCCGGCGTGAAGGTATCTAAACCCGAGGGTACATATATGCTTTTTGCTGACTGCAGCAGGTGGTGCGAAGAACATGATAAAACCATTGATCAGGTTATCAAAGCAGGCTGGGACGCAGGCGTGGCATGGCAGGACGGAAGGGCATTTCACGGTCCGTGCCATATCAGAATGAATCTGGCTTCACCGTTTAGCAGAATAGAAGAGGCACTTCACAGAATGAAGAAATACGTTTTTGTCGATTAAAGATTGAAAAATCTAACAAATTTGTATATAATATTAGGACAAATGAGAAAGATATAGTATAAGATTATAGATAATAGGGATAAAAGGAGGATTCAGGATGGCAAGTGAAGTAGGAATTGACCTGGGTACAGCCAATGTACTGGTTTATATAAAGAATAAGGGAATCGTGTTAAACGAGCCTTCAGTTGTTGCTATTAACAAGGACAACAATGAAATTCTTGCAGTAGGTGAAGAGGCAAGACAGATGCTTGGAAGAACACCTGCTAATATTATTGCGGTAAGACCTCTTCGTGACGGAGTAATTTCAGATTACGACATTACAGAAAGAATGCTTAAGTACTTTATAAAGAAGACATGCGGAAGCAGCAGATTCTTTAAGCCTAAAATTATGGTTTGTGTTCCAAGTGGTGTAACTGAAGTAGAGAAGAGAGCTGTTAGAGAAGCTGCAACTCAGGCGGGAGGTAAGGAAGTTTACCTTATGGAAGAACCTGTAGCGGCAGCAATCGGTGCAGGACTGGATATTTCCAGACCTGATGGAATTATGGTCATTGACATCGGCGGTGGTACAACTGATATTGCAGTTATTTCACTGGGCGGAATTGTTGCCAGTGCGTCTGTTAAGATGGCAGGAGACAAGTTCGACGATGCAATAATAAAGTACATGAGAAAGGTACACAAGCTGTACATCGGAGAAAGAACCGGAGAGGAAATCAAGAAGCAGATCGGTACTGCATATCCTAGAGAAGAAGCTGTTACTATGGAATGCAGAGGCAGAGACCTTGTTACCGGTCTTCCTAAGACAGTTGAAGTTTCTTCAGAAGAAATCATGGAAGCTCTTGAAGAAGCCCTTCACACAATCTGTGAAGCTGTTCACAGCGTTCTTGAACAGACACCTCCTGAACTGGCTGCAGATATCAGCAACTCAGGCATAGTTATTACCGGTGGTGGTGCGTTATTATACGGAATTGACAAGAGAATTCAGGAACGTACAGGCATCAATGTCATTATTGCTGAAAATCCTAAAGACTGCGTAGCAATCGGAACAGGAAAGGCACTTAATGAGCTTGAATCATTAGAAGGAAATGCATTGAACAGAAGAGCACCTTATCTGTAAAATATTATCCTCGGGAATTTTTCCCGAGGATTTGTTCGCTTTATATAGTCGCTTCGTCAGAAGCCGTCAGGAGGAAAAATGAGGCTAGAATTAATTGCAACTGCAACCTTTGGTCTGGAGGCAGTGGTAAAAAGAGAAATCCAGAATCTGGGGTATCGTATCATTAAATCTGAGGATGGAAAAATTACATATATGGGAGATGAACGCGCCATTGTAAAAAGTAACCTGTGGCTCAGAAGTGCTGACAGAGTTTTGCTGAAAATGGCTGAATTCAAGGCGCTGGAGTTTGAAGAACTTTTTCAGCAGACGAAAGCCCTGCCATGGGAACAGCTTATTCCAATTGACGGCAAGTTTACTGTAACAGGTTCATCCGTTAAGTCCAAGCTTCATAGCGTTCCGGCATGTCAGAGTATAGTAAAAAAAGCCATTGTTGAAAAGCTGAAGGAGTACTATTGCATAGACCGGTTCGAGGAAACCGGTGCTGCTTATACTGTTAAAATCAAGATTCTTAAGGATGTCGTGACATTAACTGTGGATACCAGTGGAGCAGGTCTTCACAAGAGAGGCTACAGAGTCTGCGATGTGGCGGCGCCAATTAAGGAAACACTGGCGGCAGCTATGGTGCAGCTGTCCTTCTGGAAAGAGGGAAGACTTCTTATGGATCCGTGCTGCGGGTCCGGTACTGTTCCTATTGAAGCTGCTATGATAGGAAGAAATATTGCACCGGGACTTAACCGTTCATTTGTTTCTGAGGGATGGGAAATGATTCCTGCGGAAATCTGGAAGGAAGAGCGAAGGGCAGCATATGATGCCATTAACTATGATGCGAATCTTCGCATTTTTGCTTTCGACATAGATCCGAAAGCCATTGCGGCTGCTGAAGAAAATGCCATTGAAGCAGGAGTTGATGACTGTATCGTATTCAAGTGTATGGATATGAGAAAAATTGAGGCACGGGAACCCGGTGGCATTATCATTACCAATCCTCCTTACGGAGAGCGTATTGGCGAGGCTAAGCAGATTGCCGCTATATACAGAAAGTATAAAGAATTTTTTAAATCCAACCCTACCTGGTCTCTGTTTATGATTACAACTGACAAGGAAGTTGAGAAAAAGATAATGGAAAGACCGGCAGACCGCAGACGCAAGCTATACAACGGGCGTATGGAAGTCTGCTACTATCAGTTCCATGGAGTAAAAGCATAGCAGTATCATTTGTGCTACATCACTGTTTGTACGCCCAGTTTGTTATCAGTACTTTGATGATTCCTGCAATGGGTACGGCCAGTATCATCCAGACAAGTCCGCCGAAGTACCCGGCTGCAGACACAGATAATAAAACGAATAGAGGATGGAGTCCAACGGATCTACCCACAATTTTCGGGTATATGAAGTTGGACTCTATTTGTTGTATTAATAAAAGTCCTGCTATTGCAAGTACTGCAGCGGGAAAGCCTCCAGATGACAAGGCTGTGGTACTGAAGCCGCTCAGTCCGCCTGAAAAAGCAGAAATAAAAGTAGGAATAAACCCCAGTACAGGTCCGAAATATGGAATAATGTTTGTCAGCCCGGCAAAGCATCCGATGAAGACTGCATATTCCACACCGATAAGTGTCAGCCAGAGGGAGTACAGCACTGCGATTAGAATTGAATCAATAAAAACTCCCTTTATGAAAGCTGAAATGACCTCGTTAATATCGAAAGCCAGTTCGCGGATGATTCCGTGAATTTTTTGTGGCAAAAACAAGTGGCCGGCTTTCCTCATAATTGAAAGAAAAAAATCCTTATCCTTTAAAAGGTAGATGCTTGCTACCAGACTGATAAGAATGTTAACAGAACTTGCACTGATGTTTTTCAGGGCACTTCTTATATTTGTTCCTGTCAAAGAAAAACCGGAGATCTCTTCAACCAGGTTTTGATAGCGGAGATAGTATGTCTTCAGTACTTTGAGTGACTCCTGAAGTGTCCCGCTAGACAGTTCCTCTGATACAATATCTGCAAAACTGTAAATTAGAAAGCCCGCAGCACCCAGAAAAGTCAGATAGGCAAGAATCACTGCAGGGAGACGTGATGTGCGTGTCAGTCTGCGGTGCAGTCTGTCGTTCCAGAAGTCCACCAGCGGATTGAGAATATATGTCAGAGCAATGGAAATCCACAGGGGCATAAGTGCTTTGCGCAGCACAAAAGTCAGGCCAATAATAAGAGCTATAATAAAGAATTTTGATAATGTAAAAGAATCACTGTATCTAATCATGCTTTTCCAAATCCTCCTGTTAATAGTATGGTCTTTCACTTTTAAAATATAAGAAAACATGTCCTAAAACTTAACAAATTAATGTTTTCAAAAAATCATTAATTAATTCAAAAAAGGATGTTGACGGAAGGGCATTTTTTGAGTATTATGAGTGTGCTGATAGAGATTGTATTCTGTATACAAAACAATACAATCCGTATTTTCAGCAAGTTGTGTATCAGTAAATAAAATGTGTAATGGAAATTTTTAATGGGAGGACAAAAGACATGAACAATGCATGGGAAGGCTTCAAATCAGGCGCCTGGATGAATTCAATCAACGTAGACGATTTTATTAATACAAACTATACTCCATATGACGGAGATGAAAGTTTCCTTGCAGGGCCAACAGCAAGAACTACAGAATGTAATGAAAAAGTAAAGGAACTGCTGGTTGCAGAAAGAAAGAACGGTGGAACTTTAAAAGTAGATGCAAGCAGAATCATGCGTATCAACGCATTTGAACCGGGATATATTATCGAAGGTAAAGATATTATCGTAGGTCTTCAGACAGACGAACCTTTAAAGAGAGGTATCTGCCCATTCGGTGGAATTAAAATGGTAAGAGAGGAAGTTGCAGAATATGGCGAAAAGCTTCCTGAAGAAATTGAATTCATGTTCAATTATGTTACTACCCATAACGATGGCGTATTCAAAGCTTACTCACCTGAAATGAGAAAAGCAAGACACTTAGGATATATTACAGGACTTCCTGATGCTTACGGAAGAGGAAGAATCATCGGTGACTACAGAAGATGCGCTCTTTACGGAATCGATCGTCTTATCGAAGAAAAGCAGAAGGATCACGATGAAATTTCTTCAAGACCAATCATGTCAGAAGAAAACGTAAGACTTTCCGAAGAAATCTGGAACCAGATTGCTGCTCTTAAGGAAATCAAGAAGATGGCAGAACGTTACGGCTATGATATCTCAAAGCCTGCAACTGACGTTAAGGAAGCAATCCAGTGGTTATACTTCGCATACCTTGCAGGTATCAAGGAAGAAAACGGTGCAGCAATGTCCTTAGGAAGAACTGCTACTTTCATTGATATTTATGCAGAAAGAGACCTTGCAAACGGAAAGTACACAGAAGAAGAAATCCAGGAATTCGTAGATGACTTCGTTCTGAAACTGAGAGTTGCAAGACACCTGAGAACTTCAGAATACAATGAATTATTCGGCGGAGACCCAATGTGGATTACAGAAGGTCTTGCAGGTGTAGGTGCAGACGGAAGACACAGAGTTACAAAGAATACATACAGATTCCTTAACACTCTATACAACTTAGGACCTGCTCCTGAACCAAACATCACAGTTCTGTGGTCAAACAGCCTGCCTGAACCATTCAAGAGATTCTGTGCACAGGTTTCAATTGATACTGACTCAATTCAGTATGAAAACGACGACAAGATGAGACCTGCATACGGCGAAGACTACTCCATCGCATGCTGCGTATCCGCTATTCAGATGGGACAGCAGATGCAGTTCTTCGGAGCAAGATGTAACCTTGCAAAAGCACTTCTTCTTGCTATCAACGGTGGTATAGATGAAAGAACAGGCGAACATATCGGACCTCAGATGGAACCAATGGGAGATGGACCTCTTGACTTCGACGAAGTTTGGAGAAGATATAACATTTACCTTGAATGGTTAATGAGCGTATATGCAAGAATCATGAACATCATTCACTTCATGCACGACAAGTATGACTATGAAAGATCCCAGATGGCATTCCTGGATTCTGAAGTAAAGAGACTGATGGCATTCGGTGTTGCAGGATTCTCTGTAGCTGCTG
>JAQYNQ010000053.1 GCA_028727785.1 Eubacteriaceae bacterium | reverse complement strand
GCGCCATGATTGATTAAATTTCAGAGGTAAACATGGCGCCTGAGCCAATCCACGCGCCATGTTTGATTCAATTTCAGAGGTAAACAAGGCGCCTGAGCCAATCCACGCGCCATGTTTGATTCAATTTCAGAGGTAAACATGGCGCCTGACCGAACCGCGCGCCATGATTGATTCAATTTCAAGGGCAAACATGGCGCGACGGCCAAGGCACGCGCCAAGACAAGGATAAACATGGCGCGACGGCCAAGGCACGCGCCAAGACAAGGATAAACATGGCGCCTCACCGAGCCACGCGCCAAGACAAGTACAAACATGGCGCGACGGCCAAGGCACGCGCCACCCCTAATGGCAACAAACAGCAACCCTAATGCAAATCATGACACCAACGTGATAAAAGCAATAAAAGCAATAAAAAGCAATATAACAGTAACACCTTAAAATAACTTATAAAAATGCGAAAAATAGAAAAAATATGCTTGCATATAAATTCTAAAGCGTGTATAATAATCGACAGTGATTGAAAGGAGTTACAGAAATAAATGAAAGGCATAATCATTTTTGAGGATGGCACCATCTTTAAGGGCAAAGGATTCGGGTGCAGTGGTACCAGAGTTGGCGAACTGGTATTCAACACTGCAATGACAGGCTATCAGAAGACACTGACAGACCCGTCATACAGCGAACAGATTATTACAATGACATATCCCCTTCTTGGAAACTATGGGGTCAATGAAACAGACTATGAGTCAGACAAAATTTACGCATTCGGGGTAGTAGCAAACGACGTGTGCTTTCAGCCAAGCAACTGGAAATCAGTAATGAATATCGATGCATGGCTTAAGGAACAGGGCATTCCGGGAGTATACAATGTTGATACAAGAGAAATTACAAGAAAACTGAGAAAAGAAGGAAATCAGAAATGCCTGATTTCGAACGAAAAAATTCCTGTTGCACAGCTTAAGACTATGCTGGAGGCTGAGAGCCTGAGAGGCGACCAGATGAAGGACGCTGGAACAAAGGAAATAGTAAAGTGGGAAAAAGAGGGTAACAAATACAACGTGGCAGTTCTTGACTTTGGTGTTAAGACAAATATTCTAAAAGAACTGTTTAACAGAGGATGCAACCTTACCCTTTACCCTTACGGCACAAAGGCAAGGATAATTCTTGCCGGGAAACCCGATGGAGTTTTTCTGACCAACGGTCCGGGAGATCCTGAAGAGGCAACAGAGGCAATAGAAATTATAGAAAAACTTATAACAAACAGCAATTACGGACCGGATCAGATGCCGATTTTCGGTATCTGCATGGGACATCAGCTTATCGCACTGGCACAGGGCGGAAGTACATACAAACTTAAATATGGACACAGAGGCTGTAACCACGGCGTCTTTGACAAAAATAACGGCAGAAGTTTTATCACTTCCCAGAATCACGGCTATGCAGTAAAAGCAGAAAGCATCGTTCTTAAGGGAATGGAAGTTTCACATCTAAACCTGAACGACGGTACTGTTGAAGGCATGCAGCATTTATCAAAACCGGTTTTCTCCGTTCAGTTCCATCCGGAATCAAGTCCGGGACCAAATGATACGGGCTACCTGTTTGATAAGTTCATCGATTTAATGGAAGGAGGTAAACTATAATGGCAAGAGACTTTACACTTAAAAAGGTTTTGATAATCGGGTCCGGTCCAATAATTATCGGTCAGGCGGCAGAGTTTGACTACGCCGGAACACAGGCATGCAAGGCTATCAGCGAAGAAGGAATCGAAACCATACTGATTAACAGCAACCCTGCAACAATCATGACAGACCAGGGCATTGCAGATAAAGTTTACCTGGAACCTATTACAGAAGAAGCAGTTATTAAAATCCTGGAGAGAGAAAAACCGGAAGGAGTACTTGCAGGTTTTGGGGGGCAGACAGGCCTGAACCTTGCTATGACTCTTGACGAAAAGGGCGTGTTCGAGAAGTATAGCTGCAAACTTCTTGGAGTAAACAAGGAAAGCATTCATAAAGCAGAGGACAGAGAAGCCTTCAAAGAACTGATGATGAACATCGGTGAGCCTATTCCGCCCAGCACAATTGCAACAACAATAGAAGAGTGCCATGAGTTCGTTGAAAAAATCGGATATCCGGTAATTATCAGACCTGCCTATACCCTTGGAGGTACAGGAGGCGGAATCGCTCATAATGAAGAAGAACTCAACCATTTCTGCAAAATGGGAATGGAAAAAAGTGCTATCGGACAGATACTTCTGGAAAAGTCAGTGGCAGGATGGAAAGAAGTTGAGTACGAAGTAATAAGAGACAGCAAGGATAACTGTATCATTATCTGCAGCATGGAAAATCTGGATCCTGTGGGAGTACACACAGGGGACAGTATAGTAGTTGCACCGACTCAGACATTAAATGATACACAGTACCAGATGCTGAGAGACTCATCCCTGAAAATTATAAGAAACCTGGAAATCGAGGGTGGCTGCAACGTTCAGTTTGCCCTGAATCCGGACAAGGATGAATATATTGTAATTGAAGTTAATCCTCGTGTAAGCCGTTCTTCAGCCCTTGCTTCTAAGGCGGCAGGCTATCCCATTGCAAAGATTGCAGCGAAGATAGCTATCGGTTATACGCTGGATGAGCTGAAAAACTATGTAACAGAGGGATCAAGCGCATGCTTTGAGCCGGCTCTTGACTACTGCGTGGTGAAATTCCCTAAGTGGCCTTTTGATAAGTTCAGAACAGCTTCAAGAAAGCTGGGTACACAGATGAAGGCGACAGGAGAAATCATGGCCATTGACAGAAACTTTGAAAGTGCACTGCTTAAGGCTATTGCGTCACTGGAAATTGAAGGAACGGGCCTGAGAACCCCATATGTCTCCGGCCTTGACGATAACAGGCTGCTTGAAAAAATGCTGGCATGCGATGATGAAAGAATATTCTGCATTGCAGAGCTTTTCAGAAGAGGTCTTAAGACAGTTGAAGAAATCTTCCTGCTGACAAAGATCGACCGCTGGTTCTTAAACAAGATTTACGGCATTATCATGATGGAAAAGACCCTGAAAACTGAAGAGGTTACAGCAGACCTGATCAGAGAAGCAGAAATGAGAGGATTCACAGATGATGAAATCCTCTATCTGACTGGAATGAAGAGAGAAGTTCTTCAGGATATCAGACTTTACCACGAGATATATCCGGTATATAAAATTGTTGATACCTGCGCAGGTGAGTTTGAGGCGAAGACCCCTTACTACTATCAGAGTTTTGGCGGTGAAAACGAAAGTTACAGATCACCTAATGAAAAAATCCTGGTTGTAGGTTCGGGACCTATCAGAATCGGACAGGGTATCGAGTTCGACTACTGCTGCGTTCAGGGTGTGTGGGCGCTCAAGGAACTGGGATATGAGTCAATCATAATCAACAACAACCCTGAAACAGTAAGTACAGACTTTGACACATCAGACAAGCTGTACTTCGAACCCCTGCACACTGACGACGTAATGAACGTTATCAAGCAGGAAAGACCGGAAGGAGTAATCCTCCAGTTTGGGGGCCAGACCTCACTGAACCTGGCATCAAAACTTGCAGAGAGGGGTATAAGAATTCTTGGCACCCAGAACAAGTATATTGATCTGGCAGAGGACAGAGAAAAATTCTCCGACCTTCTGGACCTTTTAGATATAGCTACACCTAAGGGCTGTGCTGTGAGAACTGAGGCCGAGGCATTCGAGGCAGTTGAAAGACTGGGTTATTACCCTCTTATGGTAAGACCTTCATTTGTAATCGGTGGTCGTGCCATGCAGGTTGTCTACTCAGACGACGAACTGCGCAAGTACCTGAAAGAAGCTGTAAAAATGTCACATGAGCATCCTGTGCTCATTGACAAATATGTTGAAGGCAAGGAAATTGAAGTCGATGCAATTGCCGACGGGGAAAATGTTTTGATCCCTGGTATTATGGAACACATTGAAAGAACAGGTGTACATTCCGGCGACAGCTGCACAGTCTATCCGACGTATTCACTTCCACAGGAAGTTATCGACGAACTGGTTGCAAGCACTAAGAAAATCGTCAAGGCTCTCCACATAGTAGGACTGGTAAATATTCAGTATGCATGGGATGGAAATAAAGTTTACGTTATCGAAGTCAACCCGAGAGCATCACGTACGGTTCCTATTCTGTCCAAGGTTACAAAGGTGCCTATGGTAAAAATCGCCGTTGCAGTTATGACAGGCGAAAAACTTGCTGATATGGAATGGGGAACAGGCCTGTACAAGAAACAGGATTACTATGCCGTTAAGATCCCTGTGTTCTCAGATGCAAAACTGACAGACGTTGATGTTGCAGTAGGACCTGAAATGAAATCAACAGGAGAAGTTCTCGGTATCGACAAAGACCTTGACATGGCAATATACAAGGGCTTCCTGGGTGCAGGAAACAAGATTCCGACAGAAGGCGGAGTATTTGCGGCACTGAGAAACCATGACAAGACTCCGGAGAATGCAGACATTATCCGGACTTACATAGAACTTGGATTCAAAATCTATGCTTCACCTAATACGGGAGCATACCTGAAGACCCAGGGCATAGAACCGGAAATCATTGAATACTCAGCGGTAAAAGGAAAAATAGGGGAAGAAATTCAGATTATTATTAATCCGCCAAAGGCAATTAACCTTATTGGCGAAGACACATTCCCAATAAGAAGAGCAGCCATCGAGAGAGGATTCCCCGTTCTTACATGCATGGATACAGCGAGAATCTTCACTAAAGCTATAAAGCTGAAAAAGGAAGGTGCAGAAATAGAAGTTAATCCTTTATAATTGATTATGCAATATAACTGAAAAACCAGAGACAATTGCCCGTTGTCCCTGGTTTTTTCATGTTTCTTTATATTTCCGGAACGTGACTTTCAGCCATCATGCGTCCAACGTTGCGGTTGGAACCCATAATCCACAGAATGTCATCCTGTCTGAGTTCGGTATCTATATCAGGCATTACAATTGGAAGACCTTTGTGCTGGAGGCCTAAAACCATGCAGTGCCATCTGTCACGAATACGACTGTTTCTGATGGTTTTGTCAGAATACGGCTCATCCCCTGTCAGTCTGATGGCGCAGAAGGCCAGGGCATTGTTGGCATCCGGATATCCACTGTCCATAAACTCCTTCAACGTTCTAGGGACTCTGGTCGGAGTAATATTTACCAGATGATAGAAATTGTCGATTGCTTTTGGATCACCAATGACGAAAACCTTATCCCCGGCATGAATTGACATTTCCGGAGAAGGCAGAATATAGTGCTTTCCGTGATGACGAAGTTTTACCACAAATATATTATAGCGGCGTCCCCAGTCCAGCTGCTTAATGCTCACGTTGAGAAAATCTGCATCTTCAGGCACCTCGAAGGAAATGATTCTAAGCTCCTCATCCAGCCATGACTGCTTGACTCCGTCAGCACTGTCTCTTTCAATGATACGCTCATTCAGGTTTCTGAGAAACCTTGTTTCCAGCTTCAGATATGAAGTAGACATAAAACCTTTCTTTGCTGTGAGACATACTGCAGGGACAATGAACAGCAGAATAAACAGAGGCGGAGTTTCCCATATAAGAATAATTGGGAAATATACAATTGCCGCTATCAAAACCACTTTAATCACAATAAACGCAACAAGTGGCGGATGGTTTGCTCTGCTCTTCAGCCAGAGAGCTGTGAAGTAGGTGTTGCTGAAACCCATCATCGGTTTAACAAATATGGCGATAATGAAGTATATTATGCCAAGGACAACCAGTTTTCCGGGCAGTCCGCCCAGGAATGATTCCATTGCAGGAAGAAGCAGCCTGCATCCGGCCATTACAGTTACCAGCATCAAAACCCCATAAAGACCGATGCCCGATATATATTTTTTGAGGAAATTAGTCCAGTCACCGTCTTCACTGTCGTCATCCTGCTTACCTGCTGCATTCTTCTCAATAAGAGAAAGAATGACAGCCGGAGTGAGTTTTGATATCAGGGCGATGAGAGCGTCGGAGTGTTTCATCAGTATAGGTGAAATGAAGGCGGTGAGGATTGCCGCTGATACGATAATAGGGTAAAGTTCATCTTCCATAACTCCGAGACTGATTCCCAGAGAGGCGATGATAAAGGAAAATTCGCCTATAGGGCCCAGACTGAAACCTGCGTGAAGGGCAGTGGAAAGATTCTGACCTGAAATCAGCATGCCCAGGCTTGCAAAGACAAACTTGGAGAAAATAACTGTGCATGCCAGCAGAATTATTGTAGGTGCATATGCAACGATAATCGATGGATCAACTTTCATTCCTACGGACAGGAAGAAAACTGCAACAAACATATCCTTAATGCCCTTGGACAAGTGTTCTACTCTTTCAACGTGAACAGTGCCTGCAATTATGGAGCCTGACAGGAAGGCACCCAGTTCTGCAGAGAAGCCCAGAGCCTTTGAAATCATAACCATGCCGAAACACAGACCCAGGGAAAGAATCAGAACCATCTCGTCGTTCATAAGATCTATTACTTTTCTCAAAACCGTTGGCACAATGTAGATTCCGAGAATCAGCCATGCGGCAAGGTAGCACAGCATCATCGCCAGATTAATTACCAGTGAACCTCCTGATATGTTCCGGCTGACAGAAACTGTAGAGAGAATAACCATCATGAAAATGGCCATAATATCTTCTATTATCAGGTCTGCAAGGACCAGCTGGGAGTACTTTTCCTTTTTTACACCCAGTTCCTCGAAGCTTTTCTGAATTACTGCCGTAGAACTAATTGAGAGCATAACGCCAAGAAACAGAGCGTTTATTCCGCTGAAGCCTATCAGGTGGCCAATCAGGCATCCCGTGAGAAGGCTTCCGGATATTTCGATAATCCCCACCAGAACAGGTGTGCTGCCTAATCTGAACAGTTTGAGAAGATTGAACTCCAGGCCGATGTGAAACATAAGGAAGATTACACCCAGCTCGCTCCACATTTCTATGGATGACGTTGATTCAACGTCAAAGAAAAGGGGAAAATACGGTCCGGTGAGAAACCCTGCAAGAATGTAGCCCAGAATCAGTGGCTGTCGGATTTTTTTGAAAACTATTGTTATGACACCTGCCGTCAGAAGCATAATGGCAAGGTCAGCAATCATATCCTGATTATGCATTTTTCACTTCCTTTCTGACTGTTTCTTTACCTGCTATTATAATATCATATCTGATTGTATATTTGCTGTTTATTTTGTAGATATGGGAGAAAAATCCTTGCAAAATAAGGGGAAATAGTTTATTATTGAGAATAAGCATTTTTTTAGTAAAGGTTATTTTTTTACATAAAACATTACAAAAAGATATAAAGGAGAGGAGAACAAAATGGCACAGTTTTTTAATGAACCATCAAGAACTTTTAACGAATATCTACTTGTACCGGGATATTCCTCAAAGGAATGCAGAGTAGAAAATGTTAGCTTGAAAACACCAATTGTAAAGTTTAAGAAGGGTGAAGAACCAGCCCTTTCAGCAAATATTCCACTGGTTTCAGCAGTAATGCAGGCCGTATCTGATGATAAGATGGCTGTTGCACTGGCTAAAGAAGGTGGAATTTCTTTTATCTTTGGATCACAGTCAATCGAAAGTCAGGCAGAAATGGTAAGAAAAGTCAAGTCATACAAGGCAGGTTTTGTTACAAGCGACTCAAACCTGAGACCTGACCAGACTCTTGCAGATGTTCTTGAATTAAAGGCTAAAACTGGCCATTCAACTATAGCTGTAACAGAAGACGGAACTCCTGAAGGAAAGATTCTTGGCCTTATTACAAGCAGAGACTACAGAATCAGCAGAATGGATACTTCTACTAAGGTTACAGAATTTATGACACCGTTTGAAAAGCTGATTTACGCAAAATCAGGATGTACTTTAAGTGAAGCCAACAACATTCTATGGGATCACAAGCTGAACGCTCTTCCTGTAATCGATGAAAATCAGAGACTTACTCACTTTGTATTCAGAAAGGACTATGACGCTCATAAGTCAAATCCAAATGAATTACTTGATGCTCAGAAGAGATATGTTGTAGGTGCCGGTGTTAACACTCGTGACTATGAAGAAAGAATTCCTGCATTATTAGATGCCGGAGTAGATGTTTTATGTATCGACTCATCAGAAGGATACTCAGAATGGCAGTATGAAACTATAAAATGGGTAAGAGAAAACTATGGTGACACTGTAAAAATAGGTGCAGGTAACGTAGTTGACGGTGAAGGCTTCAGATTCTTAGCTGATGCAGGCGCTGACTTTATCAAGATCGGTATCGGCGGTGGTTCTATCTGTATTACAAGAGAGCAGAAGGGTATCGGCCGTGGACAGGCTTCAGCTGTAATCGATGTTGCTGCTGAAAGAGACAAGTACTTTGAAGAAACAGGAATTTACATTCCAATCTGTTCAGACGGCGGTATCGTATATGACTATCACATGACTCTTGCTCTTGCTATGGGTTCAGATTTCATCATGCTTGGAAGATACTTTGCAAGATTCGACGAATCTCCTACAAATAAGCTGAATATTAACGGAAACTACGTTAAGGAATACTGGGGTGAAGGTTCTAACAGAGCTCGTAACTGGCAGAGATACGACCTGGGCGGAGACCCTAGAATGAAGTTTGAAGAAGGTGTAGACTCATATGTTCCATATGCAGGATCGCTTCATGACAACGTTAACCTTTCACTGAACAAGGTTAAGTCAACAATGTGTAACTGTGGTGTTCTTACTATTCCTGAACTTCAGAAGAACGCTAAGCTTACTCTTGTATCCGCAACCTCAATTGTTGAAGGAGGAGCTCACGACGTTATCCTTCGTGACTCATCAGCAAACGCTATCAGATAGTTTTGATTGAAAAGGAGATTATACCAATGACTAATGTAAGACCAGAAACAATGGAACGTATTACTACTCCTGAACTTGCCGAGAAGTTTATCGAAGAGCAGGTTGCAGAAATCAGGGCGCAGGTTGGCGACAAGAAGGTTCTTCTTGCTCTTTCAGGCGGTGTGGACAGCTCAGTTGTTGCAGCGCTTCTTATCAAAGCTGTGGGCAAGCAGCTTGTCTGTGTACATGTTAACCACGGACTTTTAAGAAAGGGTGAGCCTGAACAGGTTGTTGAAGTTTTCCGCAACCAGATGGATGCAAATCTTATCTATGTTGATGCTGTGGATCGCTTCCTTGATGCTCTTAAGGATGTTGACGACCCTGAACAGAAGAGAAAGATTATCGGCGGATTATTCATAGATGTATTCGCTGAAGAGGCTGCTAAGCTTGAAGGTGTGGAATTTCTTGCTCAGGGCACTATCTATCCTGACATCACTGAATCTAAGGGAATCAAGTCTCACCACAATGTAGGAGGACTTCCTGAAGAACTGAACTTCGAGCTTGTTGAACCTGTAAGACTTCTTTACAAGGATGAAGTCAGAGTTGTAGGCAAGGCTCTTGGTCTTCCTGACAACATGGTTTACAGACAGCCGTTCCCAGGTCCCGGACTTGGTGTTCGCTGTGTTGGCGCAATCACAAGAGACAGACTGGAAGCTGTCAGAGAATCTGATGCAATTCTTAGAGAGGAATTCGAAAACTACGGCCTTCAGGGCAAGGTATGGCAGTACTTCACAGTAGTTCCTGATATCAAGTCAACCGGTATCAAGAATGAAACAAGAAGCTGGGAGTGGCCAGTAATCATCAGAGCTGTAAACACTGTAGACGCTGTAACAGCTGAATGTGCAAAGCTTGACTTTGATATGATCCAGCACATCACTGCCCGCATCACATCTGAAGTTGCCGGCGTAAACAGGGTGCTTTGGGATGTTACGCCGAAGCCTACGGCTACGATCGAGTGGGAATAGCTCAAGCTTGATATTTTCGCCCACAGCGGTGTCAGCCGCGCACTTCTGCGGTGCTCACGTACTTCAGTACGCTCCGCTCCTCGTGTGCTTGCTTCCTTGCTGTGAACGAAAATCCCGGCGCTTGAGAAAAATGAACATATTGATATTTAAAGATTTTATCCCTACCTGAAGGCGAACTTCGGGTGGGGATTTTCTGTTTTTTGTTATGGAGGATAAGGATGGACGGTAGTAAATCTATCAAAATTAGTACAATCGCGATTGCTTTATGGAATAATTCCAACTTTGGTATGAATGTGACGGTATATGCTATGAAAATATTTTACCATTATTAAAAGAAAGAGTAGCACAATTAAAACATCGACTATTAAAAGAACATCAAGAAAGTAAATGGAACACGATCGAAACTAATTGTTATGTATTCGAGATGAGTACAGGTCAAAAGATTTTATAAAGAAAGAATAAATGTTTCGGTGTACTGTGCGATCTGCGATTTTGTGCAGCACCAAAGCCTCCCTTTACACAAGGGAGCCTTGGGCGCTGCCGCGCCATTGCGAAATGTAAAAATCCTCCCTTTGACCAACTATCATAGGGAGGATTAACTGTTTTATGAACACCCCCTCTAATTTGCGAGGGTTTTTCTGTCAGGAAAACAATCATTTTTAAAGTGACTGACACATCTGTAGAAACCCCAAATCAGCACGAAATAATCTGCCGGATGGGGAGTCTTCCCTTTTGCAGGTGATGCATAATTGTTTGCGTTGTCCGCCCGGGAAATGACGGTTATAATGGAACTGTAAATTAGAATTTGGTGGTGATTGGTAAATGGATTTGAATACAAGAGCAAAGAAACTGAAAACGGATATTCCTGTTATAGTTATATGGATTTTGATAATTATGTTGATTATAAAGGTAATTATATAAGTTAAAGCTTTATTTCGACGGAGGAATGAAATTATGCTATGGATTGTAATGGCAGTATTATCTGCCCTTTTCGCAGGTATGACAGCGGTATTGGCAAAGTGTGGTATTAAGAAAACGGATTCTGACATAGCTACTGCCCTGCGAACAATTGTAGTATTGATATTCTCGTGGATTATGGTGTTTATCGTTGGGTCTGCTAATACTATTACCCAAATCAGTACCAAATCGTTGGTATTTTTGATTTTTTCGGGGTTAGCAACTGGTGCATCATGGATATGTTATTTCAAAGCGTTATCTGTAGGTGACATAAATAAGGTTGTCCCTGTTGATAAATCCAGTACCATATTAAGTGTGCTTTTGGCTATCATTCTATTTGGAGAAATCAGGAATTTGCCCATAAAACTCATTGCAACTGTGATGTTGGCCCTCGGTGTATACCTGATGATAGAAAAGAAAAATACTGGCAATAAGGAAACAAAGGGTATTTGGTTTCCTTATGCGGTAGGTTCTGCCGTGTTTGCTGCACTAACCTCTATTCTTGCGAAAATGGGAATTAGCGGAGTGGAGTCCAATCTTGGAACCGCAATCCGAACAGGAGTTGTTTTGATAATGGCATGGGCAATCGTATTTGCGAAAGGAAAGCAGACACAG
>JAQYNQ010000052.1 GCA_028727785.1 Eubacteriaceae bacterium | reverse complement strand
TGTGAATGATATCCTTATAATGCTTTGTGATGTCATTCTGGATATCGATGACAACAAGAGCTTGATTCATAGGTCTGCCTCCTTTTTTCATGCTTCCTTGCGTTTAATGGGATGTCGGATGACGGTTTTCCATTTTTCAGGAGCAACCTTGCGTGCATCGGATAGGTAGATTTCGTGATGAAGGCGGCTGCCTGAGAAATCTGCCTCATTATCGCTCAGGTATTGAGTAAATGTTGCTGTTACTGACGGTTTGATTGCATTATCATAGCACCATCGGCTGTATACCATGTAAAGAACCACCGTTGAACACTTCTCGTTGGGCTTAAATTCGATATAACCTTCCGATTCAAAGAAAACTTTGACGCTGTTGTCATTCTCCATATACTGTGCTTTGAGGTTCTGCGATTTCGCACTAATCGTAAACTTATAATTGTTCTTGACTTAGGTCCACACGCCATTCATTCAATATGTAGTTTTCCACCATGTAAGCCCCTGCTGCAACATCCATCAAAATGCTTACACTTGTGCTTACACTCGAATCAGGCAATGTGTCAAACCTTCATTTTTCAATACTTTCAGATTTTGATAATTGTTCGATTCCCTTCAATTATCTCACAAACAAACAGAGCCCTCCCTTCGGAAGGCTCTGCCTGTTTGTGGTATCCCCGGTGGGAATCGAACCCACAATTACGCTTTAGGAGAGCGTTGGTATATCCATTTACCTACGGAGACTTATTCATTTCACGAATAATAGCATACCACGTTCTCTGAAAAGTATCAACTATTATAATTTTTTCTTTGTCAGGTACCATTCGATAATTTCCACATCATCTCTGTTTTTTCTCTCCTCTGCCTCATCCAATGTAAGAGGTGCACCAAGAAGAACATCGTCTCCCGGATTCCAGTTTGCCGGAGTGGCAGTGCCGATTTCGTCATGAAGCTGCAGAGATACGATTATTCTCTTGATTTCATCAAGATTACGACCTACTGACATTGGGTAATACAGAATTGTACGGATAATGCCTTCTGGGTCAATAATAAATACGGCTCTAACGGTCTGCGTGTTTGCTACTGTCTGCAGCATGCCGTATTTTCTTGCCACATTCATGCTTATATCCGCAATGACAGGGAATGGGATTTTCATATCCTTATGTCCGTTCCATTCAATGCTTTCGATATTTTTTACCCAGGCAAGATGTGAATGCAGTGAGTCAATTGACAGCCCTATAAGCTTTGTGTTTATTTCTTCAAACTCCTCTGCCATAGATGCAAAAGTAATAAACTCAGTTGTACATACCGGTGTAAAATCTGCAGGGTGAGAGAAAAGCACAACCCATGACCCACTATAATCCTGAGGAAAATCAATTTTTCCCTTTGTTGTCATTGCATGAAATTCAGGTGCTCTGTCACCAATTAACGGCATCTGACTTGTTGTTCTGTTTTCGTCCATAATCTTTACCTCCTATAGTTATTCTACTTATCCATATAATTTTTATATACCCCGATAGCCTTCAGTCCAACCCTGTAATACCAAGGCAGGAGAGCTTTGTCCGCACGGGCCAGCTCCTCACGTATATTCAGCTTCTGAGGGCAGTGAGTTTCACATTTGCCACAATTAAGACATTTTCTCGTTTCACGCTGTAACGCTACCATCTGCATAAACTCCCGGCGTCCCGATCCTTTTCCCTCGCTGTACATTGTGTTAAAGCATTTAAATGTTCCCGGAATATCGATATTTCCTGGACAAGGCATGCAGTAACGGCAAGCAGTACAGTTAACCTGAAGTTTAGCGTTAATTGCATCTCTAACGGATTCTATCAAAACTTCTTCAGCCTGTCCAAACTCTCCAATTTCAACTTCTGAAGCAATTCTAATGTTTTCCTCCAGCATCTCCATGGAGTTCATCCCCGATAAAACACACGTGACCTCAGGCTGCTGCATCAGCCATCTAAATGCCCATTCCGCAGGACTTCTCTTCACCGCAAAATCTTCCATCAGCCGGCGTGCATCCTTTGGTAAAAGTTCAACAAGCTTTCCTCCACGAAGCGGCTCCATAATCATTACAGGAATTCCTTTTGCGTAGGCGGCACGCAGTCCCTCACGACCGGCCTGAGTATTCACATCCATGTAGTTGTACTGAATCAGGCAGAAGTCCCAGTCGTAGTCATTGAGAATTCTGATGAATTCTTCCGTGTTTCCGTGAAAGGAAAAACCGATCTGGCGAATCTGACCTGAATCCTTTCGGGTTTTGATCCAGTCACGCACTCCTAGGCGATCCAGCTTCTCCCAGGAACCAAAATCCGTCAGCATATGCATCAGGTAGTAATCGATATAATCTGTGCGAAGACGCCGGCATTCCTCATTGAAAAATTTGTCAAACTGTGAAGCATTTTTCACCAAATACTGAGGTAGCTTGGCAGCCACGTTCACATTGCATCTCAGGTTGTTTCTCTCCAGTATTTCTCCCAGCGCAGCCTCGTTCCCCGGATACAGATATGCTGTATCAAAATAGTTGACGCCCGCTTCATAGGCGCGCAAAACTTCTTTTTCTGCTTTTTCTATATCTATTTTTCCACCCTTTCTTGAAAATCGCATACAGCCGAATCCTAGAAGGGAAATCGGTTCACCATTTCTGTTTTTTCTGTATTGCATAAATGAAATTCTCATGTCCTTTCTGCTTTCTTTAAGAAAATTTTATACTTTATTACTGATTTTTTCAATTGTAATCTGCTTGCTATTTTCTTAACAATATTGTAAAATAGCTTTAACTTGTTAAAAAATAGACAAAGCAAATGTTGTGTAAATATGTCCCCGGACAGGAGGTAGGAAAGATATGTATAAGGTTTCATCTCTGGCAGAAGAGTATAAGAAAAAACTCATCACCGCCGATCAGGCCGCTGCGATGGTTGAGAACAATTCCAGAATACACTTTGGACTTGGTTGTGGAAGTGTAGTGGATATTGACGAGGCTCTTGCTAAAAGAGCTGATGAACTTCGTGGAGTGGAAATTATCAGTACAGTTGCTATCAGAAACGAACCTTTTAAAGTTTATCAGGCAACAACATCTAATGACCAGGTAAGATTTGCTTCTGCTCATTTCAGTGCTTTTGACAGAAAAATGAGCAAGGAGGGTAGATGCTGGTATATTCCTATGCTTTTCAATGAACTTCCTTTTTACTGGAAGAACAATGAATGTGGAGTCGATATCGCTTTCTTCCAGGTTGCACCAATGGATGCACACGGAAACTTTAACCTGGGGCCTCAGGTCGCTGACATGTGGGGAGTTATAAAAGGTGCAAAAAAAATAATCGTAGAAGTAAATGAGAATATGCCTATTGCTCAGGGTCACCAGACTCAGCTTAATCTTTATGGAATAGATTACGTTGTTGAAGGAAGCAACACACCTCTTGCAGAACTTCCTTCCAAACCGGCAACTGAAATAGACAGACAGATTGCATCTCATGTAGTGGAAAGAATCCTCAGCCACAGTACACTTCAGCTTGGAATCGGCGGACTTCCAAACTGCATCGGCCAGATGCTTGCAAACGAATCAGATGTAAGAAATATCAACGGACACACTGAGATGTTTGTTGACGCATATGTGGATTTGTTTGAGGCAGGTAAACTTACCGGCAACAAGCCTGTAGACAAGGGCAAAGCTCTTTACACATTTGCCGGCGGAACAAAGAGACTGTATGATTTCATAGATGACAATCCAATCTGCTGCAGTGCTCCTGTTGACTATGTTAATAACGTTAACGTAATCGGAAGCATTGACAGATTCGTTTCCATCAACAGCTGTATTCAGGTTGACCTTTACGGACAGGTATGCTCTGAATCTGCCGGACATCAGCAAATCAGCGGCACAGGTGGTCAGCTGGATTTCGTAATGGGCGCATATCTGTCAGATGATGGTCAGAGCTTCCTGTGCACTCCATCAACAAGAACACTTCCGGATGGACGAAGAGAATCGCTTATTGCTCCTATCCTTTCACCAGGTGCTATTGTTACTACACCAAGAACGGCAACAAACTATATCGTAACAGAGTTCGGAGCCGCAGACCTTAAAGGAAAATCAACATGGGAAAGAGCTGAACTTCTTATTAATATTGCTCATCCTGATTTCAGAGAAGATCTTATCAAAGCGGCTGAAAAGAACGGTATCTGGAAGAATACCAGCAAGTGTTCATTCTAAAACAAAAGGCAAGATAATGTCTGCACAGGACATCATCTTGTCTTTCTTTTTCTTCCATTATGTTAAATCCGCTATCAGTTTACATCGTTTCTGGCAAGTATTGCTGCAGGTGTCTGTCTCATTGTTCTGATAGCAGGGAGTAATCCTGCGAACATGTTAAATGCAAATACCAGAGCAAAACTTCCCAGGAATATTATCGGATTTATCAGATAGTTATCTCCAATTCCGGGTATTTTAGTTAATGAGTGTAAGATGTAAGCCATTACAGCCATTCCCGGCAGGGTTGTTATACATGTAATTGCGATTATCTCGCCAGAGAACATCTTATAAATATCTTTCTTCTTAAGACCAATAGCTCTAAGAACACCCACTTCCTTTATTCGTGACAGGAATGAAGCACGAAGCATCAGATAGATTTCCACTAAGGATATCAGCAGGATAATAACTGCTGTAATACCGGTGGCAATCATTTCCTTTTCAATATTATTGAAGTACTTCTCTTTATCACTCTGATAGTTATCGATAGCCTTTGCTCCGCTTTCCTGAATGGTTGCAATGACTCCGGCCTTGTCATCGGTGCATAGAGTCATATTTTTCTGGCTTTCAATAAAGTTTAGAGTAGCGGTTCTGTCATTTACATAGTATGTCTGCCTGTAATCTTTACATTCATAGTAACCGGATACAGTCAGATTCTTGCCGTTTACCTTTGTTTTCAGCTCGCTTCCAATCTTGTACTCTTCTTTCAGGCTTTCCGGAATCAGTGCTTCATAGTTCTCAGGTCTGGATCCGCCGGATAAAATTTTAAATCCTTCTTCATTTTTCACGAACTTGTACTTGGTAATTTCCTTTTCTCCGTATGATTCAAATTCATCCATATCATACGCGTCAGCTGCACTCTGACCCGGATTAGAATATACTATATCCTTCAGCATTTTCTTCTTGGCGTAAATAGAAGGGCTTTCCTGGTCAACTACACCTACTAAAGTAAACTCTCCGAGCTCAGGAAGCTTTATCTTTCGTCCGATCAGGCTTTCATAGGTCTTCAGACCTATCATAGGAGCTCTTGCACCTTTGAAAAGTTCATCCAAAACCATTTTATCAACGACGATGTCTTTTTTCTTAACGATATTATGCCCTGCAATTATTTTGGACTCGTCTATCAGTTTTGCTGCTGAAATAGAGCCTGTCAGTGCTGTAATCTGCTTGGATGTCTGATAGTAATCGTCAATAGGCAATATAAATGTAACATTGCCGTCACCCGGTAAAGCGTAATCCACGCCCGGCGTCTTTCGGAATTTGTCATAAGTCTTTTCATTGAGTTTACCCGTCTTTACCGTTACGTAATTCTGGTTTGATGTAACAAACTGGTGATCCTCTACGCTTATGACGCCGATAAAATGGCTTATTGCGTATAGACTCAGCATGGATGCCATAATGAATCCAACTAACAGAATCTTTTTTATTATGGAGTACGAACCGATTTTTTTAAATCCGCCTGTCACCAGCGAAACAGGGTTATAAATTGATGTGTACTTTCCACCCTGCTGGCCGCCAACCATTTCATCGTAATTAAACTCATATTTCTCATAGATTTCCTTGGAAATCTTCTGGTAGTGGTCATCAATAAGTTCAACTGTATCAGAGCCTGCATTAATTCCCTCAGGCGTTTCAATGTAGATGTTATTGTTTCTTATTACAACCTTGATGTTAACCGTGCCGTCTGCGTTACTGTCATCATCACTGTAAAAATCAACTTTAACCCCTTCCTGAACCAGTTCTTTGTGTACAGGCATATCTTTCAGATAAACTTTGTTATCCAGACGATAGTCCAGTTCATTATCATGATTACATATCCTGTCACCTACGATTTTCCCATCTACGATCTCTATTATTCTCGATGCATAGAATTCTGCGATATCCTTTTCGTGAGTTACAAGGATTACCAGACGTTCCTTTGAGATGGCTTTGATAATATTCATTATCTCAATGGTATTATTGCTGTCCAGATTTCCAGTGGGCTCATCGGCGATGATAATCTTAGGATTTTTCACCAGGGCTCTGGCAATGCCCACTCGCTGTCTTTCACCGCCTGAAAGCATCTTTGCCGGACGGTTCTTGTAACGTTCCAGTCCTACGCGTTCCAGAATGTACATTACACGTCTGCTGATTTCGTTCTTGTCCCTGATTCCCATCATTTTCAGAGCGATGGCAACATTTTCAAAAACCGTAGCGTCCTCTATCAGGTTAAAATTCTGGAAAATATAACCGATATTGCGATTTCTTATTTCGTCGATTTTATTGCTGGACTTTCTGGTTATCTCCTGATCATCAATAAATATATGTCCTGAATTTACCTTGTCTAAGCCGCCTATTGCATTTAGCAGTGTGGTCTTGCCACACCCGGAGTGTCCGAGGAATGTAACAAGTCCCTTGTCTTCAAGTTCTAAAGAGGTGTTATTTATTACATGGATTTCATTCTTCTTTTTTTTATTGAAATATTTTTCAACCTTTTCTAATCTGATCAAATCCTACACCTCCTCTTTATATGCATTCATGGCAGTCTTCTTAAACAGGCTCTTGGCATATCTTACAGCCTGCAGCAATGACATTATTATTACAAGAACGTAGATTACTGCCATACTCTTCAAGTCAAGGTAACTGATTAACTGATTCAGATATGAAATATTTTCAATGACACCGAAGTGAACCAGTGATATCACACCCGCACAGATCAGAAATGCTATATTAGCTACCATGATAACTTCAACTCTAATAAGGTCTGCACAGTTTTTCTTTGTTCCTCCAAGCATTCTGATAGTTGAAAAGAATACGTTTCTGGATTTCAGAATAAGCTTCAGAATGAAGTATGTGACAAAGAACAAAGCGGTCAGAATTCCCACAAGCACCAGTGTCAGGAAGGCCTTTTCCATCATGGCATATTCTTCTCCTTCATTGAACATGGCATCCTTCATACATAAAGCGCTGTATCCCATTTCCTCTAACTGTGCCTTTGTATCATCTATAATAGTTTTATCCTTGACCATTACTGATGACTGGTAATTACCCTTTGTGTACATCTTCTTGAAATCCTCAGGATTCATGAAAACATAACCTGAATCGTCCTCGTAGCTTGTTGCTCCGGTCAGGTAGTTATAGTTGTTTGCAGAATATACTGCATCTATAGTAAAGCTGTATGTGTCATCAAAATAAGTACTTGATGTATTCACCTTCAAAGTCTGCCCAATAGCCCACTGATCGCTCAGGGCATCAATTTCCTCATTGATATATACGTGCCCTTCTGGAATGAAGCTGTATGTTTTGATCGGTGAAGTGATTTCCTTTCCCGCATACTTGAAAACAGTTTTACTGCGTCCCTGCAGAGCTGAATATCTTACTTCGTTCAGTCCTTTTTTATTCAGGCAGAAATATACGTCCATGTAGTGCATGTTTTTCTGCATCAATTCCTGCTGCTCTTCTGTAAGAATACCATAGCCTACAACTTTCACTTTTTTATCGATAAGCCTTTCTCCTGTGTAGTCATTAGTCAGATAGCTCTTCTTTTTATACGCCGTCTTTGCACTGTCAATTGCGTATGACTCATCACATACCACAAGAATCATTTCATGGTTATTTTTCGGCATTCTTCCTTCTTCCAGCTGGTTCTCAAAGAGAGCCGCATCCTCAAGTGAGCCTGACAGCCAGTAACTGTCATCGTTGGAGAAGTAAGCAGTTGTATCAAGAATCAGGTCATCTTTGATTACCCTGTCAACATTTTCAATAGATGCAATTTTATCATAATCTGCTATCTTGAAAACCTGTTTATCCTGTCGCTTGATTACTATTCGCTCCGGACTGGTATTACGGAAATATTCATTATAGCCGCTGTCCATGTATGACTCTTCATTCATAACGCTGGTGTATGCTGCAACAGTTCCTCCGCACAGAAAAACGAAAACTATCAGCATAAGAATGAATTTGGCAGGAATGTTAAAGGTGTTTCTTACTCCCAGCCTCAGAGTATTCCCTATAGATAGGGACTCGGACATTGCTTCTTTTGGTTCGATAGTATCAGTACAAACAGCCTCTCCTCTTATCTGTTTGTCTTCCACAACCTTACCGTCGTGCATAGTGATTTTTCTTGTAACGTACTGCTCCACCTGCTCATAATTGTGAGTTACAATTACAATCAGTTTATCCTTTGATAATTCGTGCAGCAGCTCAACTATTTCAGCTGCTGATTTAGTATCAAGATTACCTGTGGGTTCGTCTGCTACTATTACAGGTGTCTCTTTTGCAAGTGCTCTTGCAATAGCAACCCTCTGCTTCTGGCCTCCTGATAGTTTGGATGCCTTAGTGCTCTCATATTCCTTCAGACCCACCTTCTCGATGATTTCGTGTACCTTAGGTGCAATCTCGCTTTTATTTGCCCCACTAAGCAGCAAAACAAGCTCCACGTTCTGATATACTGTATAGCTGTTAATCAGATTAAAAGTCTGGAATATGTTTCCGATATATTTCTTGCGATATTCCTCTAATTCGTTTCTTGTAAACCCGCTGGTAGCCATGCCGTTCACATACATTTCGCCTTCTTCATAAGAATCAAGGCCGGAAATTACGTTCAACAGTGTTGACTTACCGCTTCCGCTCTCACCGGTTATAGCAACAAATTCGCCAATATTCAGTTCCAAGTTTACTTTGCTGAAACCTGTAGCCACTACGCCGCCGGCAGAATAGTATTTGGATACTTTCTCTAGCTTGAGCATGCCGTTCCTCCTCTCCGTTTTTGCATATTAAGAGTATACATTATGTTAGACAGGTTTTCTATGGATTATGTTTCTTTGTAAAAAAAGCTTAATAATTTTGTAATAAATGTAATGCTTTGGAACACAAAAAGAAGCTTCTGGCAACGAAATCATTGCCAGAAGCTTCTTTTTATATATTTTGCTCACTTGGTAATTGCGGTTTTACTATGCAGCTTCTGCTGCTGTTTCAGTCTTCTTTCCAAACAGTACCTTGAATCCGTCAATAGCAAGGATAACTGTTAATACCAGGATTGGAACAATCAGAACACACTGTAATCCTTCTACAATAGCAACTCCTTCTCCAGCCATCAGAAGCTTAGCATTGCTGATAAACTTCAGTACCAGGGCTGAACCTGATGTAATCAGCATGAAGAACATTGGAATGTAAAGCATACTGTATTTCTTTCCAATCCTTTTCAGCCAGCAGGCTGCGGCTAGGAATGCAGGAACAGCTACTAACTGGTTGCATGCACCGAACAGTGCCCAGATCTTTGTGTATCCTGCAATTGTCAGTAATGCGGCTGCTCCGATTGTAACAGCTGTAGCTACGTACATATTGCTAAGAATATTCTGTGTGCCGTCTTTTCTTGTAGCAAACAGTTCCTGGAATAAGAAACGTCCAAGACGTGTAGCTGTGTCAAGTGAAGTTAATGCAAATGCCGAAATAGCTAGCATTAGAATTGTTGACGCTGTATGTTCAGGGAAACCAATCTTTGCCAGCATGGATGCAATTCCACCGGCGAAGATCTGTGGAGGTGTCATACCTGTCCATGTATCCATTGAAGCACTTCCAACTGCAATCAGAGCGATTACTGCAAGGATACATTCAACAAGCATGGAGCCGTATCCTATTGCCTTTGCATCTGCTTCGTTTGAAATCTGCTTTGACGTTGTTCCTGATGAAATCAGGCTGTGGAAACCTGAAATAGCTCCACATGCAACAGTTACAAACAGGAATGGGAACAGTGTTCCAATAGGCGCAGTCCATCCTGTAAATCCTGTAAGCTGCATCGTTGGATTAGTAAAGATAATACCAATTGCTGATGCTGCAATCATGAAGTACAGCAGGAAGCTGTTCAGGTAATCTCTTGGCTGTAACAGAATCCATACAGGTGCTACAGATGCGATGAAAATGTATACAAATACAATAACTAACCATGTTAACTTGCTGAAATACAGAGGACATGCAATACCTATTCCTATGCATGCAATAAGCAGAGCAACACCTACAATTGTATTAACAACAAGATTAGGTGATTTTCTGTTGAACAGTCCGAATGCAATTGCAAGCGGAATGAATAATGTTGATGCGGTTGCTACTGAACCGTTAGTTGCAACTGTCTGTCCTTCAGCATTGTATCCTGCAAATGTTCCTGCAACGATATCAGCAAAGGCTGCAACTACAAGAATAAGAACCAGCCATGCAAATACGGTAAAGCATATTTTAGTTCTGTGGCTTATATTTACTTCAATAATTTCTCCCAGTGATTTACCTTTGTGACGAATTGAAGCAAACAGTGCACTGAAGTCCTGAACTGCTCCAAAGAAAATTCCGCCGATTACAATCCAAAGAAATACAGGAATCCATCCAAATACGGCAGCCTGGATTGGACCATTAATTGGGCCGGCTCCTGCTATAGATGAAAAGTGATGTCCAAGCAGCACTGCTTTATTGGCAGGTACGTAGTCAATTCCATCCTCCAGTTCAAAAGCCGGGGTCTTTCGTTTGGGATCAATGCCCCATGATTTCGCAAGGTATGAACCATATGTTGCATAAGCAACAATGAACACAACGATGGAAATCAAAAGAAGTAAGATACTACTCATTTTTAATTTCCTCCTAAATTAATATAAAAAGTTATAATTACACAATCAACTGGTGGTAAGCCTTAACGAGAGGTTTGCCTGCCCGATTGGTTGTAACAGTTTTATCTGCGGTGGAAACAGCAACAAGGCGTGTTTCCATATAACCGCGAAGGTTAAAACGATAAGTCTTTTCGAAGCGATACGACTGTACATATTTTAGTGTCTTAGTATCCAAAGGTTCGTCAGTTATTATCACAACAGTGATATATGAATACATATGATTCGCAGGTGGATACTTCTCTCCACCCCTGATATATGCTGGCTCTATCTCTTCTTTAAGAAGCCTGTCCAGATGCTCTATTCTATTGACTGTAAGAACCTGATCATTTTCAATTACATCAACAAAGAGATGTTCCTGGCAGTTTGCTTCCCAAAGCTTAGCCTTCTTTGATAACACATAACGAGAACTGTCAACATTAAAGTGACCATAAAGTGCAAAGCATTTGTCTTGGATGTTTACATCGGTTCCACTATTTTTCACAGCAACAGAATGGCTTTCTTCAAGGTCAAAAGTGGCTGAATAGAATCTTTTCAGTTTTTCCAGCAGTGTTTCGGCTGTCATAAGTGCTCATCCTTCAATTTAGTTTTCTAAACAAATATTATAATTAAAATTTATTTTTTTCTACAAATTTAATACATTAATAAATTACTCCCATTTTTTTGATTAGTCAATAAGAAATTCATTGTTTTTTCAACTTTTTACTATATTTTTCATTAAAAAGGAGCTGTCGCATTATTGGTTTTTTCACTAATGCGAAATGCCTTCATTCTTATGGGGAATTGATTCCCCCATGACCTTGAATATATACATGGCACGATTTTTTTGAAATTGAAAAAAAAGCCCAAAAATCAGGCACGAATTTTTTCAAATGCTGATTCTGACCCGGTTTTCGGAAAGTCGTGCCTACCGCGCGTCTGAGAGCGGCACGAAATGAGCAAAAGTGCCTGCCGTATGCCCTAAAATAGCACAAAAAAAGTAAAGGGGGCGACGCCATAACGAATATCCATTCGTTAAAGCGACAGCCCCTAGTTCTGACTTTATTATTTTCTATTGTGTCTTCTTATTGCCTTATTTTACGTAAACCTTTGGAAGTCTCTGGCCGAAAGCACAACAGATTTCGTAGTTAATTGTTCCTGTAGCATCGGCAATGTCATCTGCAAGAATTGTGTTAACTCCGTCAGTACCCATGATGATTACTTCATCACCCACATTTACTTCCGGAACGTCTGTAACATCAACCATACACTGGTCCATACAGATGTTTCCTGCAACAGGACATACAACTCCGTTTACGATAACCTTTGCATATGCTGAATATGGTCTTGGATATCCATCAGCGTATCCAAGCGCAAGTGTGGCAATTCTTGATGGTCTTTCTGCAATAAACTTTCTTCCGTATCCGCATGAGAATCCAACCGGTACATCCTTAAGATGCACAATATTAGCCTTAACTGACATTACAGGCTTAAGTGCAAGCTGATTCTTGTCAACTTCTGCTGATGGATAGCATCCGTAAAGAATGATACCGGGTCTTACTGCATCAAAATGAACTGTAGGCAGTTCCATGATAGATGCACTGTTAGCAAGAGTCTTAAAAGGAATGTTGATTCCGGCTTCAGTTAGTGCACTGTAGAACTTGTTGTATTTTTCTTCCTGAAGATGTGAGAATGTCTTATCATAAGCATCTGCTGTTGCCATATGTGAGAACATTCCCTTAATCTTAAAGTTAGAAAGCATTTCTATCTTCTTGATATCGAATATTGCACTTTCGATTTCATCTGCAAGGTATCCGATTCTACCCATCCCTGTATCTACAGCAATCAGGCCCTTTACTATTTTGCCTGCTTCTGCTGCTGCATCACTGATAGCCTTTGCATTCATTGAATCACACACTACAGGTGTAATGTCATACTTTACAATTGTATCAGCATACATATCCGGAGTTAAGCCAAGCATGATGATTTCTTCTGTAGCACCTGCTTCTCTAAGTGTTATTGCTTCCTGAAGAGTTGCGATTGCAAATGTCTTTACTCCGTTCTGACGAAGAACTTCTGCAACAGCCACACTTCCATGTCCGTATGCATCTGCCTTAATAACTCCAATAATTTCCTTATCAGGACCCGCTTTTTCAATAATATTCTTAATATTAAAATCAAGATTACTTAAATTTACCTCAATCCATGCCGGTCTAATAGCTTCTTTGTACATTGGTTCTATCCTTCTTTCTTCTCAGTTTCGTTCTCGAAATCTTTTAATTCGTCTAAATTATAACACTCCATATTTGCCATTTCAACCCATGAAAAAACCCTCAAAAATAATCTCTGAGGGTTTCTTTCGCTTTATGATGATAAAATAAGTAGTCCTAGGCTTCTTTTTTTCTAACAGTGCTTTCTTTCTTTGCTTCAGGTTTAATTTCACCTCGATATATTTTTACTAACTCCGCTCCCAGCTTCATAGCTCTTACATTTAGTTCTTCGGTTCCTTTAGGCACATGATTCAGCACCGCTGCCTCCAGGGACTTCTCAGATGCCAGTTTCAAAGCTTCATTAACGGCTCCAACTGAAATAATGTTTGACGCCATTGGATTCTTAATGATTTCCTTTGCGGAGTGAATAATAGGAAGAGAAATAACTTCCTGCTTTTCTTTCACTCTCTGAGGAACGTTGATACTGTCATCTACAATTATCACAGTATTCCTATGTATATCCTTAACATATTTATTGAATGAAATCTGTGTAAGTGACAGCAGTAAAGTCGGATCTGTAACCTTAGTGTAAGTAATCTTATCCTGATCTATAATTGCCTCTGCCTTGCACATTCCACCTCGTGCTTCCGGTCCATAAGACTGTGACTGTACTACATTTTTTCCGTCCATATATGCGGCTTCTGCAATAATAATTGTTCCAAGGATTACTCCCTGACCACCGGAGCCTGTAAATCTCAGTTGCTCTTTTGCCATTACTTTTTACCTCCAGCTTTTTCTATTATCTTATCGTATAATTCTGTGTATTCAGGTAATTCTTTTCTAGACATTTCTCCAAGAATAATCTTTCCCTCCAGTTCTTCAGGTGACATTTTCTCTGCTTTCTTAATGTCTATGCAATTATCTGCCTGCCAGTGCATCATCTGAACAGCATTACCCTTTTTATTCTTTCTTCCGTAGTAAGTAGGACAAATACTAACTCCTTCTATTACTGAAAAACCTTTATTTCTGATTCCTTCCTCAATCAGCTTTACAGCCTGTGGCACGTGGTAGCAGTCGCATCTGGCAGTATATGTTGCACCTGCTGCTTCAGCAAGTTTAGGAATATCGAAATCACCGTCAATATTTCCATATGGCGCGGTTGTACCTTTTTCCCCCGTTGGTGTTGTAGGAGAGAACTGGCCGCCGGTCATTCCATAGATACTATTATTAAATACTACAACTGTTAAATCTATATTTCTTCTTGCTGCATGAATAAGATGGTTGCCTCCGATTGCCGTAGCGTCTCCATCACCGGTAATTACAATTACATGAAGCTCCGGTTTTGCCATTTTAATACCTGTGGCAAAAGCTATTGCTCTACCATGTGTAGTATGGAGTGTATTGTAATTCATATAACCTGCAGCTCTTGAAGAGCATCCGATACCACTTACGATACAGACTTTTTCTTTTTCAAGTCCTAAATTCTCAATAGCCTGGCATACATCTCTCATGAGAATTCCATGACCACATCCGGGGCACCATATATGAGGAAGTCTCTTAGTACGCATTGTTCTTTCAACTAATTTACTTGGCATCGTCTATTCCTCCTCATCCGTAATTTTGTCATAGATTTCATCAGGTCTTATAGTCGTTCCATCCACTTTTCCGATGAATTCAACCTTTGTATCACCTTTGATAATACCCTGAACTGTAAGGAGAATCTGGCCGTAGTTATGTTCAACTACAATGAGTCGTTTAAGCTGCTTTGCTCTGTTTACAAGCTCATATTCAGGGAATGGCCATATTGTAACAGGCCGGAACATTCCAACCTTGTAGCCGTCCTCTCTGGCCATTCTTATTGCTTCCTGCACGGCTCTTGTTGTTCCACCGTAACACACTATACCAATTTCAGCGTCCTCCATTTCTTCTTCCTCATATTCCAGGATTCCACTGTATTTATATACCTTGATTTTTTCCATGAGTCGGGCATTTTCCATACCTGCAATCTGATTATTGTTAGTAGGAAAACCACTCTCATCATGAAATAAACCGGTAATATTATACAAATTTCCATCGCCGAATGAAGTCATGTGGGGTACATACTGACCTTCACCTAAGGCGTACGGCATAGACTGAATCATTCTTGTATTTCTGTTGTGTATTTCCAGTTCTTCTGTAGGAATAAGCTCGCAGCCCTCTCTCATGTGTCCAACGATCTCATCCATTAACAGAATAACCGGAGTTCTAAATCTTTCAGCCAGGTTAAAAGCTCTGACAGTCTGATTATACGTATCCTGAACTGAACAAGGTGAAATTGCAATTACAGGATGATCGCCATGTGTTCCCCATTTTGCCTGCATTACATCTCCCTGCGAAGGCGAAGTAGGAAGGCCTGTGGATGGACCTGAACGCATTACATCCACTATGACTATTGGGATTTCTGCTATTGTTGCATATCCAATGTTCTCCTGTTTAAGTGAAAAACCCGGACCGGAAGTTGCAGTCATAGCCTTCATCCCTGCAACAGATGCTCCTAAAGCTGCTGCAATACCGGCAATTTCATCTTCCATTTGCATAAACTTGCCGCCTACCTGAGGAAGTCTTACTGCACTTCTCTCTGCAATTTCAGTAGATGGTGTAATAGGATAACCTGCATAGAATCTCATTCCTGCAGCAATTGCTCCTTCAACACATGCTTCATTTCCTTGTAAAAGCTGGAATCTTGCCTGTTTCTCTGCCATTTTATATCGTCTCCTTTTCTACCCATATTGCGTAATCCGGGCAGCGCATTTCGCACAAGCCGCAAAGAATACAATCATCGGGGTTCTGGATAGTTACTTTTTCATCTTTAAGAGCAAGAACATGTTTAGGACAAAACTCAACGCAATATCCACATCCCTTGCACCACGCAGGATTAGTGGCCAGCTTTTTTACCTCAGCCATTTGATTCACCTCTTGATTTCATATGTATTTTTATTTATATCTAAAATATAGCACAATCTAAAAAAAGTACACTATAAATGCAAATAACGCACACGTATACATTTTATTCCATCGACTGAAAACCTTTATTTTACTACGCTAAATCATTGTAGCGTCCTTAATATTTATCACAAAAAAACAATCTACACAAAAACCTCACCTTTTCATTCCAAAAGGTGAGGCTCTCATTTTCCATGTTATTTTGTTTCTTTATACTTCTGCTATACAAGCATACCTGTCATCAGTGTGTACATCTCGTCCATCAAAGCTTCCTCGGCGTCATAGACAATTTCTCCACCTACGATAGTCTGCTCTGCATGCATGTTTGTGAAATAGCGAAGATTCTTCTTCATGGGGTTTTCTTCGAAAACTGTAAAATCAGCATATCTTCCTACTTCAATCACTCCAATATCATTTCTCCCCAGAACTTCTGCGGCAATTACTGTAAGCTGCTTAATAGCGTCTCTGGCCATATCACAGTTGCCAAACTTTAAACTGCTTCTTCTAATACACGGATTATCCAGCAGCCGTAATTTAGTGCAGTTTTCTCTATCCAGTTCTCCGCCTGTAAAATATGCGACTGAGGTAAATCCCTTATCAGCCATATCTTCTTCATCCAGGTATGATTCTTCGTCTTCAATAAAGCCGGGGAATACGTATTTCCCTTCCAGATCTGTTACTCTGGTGGTTTTGCTAATGAATTCCCTGACATCATCGTAGCTTCCTACTGCAATAATTCGGCCGTCTTCGCATGCCACCGCACTTGCCTGTGGTATGTCAGAATTCTGTGTGAAGATAATACCGTTTATATAAACATGATCTGCCATGCTGTTTCCCCCTCTCATTTTATGAAAACAGCCGGGGAACTAATCCCCCGGCGCATTTCACTGTTACTTAATGTTATATACCACTTCAGCTCTTACTTTAGATCTGTCGAGATGATAAGCCATAGCCTGCTTAGCCTTTTCTACATCCTTTTCTGTTATGGCTAAAAGAATCATTCTATGCTCCTCAAATATCTGCTGCAAAAACTCTTTGTCGAACATGGTTTTGACTCTGGCCTGTGCAATATAGTCTTTGTATGACCTTAAAATCTGTGCCATAAACCTGCTGCCTGTAGCATTGTAGATAACGTTATGGAAGTCTGTATTAATTTCTATAACCTTCTTCTGATCGTTTCTACCTGCGTAGAATTCCATTAAATCGCTCTTCTCTTTCAGCTGTGCCAGCTGATCGTCGTCAATTCGTTCAACAGCCCACTCAACAGCAAGCACTTCCAAAGCTTTTCTTACAGAGTACAAATCTTCTATGTCCTGTGCTGTAAAACCCTTTGCAAAGCATCCTCTGTTCGGTACATAATCGATTAAGCCTTCCATCTCAAGCTGTTTAAAGGCTTCTCTAATGGGAGTTCTGCTTACTTTTAGCTCTTCTGCAATCTGTGTTTCTTTTATTTTCTGGCCTATTTTATACTCCCCTCTAAGAATTCTGTCTCTAACTATATTCAGAATTTCATCAGTCAGGGAACAAGAACCAGAAAATGCTTCCTTTCCAGCCATAATCTACCTCAAATTGTTTGTTTTATCTCCTATAAAATGTGGTTTTCCAATACCTGAGTCTGGAAGTCAAAGTCCTTGATCTGCAGATAGTATTCAGCACTGTCAATCAAAGCCTTCATTGGGCAAAGTCCAATAACTTCTGTTCCGGTAACTGTAACACCATATCTTCTGGCTTCTGCTTTTACCAGCTCTGTTACGCGATATAAAGGTGTCTGTTCATAGTTAGTCATATTCATTGATACCTGAGCGTATTTCTTACCGGTTGCCTCATCTTCAATTTCAAAACCCATTGCTTTAACGCACTTCAGGCCTCCATCCTTTTCTCTGATAATATTTGCAATATTCTTTGCAATCTGAACATCATCAGTGTTAAGGTTGATGTTGTATGCAACTAGCGGTGGTCTGGCACCTACTGCCATTACGCCTGCTGTAGGATGAATTCTTCTTCCTCCGAAATCAGGTTCCCAGTCAGGCTCCTGAACTTTTTCAGCCATACCTTCAAACTGACCTTTTCTGATTTTTACAAGATTCTGTCTTTCAGGTCTGGTTGCTGAATATTCATAAAGGAATACCGGAACTCCTGCTTCTTCTGCAATTCTTGCTCCTACAACCTTTGATAATTCTACGCAGTCTTCAGTTGTACAATCCTTAATTGCAAGGAATGGCATAACGTCTACAGCACCCATTCTTGGATGTTCACCAACGTGCTTAGTTAAATCAATCAGTTCAGCAGCCTTCTTTACAAGCTTTACACTTGCTTCTTCAACGCCTTTGGCATCTCCGATATATGTAATTACTGTTCTGTTGTGGCTTTCATCTGATGAATAGTTTAACAGTGTGCAGCCTGGTGTAGTTCTTATCTGATCTACACATGCTTCGATAACTTCTTTGTTTCTTCCTTCGCTGATATTAGGAATACTTTCAATAATCTGTGCCATTGCTTCATTTACCTCCAATGCTTATCGTTCCAGCTGTTTACAGTGATTCAGCAACTGCGTTATACAGACTGCTTGCAACTGCATCAGCTTCATCATACATTTTCTGACCTTCTTCAGTATAGAACTTTGCCTTCTCTTCGTCCTTTACACCCGGAAGGTTTATTTTAACGTTCAGCCATGCACCCTTGATACATGCTGTAAGGTTAAGAATAGCAACACCCAAGTCACTTGCCGCATTAGGATTTGATTTTCCAATCATTTCTCTGGCAATATTCAGACCCTCATAACCTAACTGCATTGTTCTGAATGGAACCTGTGTAGCAACTAAAGTACCGTCAGCAATTGCTTTTCTTCTGGCAGCTTTTTCTTCTTCTGTTTCCTTAGGCATCTTAAATGCGTCAGCAATCAGATTAAATGCATCAGTGTCCCTATCTACAGATGCAACAAGCTCTTCGTAAAGAGCTGCACCCTTTTCCTTTGCTTCTTTGCAGACTTCCTGATAGTCAGCATATTTTTCCTTACCGATAGTAAGATCTGCAACCATCATAAACAAGCCTACACCCTGAGCTCCTGCAAGAGCACTTACAGATCCGCCACCCGGTGCAGGTGCATCAGATTTCAAAACTTCCAAATATTCTCTAACCTGCATGTCGATTAATTTCATGCAACCACCATTCCTTTCTTAATAACTGTCTCTGTTAGATTGGATCCGAATCTGTAGCAGAGCATTTCAAGGTTTTCTGCATTCCAGATTACCAGATCTCCCTGCTTTCCAACCTCAAGAGTACCAACCAGATCTCCCCTGTTGATTGCACATGCAGGATTAATTGTAACCGCTGTTAGAATCTCTTCAGGCATCATACGATACTTCAGATAGCCTAAGTTCATTACGAACTGAAGATTCAGTGATGGACATGATCCCGGATTAAAGTCAGATGCCATGGCAACAGGAATCTGGTATTCGTCAATCATTCTTCTAACCGGTGCAAAGGTTGCTCCTAAGTAGAAAGATGTTGCAGGAAGACACATTGCAGTTGTACCTCCTTCAGCCATAGATTCCATTCCCGCCTCGTCAATTACAATAAGATGTTCTGCTGATGTAGCTTTCATCTGGCCTGCAAGTACAGATCCACCGATTGCTTCAATCTCATCAGCGTGAATCTTCAGACCGAATCCCATATCGCGGGCTGCCTCCAGATATTTCCGGCTCTGTTCAACGTCGAAAACCGAGTCTTCCGTAAAAATATCAATAAACTCAGCCAGATTTCTTTCTTTTACGTAAGGCATCATTTCATCGATGCAAAGCTGAATGAATTCATCTTCTCTGCCTTTCCAGTCCTCAAGCACAACGTGTGCCGGCATGAAAGTAGAAACAATGTCCATTGGATGATCTTCGTTAAGTTTTTTCAAAACCTCCAGAAGCTTGACTTCAGTTTCCAGATCGATTCCATAGCCGCTCTTTGCCTCGCAGGTTGTAACGCCAAGAGTCATCATTTCGTCCAGAAAACCTGCTGTCTTATGGTACAATTCATCAAATCCGGCTGCTCTTGTTTTTGTAACAGTATCAAGTATTCCACCGCCTGCTCTTAAAATGTCCAGATAACCTGCACCTTTAAGTTTTAATGGAATCTCGTTCTGTCTGTAACCGCCAAAGATCATGTGAGTATGTCCTTCAACCAGACCCGGTGTAACAAGATTGCCTTCTGCGTCTATTACGTCATCAGCCTCTGACGCACCTTCAGGAAGTGCGCCATCAGCTGTAATTTCTGCAATAATGCCATCTTTTATCAAAACGGCTGCATTTCTAAGTTTAAGATTTTCACCCTGCTCTTTTCCTCTGTGGGAATAGCTGCCCACGGGAGTCTGCAGGATTCCTATGTTTTTTATAAGCAAAGATGCCATTGTCCTGCTCTCCTTACTTTACAAACTTATCTACAGTGTTTGCAACAAGCTCATCATCAGCAAGGAATGGAATTGTAATATGTCCCTTACCTGCATAGTTTTTGTTGTACTCTACAGATGTTGACAGAGCATTTTCATTTCTTGCCCAGTTTCTTCTTGCAACTCCGCCCATTACGTCCCACATCATTGCGGATTTAATGATTTCGTCAGTTCTTTCGCTTCCGTCAAGAAGTAGACCGAATCCGCCGTTAATTGACTTACCGATTCCTACGCCACCGCCGTTGTGAAGTGCACAAAGTGACATACCTCTTGCTGCGTTGCCGGCGAAGCACTGTACAGCCATATCAGCCATAACATTTGATCCGTCTTTGATGTTGGATGTTTCTCTGAACGGTGAGTCTGTACCTGAAACGTCATGGTGGTCTCTGCCCATCATGATTGGGCCGCATTTTCCTTCTCTAACAAGTTTGTTGAAGGCAAGTGCAATATTAGTTCTTCCTTCTGCATCCTGATATAGAATTCTTGCCTGAGTACCTACAACCAGCTTGTTCTTCTTAGCGTCTCTGATCCATACCCAGTTATCTCTATCCTGAGCTCTTCTTGTCGGATCGATGCAATCCATAGCTGTCTTATCTGTCATGTCAAGATCTTCAGGTTTTCCTGACAGGCACACCCATCTGAATGGTCCATATCCATAGTCAAACAGAACAGGTCCCATAATATCTTCAACATATGAAGGCCAGATGAATCCGTCCTTATCATCATATCCGTTCTTGGAAATTTCTTTGATTCCTGCATCATACATAGCCTTCATGAATGAGTTACCGTAATCAAAGAAATAAGTTCCGCTTTCTGTCAGCTTCTTAATTGCAGCATAGTGTCTGTGAAGAGTCTCATCAACTCTCTTGCAGAATAATTCTCTGTCGTGGTGAAGAAGTTCAGTTCTTTCTTCGAATGTCATTCCTACAGGACAGTATCCGCCATTGTATACGTTGTGGCATGAAGTCTGGTCAGAAAGAAGATCAATCTTGAAGTTCTTTTCTGCAGCGGCTTCAAGCAGGTCTACAATATTACCGTGGTATGCGATTGAAATACTTTCCTTAGATGCAAGTTTCTCATTTGCCAGCTTGAAGATTTCATCAATGTCATCCATGATAACATCAACCCAGCCCTGATCATGTCTGGTAACGATTCTTGAATAGTCAACTTCTGCAAAGATACCTACAGCATTTGCAATGTTTGCAGCCTTTGGCTGAGCACCGCTCATTCCACCCAGACCGGATGAAACGAATGTATGTCCTGTTAAGTCTCCCTGTTCAGGAACACCCAGATACTTTCTTCCTGCATTAAGAATCGTGTTAAATGTTCCGTGAACGATTCCCTGTGGTCCGATGTACATCCATCCACCTGCAGTCATCTGTCCGTAGTTTGCAACACCCATTTCTTCTGCGACTTCCCAGTCTTCCAGATTATCATACATACCAATCATCATTGAGTTTGTAATGATTACTCTTGGCGCTGTCGGTTTTGACGGGAACAGACCAAGAGGGTGTCCTGATTCAACAACAAGAGTCTGGTCTTCAGTTAACTCTTCAAGATATTTCTTGATTAGTCTGTACTGCAGCCAGTTCTGACAAACCTGACCTGTTTCTCCATATGTAACAAGTTCATAAGGATAAAGTGCAACTTCGAAATCAAGGTTATTATCTATCATTACCTGAAATGCCTTTCCTGCAAGGCACTTGCCCTTGTATTCATCGATTGGCTTTCCGTAGATTCTTCCTTCCGGTCTGTATCTGTATGCGTAAATTCTTCCTAATGTTGTTAGCTCTTCCATGAATTCCGGTGCTAGCTTTTCATGCAGTTCTTCAGGTACATAACGAAGTGCATTTTTAAGTGCAATCTTTGTCTGTTCCTTTGTTAATCTAAAGCCTCTGTCCGGAGCTCGTCTGATTCCTTCTTTGAATTCAGGATAATCAGGATATTCATTGCCCAGCTGAATAGTCATAGCACCCTGTATTGCCTTGTTATCAATCATGTGTAATTACCTCCGTCTATTATTTAAGTGTAACAACCTTTTCTACTGCTTCCAGAATTGAGTTGTTCTTAACCATTTCATCGAACTGTACAAGCTGATCATGCATGATAATATCTTCTTCTACAGGTGGAACAGTTTCACGGATGAAATCATATGCTGCCTTAGTTGCAGGAGCAAGATTCTCGATTCCGTTTTCGCCCAGCTCCTGACGTAGCCAGATTGCCTGTGCTGCTGCAGAAAGTTCGATACCGATAACTTTCTGTGCATTATCAAGAACCATTGCAGCTGTTCTGGCTGAAGTTGCACCCATGGATACATGGTCTTCCTGGTTTGCAGAAGTCGGAATTGAGTCTACGCATGATGGATGGTCGTATACTTTGTTTTCTGAAACCATAGATGCTGATGCATACTGTGCAATCATATATCCTGAATTTACGCCGCCATCCTTAGTCAGGAATGCAGGCAGGCCTTCGTTCAATGCAGGGTTAACCAGTCTTTCAGTTCTTCTTTCTGATACACTTGCAAGTTCTGAGATTGCGATTTTCAGGAAGTCAAAAGCAAGTGCCATTGGCTGTCCGTGGAAGTTTCCTCCTGAAATAACTTCGTCATGGTCAGGGAAAACAATCGGGTTATCTGTTACTGCATTGATTTCTCTGGATACTGCTTCATATACATAGTTGATAGCATCTCTTGATGCACCGTGAATCTGAGGCATACATCTCTGTGAGTATGGATCCTGAACCTTGTTAGGCTGAAGTGGAAGAGCATTCTTTGAACCTTCAAGTAATGTTCTCATATTTTCAGCAACTGTAATCTGTCCCTGATGTCCTCTCAGCTCATGTGTCTTAGGGTCATATGCCTTGCAGATTGCGTGAAGTGCTTCACCTGTCATTGCAGCAGCAATGTCTGCAATCTTGGCAAGATTCATCGCATCATATAAAGTGTTTAATCCTACTGCAGTTAACATCTGCGTTCCGTTGTTAAGTGCAAGACCTTCTTTGGAAGCAAGATCAACAGGCTTAAGTCCGGCCTTATCAAATGCTTCCTGTGCTTCCATAATTTCACCCTGGTACTCAACCTTACCCATTCCGATTAATCCAAGTGCGATGCATGATAATGGTGCAAGGTCTCCGGAAGCTCCAACAGAGCCCTTTTCAGGAACGACTGGATGAATTCCTGCATTTAACATATCAATTAATGTCTGCAAAGTTTCAAGTCTGATGCCTGAATTTCCTCTTGATAGAGAATTTGCTCTCAGCAGCATAGCTGCTCTTACATATTTCTTTTCATATGCATTTCCAAGAGAGCAGGTGTGGCTCATGATAAGATTCTTCTGTAATTGCGCCGTCTGCTCTGTAGATATTGCAACGTTGGCAAATTTACCGAATCCTGTTGTCAATCCGTATACGACAGCTTTTTCTTCAACCTTCTTTTCAATGTACGCTCTTGCTTTCTTCACTGCCTCAACAGCTTCCGGTGCAAGCTCTACCTTTTCATCGTGTCTGCACACACGAATAACCTCATCAATAGTAAGGTCACGTCCATTAATAATTACTGCCATTTTTCTCGTCTCCATTTCTTTTTTATGCATAAAATGCATAATTATAAGCAATAAATTTCTGCTGTTTGCTACCCATATTATACATCTTTTCCCTATACATTTCTATATTTTTTGTTCAAAAAAACGTTCTAATTTTCTAACTTGCAGGGTTTTTTCTCTCTTTTTCGAAAACATTTTCCCGTTTTACTTTTTCGCTTTATTACTGTACAGTTTTATCGCTTTATTATGTATAATATAAATGCACATAAAATACACTTTTTTTATTATTATTTTGTATATGGCAATATTATTCTGATATTGGATTGTTTTGCATAATATTCTGCATATTTATTTTCCCTGCTGTCTGCACCAGGTTTTCATTATCATATCTACCGGCAGCAGTTTAACAGCACGCACCTGCATCCTTACAGGAAAACCTTTTATTGAGACACTTTTTTTCTTTCTCAGGTCTTTCATCGCCTTATCAACTACCTGTTTTGATGTGTAAAATCTATCGTAGTACTTTATTGTGTCATCATGCACAGCATGCTCGAAGAATTCTGTTTTGATCCACCCCGGTGCAACTGCCATGACGTGAATGCCTTTACTCTTCAGTTCCACGCCCAGGGCTCTTGAAAAACTCATTACATATGCCTTTGACGCCCCATAAACGTTAATATATGGTACAGGCTGCCATGATGAATTAGATGCCAGATTTATGATATGACTGTCATGAGGCATATATGGAATGCTCATATGGCATACGGCAGTTAATGCCTTGGCATTTAAATCAATAATCTTAAGCTGCTGTTCCATATCCATTTCTGTAAATGTACCGAAAAGACCGCATCCTGCTGCATTGACAAGGACTTTTATCTCCGGATTTTTTTCTTCAAGCAGTGCCTGATATTCTTTAAAACTTTCCTCTCTGGCAAGATCCAGAGAAACAGGCTTTATCTCAGACCTGCACTGTGACTGCAATTCAAGCAGTCTCTCTTTACGTCTTGCAATTACCCAGATTTCATCAAGTTCAAATTCACTATCTATTGACATAACAAAATCTCTGCCCATTCCGCTTGAGGCGCCGGTTACAACTGCAATTTTCATATTTGATCACTCTCTTTCAGTTTATTCTTCTATTTTTTTATTAAATTTTATAGTCTGCCAAATATGCTGTCAATCAATTGCTCCAGATTTCCTTCATATAAAAAAGAAGCGTTCCGCCTGATGCGATACGCTTCTTAAGTGCAACTTTATGATATTTTTAAATTAGTCTGCTACGTATGGCAGTAAAGCAACGATTCTTGCTCTCTTGATAGCAGTAGTAACTTCTCTCTGGTGTACTGCGCAAGTACCTGTAATTCTCTTAGGAAGAATCTTACCTCTTTCAGTAACATACTTCTTTAGCTTTTCAACATCTTTGAAATCGATTACTTCTGTCTTATCAGCGCAGAACTGGCATACTTTCTTTCTTCTCATGCCACCACGTCTTCTATCCATCATGATTATTATCTCCTTTCTTTAGAATGGAACATCTTCATCAATCGCCTGGAATGAATCCGGCATTTCCATTGGCATACTTTCAACAGTGCCAAATCCTGAAGATGCACTCTGTCTTGGAGCTGAACCACCCTGTGGTCTGTCGCCCCATTCTAGAAACTGTACTCTGTTTGCTACAACATCTGTCGTGTAAACAGTAGCGCCATCTTTGTTCTGGTAGCTACCAGTCTGTAGTCTGCCTTCAACGGCAACTAGTCTACCCTTTGCAAGATACTTTTCGCAACTTTCTGCCTGCTTTCCGAAAACAGTTACTCTTGGAAAGTCTGTCTGTTTCTCAGCGCCTGGACGAGTTGGTCTGTCAATTGCCACAGTAAATGTAGCAACTGCCATCTGAGTTGCGGCAGTGTATCTAACTTCCGGATCTCTTGTCAATCTTCCGATCAGGAATACACTATTCATAACTACACTCCTTATTAAGCTTCCTTACAGATGATGATGTGTCTCATTACGTCGTCAGAAATTCTAAGTCTTCTGTCTAATTCCTTAGGAAGTCCAGTGTTTCCCTTGAATTCAACAACAACATAGAATCCTTCGTTCTTCTTTTCGATAGGGTATGCAAGCTTTCTCATTCCCCATGCATCAACCGCTTCAACTTCACCATCAGCAGCGATAGTAGCCTTAACCTTTTCGATTGCAGCTTCTCTTGCAGCTTCTTCTAAAGTAGGATTGATAATGAACATTAATTCATAGTTTTTCATCCTTTTTCACCTCCCTGTGGACTAAATGGCGTAAGTCTTCTGACCTACGCAGAGAATGCGTGTCCAAGACACGCTCTAATATTATAGCATATGAAAATAAAAAAACAAGTATTTATTTCAAAAAAAGACATTTTTAATCCAGAAGAATAGCACCTGCATTTCTATCGAAGAAAATGCTCTTACTTCCTGTATAAAGAGGAATTCCATATGCAACTCTAACGTCTTTCGGGAAACATCCCATTCTGATTCCACCCTGTCCAACTGTGTACATAACTCTGTTGTCAATTCTGTTGTCTGCCGCAAGAGATACTGCTGATCCTACTGCAATTCCCAGGTCCGTGATATTGAAAACACAGTTTGCTCCCGCTTTTGCCATTTTCCCACAGTTTTCGTAACCACACATTCCGCAGGCAAATCCAAAAGGTTCAGCTTTTGCCCCCATCAAAACTACTGCATGGCTGGCGTCTACATTTCCTGCGTCTCTGTTATAAATTTCGATTCCCGTTTCCTTATATAGTTCTCTCATTGTTACAGCAAGTTTATCCTTATCTTCCCCTGTAATTACCATTGAGATTACTTTATCTTTTCCGCTTCCTTTAGGTGCAGTTCTTGCTGCTGCCACCATTCCGTCGGCAACGCGTAATACTGCATCTCTTTCAGCTGTTTCCATATTTTTAATCATGTTCAGACACCTCCATCAATTACTGTATTACAGAAATTATATCTGAGTATGCACACTATTTCAATATACCTTTCTTGCTATTACACTGTATTTGAGTTAGAATAGAGTGACTGTTATACTATTTAATAATAAAGAGGAATTATTAGACATGAACAAACCAACTTTAGTAATAATGGCTGCCGGAATGGGCAGCAGATATGGAGGCCTCAAGCAGATTGATGCAATCAGCGACCAGGGAGAAATTATCCTGGATTTTTCACTTTATGATGCGATGATGGCAGGTTTTGAAGATGTTGTTTTTGTCATAAAGAAAGAAAATGAAACAGACTTCAGAGCTTTGATTGATGAAAGAGCGGGAAAGCATCTTAACGTCAGATATGCTTTTCAGGATATTAATGACGTACCTGCAGGTTTTGATATTCCTGAGGACAGAGTAAAACCATGGGGTACAGGTCACGCTGTAATGAGTGTGAGAGACATTGTTGACGGGCCCTTTGTTGTAATCAATGCGGATGACTATTATGGGGCCAGTGCGTTCCAGTCAATTTATGACTATCTGAGCAGTGCAGAAGACGGCGACAAGTACAATTACTGTATGGTAGGCTACAATCTTGAAAACACTCTGACAGAAAACGGTCATGTTGCAAGAGGTGTTTGCACAGTGAATGAAGAAGGAAAGCTGGTAGACATCATTGAGAGAACGAAAATCATGCGTCGAGGAGATAAAATTCAATTTACAGAAGATGATGAACAGACTTGGACTTCACTTCCGGAGGGAACTACTGTTTCAATGAATTTCTGGGGATTTACAAACTCCTTCTTAAAAGAACTCTGCGATGGTTTCCCTGCATTTATGGAAAAAGCTCTTGTAGAAAATCCGCTGAAAGGGGAATACTTCCTGCCGGCAGTAGTGGACAAACTTATTAAGGAAGGGAAGGCTGAAGCAAAGGTACTTAAGTCTGACGACAGATGGTACGGCGTAACATATAAAGAAGACAAACCGGGAGTAATGGATGCACTTCAGGCAATGAAAGATAAGGGCCTGTATCCTGAAAAACTCTGGAAATAATTTTAATAGAAAAGGCTATCGTCTGCTAGGAATTATATTAATTCACTATTGCGATAGCCTTTCTTCTTTTTGTTCTGTATATTTAAAACCCCAAATACAAAATCAACTATTCAAATAAACCCTTTACAACAGGCTCTCCTTTTTTTACCATAACCTGTCCTCGAGCTATTACCGTATGGATGTTAAGATCATCTGTCATCAGGCAAATGTCTGCATCAAAACCTTCCTTCAGCTGACCCTTTGCTGACAGGCAAAGAACTCGAGCCGGATTGGATGTGATGGCTTTGATAGCTATTTCCAGCGGAATATTCTCACGCTGAACACATTCTCGAACTTCCTTAAGCAGGCAGCTGGACTGACCCATACCTATGCCCAGGAACTGTCCTTCAGGACTGAATAAAGGCAGGCTTCCCTGACCGTCTGATGAAATTGTGAACAGATCGCTGCTGATCCCTTCGTCCAGCATTCTTTTGATACCTGTACTTACGCGAACTTCATCGCACACAGTCTCCCAGTAGTCGATATCTTCGTTTCCTGTGAAATCAACAGTTCCACCCAGTTTTGCGTATTCAACCGCTTCTTCGAAAAGTCCGGCGTTACGGTTTACGTGAGTTGGCAGAAACTGTGTGGAAGGAATTTCTGTTTCGCGAATTGCCCTTAATATCATATCCATCTTTCTCGGGCTGTCGCCTAAATGAATGTTAATGATTCCGGCTTTTCCTGACAGAATTCCTCCAAGTCGTGTATCAGCGCAAACACGCAAGAATTCATCATAAGTTGGCTGTGAAGAGCGATGATCGGATATAGCAATTTCCCCTGTTCCGATAAGCTCATCCACTACCATAATGTCCTGGGTAATACTTCCTGTTAAAGTTCGTACAGGAATCTGATAACTTCCGGTGTAGCCGTAAGCCGTAATTCCCTGCTCACGCAAACCTTTAATCTTGGCTATCAAAGCGGTCAGGTCGCGACCATATCCATCTGTTCCAAGACATCCGACTACAGTTGTAATTCCGTGGCGTGTAAGGCCTGACAGTGTTGCTTCAGGTGTTCTGTTGGCAAATCCGCCTTCCCCTCCGCCGCCTAGAATATGGACATGTGAATCGATAAAACCGGGCGTGGCAAGAAGACCCTCGCCGTCTATTATTTCTACTTCCCAGTCATCAGGAATATTCAGTTTATCTGCTATCCTGCAGATTTTTCCGCCGGCAATCAGAATATCCTTCAAGCCGATGTATTCCGGTGAATATACTTTAACACTTTTGATTAACTTCATTATTTTTTCACTCCCCGGAATTCTTAGAATCCAATCACACTTGCAATGATAATTGTTGCTACAGCGCAAATTACAAGAACACCTAAGAACTTCCACATGAATTTAACCCATTTTGACCAGTCGATTCTTGCAATAGCAAGAGATCCCATCAGGCATCCTGAAGTTGGTACAATCAGATTTGTAAATGCATCTCCCAGCTGGAATGCAAGAACTGAAGTCTGACGAGTTACACCCAGAAGGTCTGCTAAAGGAGCCATAATAGGCATTGTAAGTGCAGCCTGTCCGGAGCCTGATACAACGAAGAAGTTGAATACTGACTGGAATACATACATAAGAATTGCTGCTAATGTTCCTGACAGTCCTACAAATGCGTCTGAAATTCCGTGAAGAATTGTGTTTAATACTGTTGGTTCTGTAGGGGATGATCCACCTAGAACCAGCATGATACCCTGTGCCATACCAACAATAATTGCTGCACCTATAAGGTCAGCTGCTCCCTGTTTGAATGAGGAAGCGATATCGTTAAGCTTCATGCCGTTAAGCTTAAATGCAACGCCGATTACACCTGCAACCAGACCCATGATAAAGAACTGTGAAGCAATTTCCGGAATATAGTATCCGTTTTCCATTACTCCCCAGATAACCCAGACCATGCCTGCAACTAAAGTAAGAAGAACCAGAATGTGACCTGTTCCGAATTTCTGGATTCCGTCTCCATCCTTCTTGCTTTCCATATCGTTTCTGAAATATTCATCAGACTCATATGATACTGAGTGGGTTGGATTTTTTCTGATTTTATTAGCATACAGCATTGTCATTGTTGCACCTAATGCTGTAAAGAATACCCAAAGAACAATTCTGAATGTTGCACCTGAGAAAACCGGAACACCGGCGATACCCTGTGCAATAGCAACTGAGAACGGGTTCATCCATGATGTACCGAAACCGATCTGTGTTGCAACATAAGTAATCAGCACTGCTGTAACTCCGTCATATCCCATTGCAATAACAATAGGAACAAGAATCATCAGGAATGGAAGTGCTTCTTCACCCATACCAAATACTGCTCCACCTAATGAGAAAAGGCAGAAAAGAGTAGGGATAAGAAGTTTTTCTTTTCCGTTTGTCTTCTGAATCATATTCATGATACCGGATTCAACTGCACCAGTTCTCAGTACGATACCAAATGCACCACCGATTACCAGAATAAATGCGATAATACCTACTGCGGAACCCCACTTGTCGCCGCTTACCAGACCTTCAAACAGATAGTTGAACAGACCAACGCCACCACCTGCAGCGAACAGGCTGATGCCCTGCTTAACAGGATTACCTGCTTCGTCCAGCACATACTTAAAGCTTCCGTCCTTAATTACTGTACGTGTTTTTTCAGCTCCATCAACCATGTAAGTGATATCTTCTGTCTCATATAGACCTTGTGGAATAAGGTAAGTCAGAAGAGCTGCGATACATACTACAAAGAAAATGATGATGTACGTGTCAGGCACAGAAAATCCTTTGTTCATGGATTCAAGAGTCTGCCCTTTTTTCTTTTTACTCATAAATTAAAACCTCCAATTAAAAAACATATAAAACAACTGTCCTTATATAATGCAAGTTTGATGCCAAATAAAAAACTCCAAATTCAACGCTTTTCTGAAACATTTCGGATGTAATTTGGAGTTAGTTTTTCATTTTTTGGCTTATTAGGTTATTTCGGATTATTTTTGGTTCATCAAAACTATTTTCCCCTGATCGGTTACTTTCATTCCGTAGCCTGCTTCTTTTTCCAGATAATTATTCTTCTCAAGCTGCTGAAGTATCTTTCGAATTCTGTATTCACTTACAGGCTGATTATATCTTTCCATATATCTTAATATACTGTTTCTTCCTACCAGTTTTCCCTCCTGTTGAATTGCAGCTGCTGCAGCCAGAATCGATAAGGATATCTGATCCGGAATATCTGCTGACACTGTAGTTGGCTCCTTATTCGATGTAACACTGTTCTCTGTTTTTGTATTTCTGTCTTCTACTTCATCGCCCAGGAAAGGAATATCTGCTGCTGTAATAACATTTTTTTCACAGACAGCCAGTGTGAATTTCATCAGATTCATCAGTTCTCTTATGTTTCCCGGCCAGTCATGTCTCATGAGAAGATCCAGTGCGTCAGATGATATTTCCTTATTTGTGTTAAACAGGTTTCTCTGCCAGTACTCTATAAGGAGTGGTATATCTTCTTTCCGTGCTGCAAGTGCCGGCAAATGAATATATCCTTCACGCAGTCTGTAATATAAATCTTTTCGAAACAGGTTGTCTCTGATCATTTCTTTCAGATTACGGTTTGTAGCTGCAATTATTCGAACATCAACAGGGATAATTCTATTGCCGCCGACTCTCATAATCTGTCGTTCCTGTATCACACGCAGCAGCTTAGTCTGCATTTTCGGTGAAATATCTCCGATTTCATCAAGAAAGATTGTTCCTCCTGCGGCCTGCTGAAAAAGACCTATTTTTCCGTTTTTCTTTGCCCCTGTGAATGCGCCTTCCTCATATCCGAACAGTTCGGATTCTATCAGCTCATCTGGAAGAGCAGACAGGTTAATAGCAACAAATGGCTTGCGGCATCTGTCGGATGCATTGTGAATAGCACTTGCAAGAAGTTCTTTCCCTGTACCGTTTTCACCTTCAATGAGAACTGTAAGTCCGGTACATGAAATCTTTTCCGCAACTTTTTTTGCTTCTTTCAGTTTCTCTGAACACCCGATTATATCTGAAAATCTATACCTTGCATAATGTCCTGTTCCAATCAGCTCTGTCCGGACTGTACTCATAATTCTACTTGTCTCTTCAGCTACATTGGATAGTTTTTTTGCAAATTCCAGAATGCTCTTCAAGTATCCGTCTGCATATTCAGGCAAAACATCCTCGACTAATCCATAGTAGCTCATTATTCGTACGATAGCTGCAAAATCCAGCTTTCGCGGCCCAAGGTCATATACTGCATCTATTCCCGGCGGAACAAGATCAATTTCACCGGGTGTTATAGCAATCCTAATTTTCTGATCGGGAATATGGCATCCCGGATAATATGGAACAAACTGAAGAAAATCAAAACCTATTTTCTTCATAAGATTTATAGATTCCAGAGTACTCTCTTCTGACTCATTTACAAGAAGAATCTTTTCACTTCTTGGAAGTGCAAGAATCTTTTCAATATTGTCATTAAGCATAGTGCGCTCTGCAATTATGTAGGCATCCAGCTTTGCACTATTACCTGTGTTCTGCTCATTAAATTCCCGAAATACTTCCTTGCTTGAAAATACTGCAAAGTATTCTCCGGGTGCGGGTTCAGAGCTATTATCAATAATATGAGCGACTATTTTTATAGTATCCGGCAGAATAGACTTCAGCTGCTTTTGTAAGGCATTTTGTGTAAACTGACTTCCACTGACCAGAAGGAGTGGTTTATTATAATTATTCGGCATGGTCACCATCCTTATTACTTGCAAGTTATCCACAACTAGTTAAATAAAACTGTGGATAAGTATCTTTCACCTGAGTCAGGAAGGATAACTACAATATTTTTTCCTTCAAATTCAGGTCTTTTTCCTATTTCGACTGCTGCCCAAAGTGCTGCACCAGAAGTTATTCCTACCAGAAATCCCTCCTCTGTTGCCATTCTGCGCGCCAGATTATACGCATCATCTTCAAGAACAGGGATAACTTCATCAATTACATCCTTATCTAAAATTTCCGGAACAAAATTTGCTCCTATTCCCTGAAGATTATGTGGTCCGAATTTTCCTTCTGAAAGTAGAGGAGAGTTCTTTGGTTCCACAGCAATTACCTTTATTTCAGGATTTTTCTCTTTTAAGAATCTTCCAAGTCCTGTAATTGTTCCACCGGTTCCAACACCTGCAACAATTGCATCTACCTTCCCCTCAAGATCTTCAAAGATCTCCGGTCCGGTTGTATCAATATGAGCCTGTGCGTTTGCAGGGTTTACAAACTGGCCAATAATAATGCTTCCCGGAATTTCACGGTTAAGCTCTTCTGCCTTTTCAATAGAACCTTTCATTCCCTTCGCACCTTCAGTTAGAACAACTTCACTTCCGAATGCTGCCAGAAGCTTTCTTCTTTCCATACTCATAGTTTCCGGCAGTACAAATATAGCCTTATATCCTCTGGCAGCTGCAATGGCAGCCAGACCGATTCCTGTATTACCGCTTGTAGGTTCAATTATTGTTCCACCCGGTTTCAGAAGTCCCTTATCCTCTGCGTCTTTAATCATCCACATTGCTGCTCTGTCTTTAATGCTGCCAGCAGGGTTGAATGCTTCAAGTTTTCCGTATAAGGCGGCTTGGATATTCTGTGATTTTTCTATAGAATGCAGGCGCATAAGGGGCGTTTTTCCTATAGCTTCGGTGATTGAATTATAAATCATTTTCTTTACCTCTTATTCTTTCGTAAATAATTACAGCGACTGTTAAAAAAGCTATTCCCAGGCTCCATCCTCCTAAAACATCTGTTGGAAAATGAACGCCCACATATACACGACTCAGACCTATGCATATTATCTGAATCGTGAGCAAAACTGACAAAACGCGTGCCAGTTTCCTGTTTTTGCAGTGACGATTTATTAAATAAATCAGAAATCCATAACATACCAGGCAGTTCATAGAGTGTCCGCTTGGAAATGAGTATCCACCTTGTTTTATCAGGTGAACAGCAACATCCGGTCGTGGCCTTTTGAACACACTTTTTATTAATTTATAAGTAACCGATGAACTTAGTGCTACTATTGCGAATGGAAATCCATAGTTTTTCCTTGTAGTTTTCCACAGTATGAGGATAACTCCTATAAGCACTACCATTTCAACATTTCCGGAGTAAGTAACAGGTATGATAATGCTGGATAATACACTGTTTCTTTTGCTGTATACCCACTCTCTGATTACTGTATCAAAATCCAGAAACCGGTGAGCTGCCACATTTACCGCGATAATAGAGAATACTGCCAGAGAAATTATTATTATTGCAGCTCTCTTTTTTGTAATCATGTTTCTCACCCCTCTCAAATACAGTTATTTGAATTTATTATACGCTTTTTATATAGATATTACTAGGCTTTATGTGTTATATTATTACTGACAGGAATCTCAATGATAGGAGGAAATTTAGTTGAAGATTATTAGAAATATACCTAATGGAATCAAGTTATTCCGTTCAGTCAGCATATTTAACAAGCATCTTGATGAAATAACCAGACTTCGCGAGGAAGGTAAAAAGGAAGAGGAGAGAGCATTACTTGCCGATGCCACAGGTCAGTGGGTGAATAATGTAATTGATATTTTCGACATAACAGTTAATGTTAAGGGCAGAGAGAATATCCCCATGGACAGACCTTGTGTATTCTATGCAAACCATCAGGGCTATGCTGATATTATAGTAATGCTTAAGGCTGCCGAAGGAAAGCAGATTGGGTTTATTGCAAAGGACAGTCTGGAAAAAGTTCCTTACTTTGGTAAATGGATTAAGGCTATTCATGGTGTATTTATCCAGAGAGGGGATGCAAAGGCTGCACTTCGTTCAATTCAGGCCGGTGTAAATGAGATCAAAGACGGATATTCAATGGTTATCTTCCCTGAAGGAACAAGAAGCCACTGTCATGAAATGGGTGAATTTAAAGCCGGAAGTTTCAAACTTGCAACTAAGGCAAAGGTTCCAGTTGTTCCGGTTACAATTGATGGAACTTACCACATGTTTGAAGACAGAGAAATTATCACTCCCGGAACCACAGTCAATATGATAATTCATCCACCCATTGAAACTGCAGATTTAGAAAGAAAAGAAGCTGCAGAACTTCATACCGCTGTGGAAAACATTGTTCGTGAAGGTCTTAAGGAATTTGAATAGGATTATTGAACACAAAAGCTGCATGTATCTGAACCGGTTAGAGTCAGATACATTCTGTATTCCCGTAAATCCACACTAGTTTAGCACTAACTATCCGGACATCGTGTGCCGGAGCATGAAAAGGAGTACCGGAAGTACTTCGAGATTAAGGAAACTCCTAAGCGCGGTATCTCAGTCACGTACCATCAGGATAAGATAGATCAAGCTCATGAACGATACGGATTCTTCGCGCTTTTAAGCAA
>JAQYNQ010000051.1 GCA_028727785.1 Eubacteriaceae bacterium | reverse complement strand
ATTTGCAAAGATAGGAATGCTTTTTAAGGGAAAATAGCAGAAAAAAAATGACAGGTATTTTTTTAACCATTACATACGGGTAAATTATATGTGAGTTTTCCGGTAACAGATGGGATTTCAGAGGCGGAATACAGAATGTTTGGTAATATTTGATATAAAAATTCAGGTCGGTGAATTTTTATGTTTTTCAGCAGCCTGAGTCTGGGCCATTTTACGATTTCCACAAAAATCGAAGCCAAAATCCGGGCTCTTTCTTTGGATTTCGAAAAATTGTGCCTGCTGCGTGCCTGAAAACGGCACGAAATGAGTAAGTAGGGAGACACGTGTGCAAAGGAAGTGTGCAAATGAAGTGTGCAAAGGAATCGCTGATTCCGTATTGCACACTCTTTTTATTTTTTATTCTTCTATACTTTCCATGCTTACTGCCATTCCGTTAATTTCCACCCCGTTACCGGCAGGAACCAGAATGTATTTGCAGCCGTCAATAATCTGAGTCCTTATAAGATGACTGTTTTCTGGTGCTATGCTGATTTTTACTTCCGGTGTTTCAATTTCAAATTTCTTTGTTTCAACAATATTTTTCGGATTTAAGGCAGCGTGTTCACCGAAGCGCTCCTTACATGCGTCAGTGAATAACTCTACCTTTTCAGCGCTGACCCCGCTCTCCTGCAGCATGTCTCCCATTGCTGAGATTGAAAGCTCAAGGTTTTCCGGATCCTTGGAAATTTCGTGATTCTCAATTTTGTCTCTTACGCACTCGCTGAGAACTCTCACCACATCAAAAGAACACTCCTTTTCAAGAGCAGCTGCCATAACGTTATTGAATTCTTCACGCTGCTGAGGTGCGCTCATTGGCACATTTTCAACATGAAACACTTCGTCCAGAAGTTCCTGATACATGTTTGCAGGCTTCTTTGTATAGAAAACAGCATTATAAATGTTTGTGCTTCTGTCGTCAAAAGCCGGGAACATGAAGCCAAGCTCCGGTGATGCGGCAATCTGGCCTGTTGAAGCAGTGTGAAACTCCCCGTCATCCCCATTGTACTGCAACTTCATCTTTGGGGGCTTAACCGGGCAGATGCAGCAGAGGAAGTACTTGTACACTTCACTTCCGCCATCATCCATGTCCTCCAGATTTGAGTCGCGGTACGCAATATCGTATGAGTCGTGAGCCATGAGAATCAGGAAATTGTCTTCATCAAAACTCACATTGGGCACTATCTTTTCCACAAGCCTGTCTCTGGCCCGGCTGTCCTTAAGTTCACTGTCCTTCAGTGTCATCAGCAGCTGATGTTCTTCACTTCCCTCAACCTGCTCAGTAGTAAAGGGAATATCAATAAGATTTCTGCCAATCTGACCTGACATGGTTTTTTTCAGAATGGACATATACATGTCCACTTCTGATGGATCCATAACCCCAAGGGAAGTATCGAATGAAGAAATAATATCCTTATTGCTGTTTATGTAATATCCGTAAACTGTGCTTACGGCATTGTAATCATTTTTCCATCTTCTTCTCAGTTCTGCAAATTCATTTTTTATCATCTTTTTTTATTTTTCTCCTTTTGTGGATTACCTGCTATGGATATTGCAGGCACCTAGGTATTATACCACGAAAAAAGATAATGAAAAAGGACAATAATATAGGGTGGTTTTTATGCCACCCATAACCGGTTTTGATCATCGATTAAACAAACCTTTGATCACTCTTGTGCAGTAGGTAAAAAATGAGGCCTTGCCAGCATTCCGATCCGACACTAAGTCGTACTCGCCTACCTTTTCTTTACCTACATAAACTGTAGCCTTGCCTATCTTTGAGCCTTTCTTGAGAGGCAGCTTGATGCCGTCGCTGATGGTCACCTTGCATTTTGCCTCTCCACCGGGCACTTCGCCGGTCGCAGTGGATGCACCGGACTTGGCGATGAAAGCAGTAATCCTTGATGTGGTAATTGCATTTACAAACTCAGGATCACCTTTAGTTAGCCTAACTTTTTTCATTTTCTGGTTTTTTTCAGCCAGCACAACTGACTTGTAGTTGGCGAAGCCGTAGTTTAAAAGCTTCGCGATTTCGGCATTTCGGGTTTTGGACGTCTCCGCACCCAGTACTACGGCTATCAGTGTCGTCTCGTCCTTTGTTGCAGATGCAGACAGGCAATATCCTGCTTCGGCCGTGAATCCTGTCTTAATACCATTGGCTCCGGGATACTGACGAATCAGCTTGTTGGTGTTTGTTAAGCCAAACTCCTTCTCCTTGCCGGGGAGACCAACCTTAATTGTCTTCTGCCATGTATTAAACCATTCCCGGGTATGGTCAAACTTGAGTAATCGCTGAGACATCAGTGCTATATCATATGCACTGGTGTAGTGATCTGCTACAGGTAATCCGTTTGTGTTCACAAAATGAGTGTCTCTCATGCCCAGAGCCGCCGCCCGCTCATTCATTTTCTCCACAAACACTTCTTCACTGCCTGCAATATACTCTGAAACTGCAACGCATGCATCGTTAGCTGATACAATTGCGATTCCCTCCAGCAGCTCTTCCAGAGTATGCGTCTCCCCGACTTCCATATACATCTGGCTCCCACCCATGGAAGCCGCCCGCTCTGATATGGTTACCTTGTCAGAGAGCTTCACCTTGCCTGCGTCTACAGCTTCCATAGTCAGAAGCATGGTCATTATCTTAGTTACAGAAGCAGGGGGCAATTCCTTGTGTGCGTTTTGTTTGTATATTACCGTTCCCGTTTCTGCATCAACAAGGACTGCCGCCTTGGCTGCCAGATTCAGACTCCCCTGCTCATCCGCCTCCTTGGAAAGGGCCTTATCATCATCGTTTACCGTCATCACAGGATCATCGACCCGGCCTGATATGTATCTTATGCCAAGCACTCCAAAGGCAAGAACCGCCGCACACAGAACACAAACAATTCCCGCAAGTTTATTCCTTCTCACAAAAAACACCCCTCACTTCCCATATAAGTCTATGCGTGAAGCTGTAAGGTATGACCGAGGGATTTATTTTTTCAAAAAAAGGCCGTGCTTAATTACGGGAGTAGTAGCATTAAAGTGCAGTCGATAAACCCATAAAACTCAGTTTTTTCTATAATCCAAGTATTTCTTTTATCAAAACCTCCTCGCAGGCAGGTTCGTCACTTATTACAAATGCCCGCTTGGCTTCGGCTGCGCCGGTTTCAACTTTTTCACGATCATTGCCGTAGACAGTTGCCAGAACATCCCCTGCTTTCACAGTGTCGCCCACTTTCTTATGTAAGCAGATTCCTGCAGAAAGATCCACAGGGTCCTCTTTACATAGTCTTCCTGCACCGGTGTGCTGAGAAGCAAGTCCTATAGACTCAGCTTTTATCGACTGCACATAGCCGCTGAAGTCTGACACTATATCAGCAGCAATTGATGCAGTTTCAAATCTTGAGTAGTCCTCTACAACCTGAGGGTCGCCGCCCTGAGCACGGATAAACTCTTTCAGCTTTGCCAGTCCGCGGCCGCTTTCAAGGGCTTCTTTAGCCATCCGGTCGCCTTCTTCAATGGAAGATGCCCGGCCGCCCACGTAAATCATAATCCCTGCCAGTTTAAGGGAAAGCTCAGTAATATCATCAGGACCGTTGCCTTTTAAGGTCTCAATAGCTTCTATAACTTCCAGAGAGTTGCCTACAGCTCGGCCCAGAGGCTGGTTCATGTCTGTGATAACGGCAACTGTCTTTTTTCCTGCAGCCTGACCAATCTCACACATAGTCCTTCCAAGAGCTGACGCGTCAGCCTGTGTTTTCATAAAAGCCCCATCACCGCACTTTACATCAAGAACGATTGCGTCACTGCCGGCTGCAAGCTTTTTACTCATTATACTTGATGAAATAAGGCTCAGGTTATTGACTGTTGCGGTTACATCACGAAGAGCGTAGATTTTTTTATCTGCAGGTGCAACGTGAGCTGTCTGACCAATTACAGCCATGCCTATTTCGTTTACCTGCTTCATAAATTCTTCCGGCTCCATTGCTGTTCGAAAACCGGGAATCGATTCCATCTTGTCTACGGTTCCACCTGTAAAACCAAGACCTCGCCCGCTCATTTTTGCAATAGGAACGCCACAGGCAGCAGCAAGAGGTGCTACGATTAAGGTAGTTTTGTCACCTACTCCACCGGTGGAGTGTTTGTCAACTTTAATTCCTTCGATGCCGCTAAGATCAATTATGTCACCGGAATGGCGCATTGCCTCTGTAAGCCGGAAGGTTTCTTCTTTATCCATCTTCTGAAAATATATGGCCATAAGAAGCGCTGATGCTTGGTAGTCAGGAATCGTCCCTTCAGTGTAGCCCTTTACAAAGAATTCAATCTCGTCTGCAGACAGCTTGCCGCCATCTCTTTTCTTAGTAATAATATCAACGATGTTCATTTTTCCATTCCCCTCAGATGATAAAGCCGGTGTTCAGACCCTTACTCAGCCAGTATTTCACTCAGGAAGCTTGTTCCGATTGCTGTAGGTGCAGCGCCAAGGTATTCGCAAACCGTTGCTCCGATATCAGCAAAACTTCCTCTTACGCCCAGGTTCACCCCTGCTTTCACTTTCTTTCCGTAGACGATTACAGGAACATGTTCTCTGGTGTGATCCCAACCTGTATGGATTGGATCGTTTCCATGATCCGCACAGATAATCATGATGTCATCATCACTTAAGTTTTCAATAATTTCAGGGATTCTTGCATCGAACTCCATAATTGCTTTTCCGTATCCTATAGGATCTCTTCTATGACCGTATTCTGAATCAAAGTCCACAAGATTTGTAAAGATAAAACCGTCAAAATCCTGCTTAAGTGCCTCAATTGTTTTATCCACGCCATCCATGTTGCTGTCTGTATGAACAGAAATGCTTACGCCCTGATCGTTGAAGATGTTGCTTATTTTTCCAACTGTGTAAGAAGTAAGGCCTGCATCTTTAACGTTGTCTAAGGCTGTTTTTCCGCTTGGACTTACAGAATAGTCCTTTCTGTCGGATGTTCTCTTTCTTTCACCCTTTTCGTTTATGATATACGGTCTTGCGATTACACGACCGCATGCCCAGTCGCCAACAAGCATTTTTCTTGCAATTTCACACATTTCGTACAGTCTTTCAAGTGGAATTACTGCTGTGTTGGCCGCAATCTGAAATACACTGTCTGCTGAAGTGTAAACAATCGGTTTGCCTGTTTCTTCATGTAGCGGGCCTAACCTGTCAATTATTTCTGTTCCTGAAGCTGTGCAGTTTCCGAGAATTTCAACGCCGATTGCGTCTTCGTAAGCTTTGATGCACTCAGGCGGAAATCCGTCCGGGTAGGTTTTAAATGGTGTGCTGGTTTCCAGACCGGATATTTCCCAGTGACCTGTAATTGTATCTTTGCCTTTGGAAACTTCGGCCATTTTACCGTATGCTCCTGTTGGGGCATCCACTGCAAATTTACCGCCGGCAGCACCGTCAATATTGCCGAAGCCAATGGCTGCAAGATTAGGAATCTCCAGCTCCGGACAATTATCTGCAATATGAGTAAAGGTGTTTGTGCCTGCATCGCCATAGTTGGCTGCATCCGGAAGCTCACCCACACCAAGACTGTCCATTACGATTACTGTTACTCTTTTCATAAGTCTCCCTCCTTGTATATCAGCTTAGGTGTACACTCCAGATAATCCAGTGACACCAGCTTGTATTCAACTCCGTTAAGATTACCTTTAATACCGTTTTTGAAAGCCTCTCTGCCATGGAGATGACCGTATATGCAGATTTTTACCCCGTACTTTTCCAGAAGCTCGGTAAAGCCTGAACCCTGCATTTTATCGTTGGTCGGCGGATAGTGAAGTGCCGCGATGATAACCTTAGGGTCATGCTTTTGGGCTTCCTGAAGGGAAAACTCCAGCCTTAACAGTTCTCTTTTATAAATCTTTTCATCATGCTCGCTGAAACCATCGGTTCCCGGGCATATCCAACCTCTGCTTCCGCATATGAAAACTCCGGGTGCCACTTCTGCGCTTGTATTCTGCAGGAAAAGCATATCCTCATGCATCTTATTCAGCTTTCCCACACTCATCCACCAGAGATCGTGGTTTCCTTTAGTCAGAATCTTTCTTCCGGGCAGATTATGTATCCATTCCAGGTCTGCTATAGCCTCATCCAAACGCAAACCCCAGGAAATATCTCCCGGTATAATTACTGCATCCTCCTCAGAAACAAGCTCACGCCAGCGTTCTTCAAGCTTGACTGCGTGATCCTGCCATCTGGACCCGAATATGTCCATGGGCTTTTCAATTCGCTCATCCATGGATAGATGCAAATCTCCAATTGCAAATAATTTCATCTAATAATATTTACTCCCTGCTTCTCGGCTCCTCCGGAGCCATTTATTTCTATTCTTCAAGCTCAAGAAGACGCTCACTTTCTGAATCTGTGAGAGAAGTAACTTTTTTCAACTTGCTTCTCATCATTCTTGTTCTCGTACCTACAAGCTTGTCAATGTCTTCATTTGCCTGATTGATTCTCTTCTGCGCTGAAACCAGCACTTCTTCAAATTTTCCGAATTCATTCTTTACTGCACCCAGAATATCCCACACCTCACCGGAGTGTTTCTGGATTGCCAGAGTGCGGAATCCCATCTGCAGGCTGTTTAATAAGGCTGCCATGGTTGTGGGACCTGCAATATTAACCTTATAATCTCTCTGCAGTGTTTCCACCATTCCGCGTCTCACCACTTCTGCATACAGTCCCTCAAAAGGCAGGAACAGAATAGCAAAATCCGTTGTAACCGGCGGTTCAATATACTTGTCGTGAATATCCTTTGCCTCGGCTTTAATACGGCGTTCCAGTTCACGGCCTGCCAGCTCGATAGCTAGTGTATCGCCGGTTTCATAGGCATCAGCCAGCTTTGCATATGTGTCTCCCGGGAATTTGGCGTCTATTGGAAGATATACAGTCTGTTCACCTTCTCCGGGAAGCTTTACGGCAAATTCAACGCGCTCCTGAGAGTGAGCCTTAATCTTAACATTTTCCTCATACTGATCCGGTGACAGTATCTGTTCCAGTATAGCTCCCAGCTGAATCTCACCCAGAATGCCTCTTGTCTTCACATTAGTCAGAACTTTTTTAAGATCTCCCACACCGCTTGCCAGTGTCTGCATTTCACCCAGTCCTTTATAGACCTGTTCGAGTCTGTCGTTTACCAGCTTGAAGCTCTGTCCGATGCGGTCTTCCAGAGTTTTCTGAAGTTTCTCATCAACTGTATCTCTCATTTTTTCCAGCTGTCTGGTATTTTCTTCGTTTAGTTCAGTAATCTTCTGAGACATTGTATTTCTGATGTTCTCCAGCTTCTGCTCGTTTTCCATAGACATATGGCTGAATTTCTCGTTCAGTTCAGCAAGTCTCAGATCCTGATTCTTCGCTGCCGCATGCTGGCCTGCAGCCATCATGTCTCCCAGTGTCCGGAATGACTGGTTCATATACTCAATTGTCTCCATTCTGGAGTCTTTTATTTCTTTTTTAAATCCGTCCATCTTCTTGTAGTTCATAAGCAGAAGCACTGAATTCAATGCCCCGACTGCAAGAACTATCCCTAGTAAAAGATAAATTGTCAAATTCTTTATTCCCCTTTTAATTAAAAATAATCATCTGCATATAGATGTTATAATTATATCATTTTTGGTAAGGATTAGAAAGTAAAATGACTGACTTAATACACTTAATTCTGTTTGGAGATTTTGGACTTTTAACAACTACTCCGAAATACCTTTTTCTGATTCTGTTCCCCATTATGACCTGTGTGGGACTAATAAAAGATCTGATTCTGTATCTATGCGAAAAGCTTGGCGGACGCCTGAGCTTTCTGATAAATGAAGATGTTTTTACCCTGCTCACCGGACTGGGCTGCACAACAGCAGCTCTGGCCGGATTATGTACAAAATCCTGTAACGGCTGCATTCACAGGAGCACTCGTCACACTGTTTTGGTCTGGACTCTGATTCTCCTCATACCCTGTTCCTCTCAGCTAGCCATAATTGCAACCTTTGCTTCCATGGTCACCGGCAGAGTTTTTGTCTGCTATTTAATCATCTGCATCCTTTTCATAGCCATTATTTTTGCAGGAATACAGTCTTTTAGCCATGGAAGTAATGAGAAAAGATCTTTCAGCAATACAAATAATGACGCCGGAAAACTGCTTGTAAGAGTCGGTCGTGTGATTCTGACTTCTCTGACTGGTGTCCTTGATTCGGCACCTTCCTTCTGTATAGGCAGTGTCATCATCAGCATGGCAATGTATCTTGGCATCGTAGATCAGCTGTGTTATCTTCTTCAGCCTCTGGTAGAAAGCCAGCTGGGTCTTCCGCCCGAAACCGTGACAGTTCTACTGTTTAATGTTTTGAAACGAGATTTCGGATCGGCGACTCTGATGATGATAGGCGAAAACGGAGCCTTTAATGCAATGCAACTTACAGTCCTTCTCGTTATGATGACTTTCACTGTCCCCTGCTTCAACTCTACAGTACTGCTCTTTAAAGAAGAAGGTTGTGCACATGCTTCCTTTATCTGGCTGACCAGCATGGTCATCTCACTTCTTCTGGGGAAAAT
>JAQYNQ010000050.1 GCA_028727785.1 Eubacteriaceae bacterium | reverse complement strand
ACGAGAAAACCCGGGCCAGAATCAGCATTTGAAAAAATTCGTGCCTGTTTTTTGGGCTTTTTTTTCAGTTTCAAAAAATCGTGCCATGTATATAAATTCAAGGTCATGGGACTTGAGAAATTTAATTCCCCCATAGAAATGAAGGCACCTCACGTTAGTGAACCACTAATGCCACAGTTCCTTTGATTTGCCCCTTTGATTTCAGTAAAGACACAAGATATTTTACACATTACATCACAATTATGTTACAATGAACTGATAAGACGAGTTTATTGCAGAAAGGTTAAATGTTATTTATGAAAAAAACAAGAGATGGTTTTAGTGGTCGTAAAGGATTCATTCTGGCATGTATAGGCTCTGCCGTAGGAATGGGTAATATATGGAGATTCCCGTATATGGTCTCTGCATGGGGTGGAATGACCTTCATAATTCCATATATTCTATTTGTAATACTCATAGGATCCACTGGACTTATTGAAGAAATGGCTCTGGGACGAGCTACAAAGGGAGGCCCTATCAGAGCGTTTGGTGCCTGCACAGAAATACGCACAGGCAAAAGATCAATAGGCGAATTAGTGGGCGTAATTCCTGTTCTGGGGTCCCTTGCCCTTGCTATTGGATATACAGTTGTTGTAGGCTGGATATTCAAGTATTCATATCTGGCATTGTCCGGTGGAATATACGAAATGGGCCAGGATATGGATGTAATCGGAGGTGTGTTCGGAGGCACTGCATCCGCATTTGGTAATAACAGCTGGATTGTAGTTGCAATTATAGTAACTGCCGTTATTATGGCTCTTGGAATTGCAGGAGGAATTGAAAAAGCAAATAGGATAATGATGCCGCTTCTGTTCGTTTTGTTCGTTGGCCTTGGAATATACATTTTTACTCTTCCCGGTGCAACTACAGGACTGAAGTATATATTTACTATCAAGCCGGAAGGTCTGCTGGACATTAAGCTTTGGATATATGCTTTCGGACAGGCGTTCTTCTCTCTTTCCATAGCAGGTAACGGAACGGTTATTTACGGTTCGTATCTTGGCGATGAGGAAGATGTAACAAGTTCAGCGAGAGACGTGGCAATATTTGATACAGTAGCTGCACTTCTTGCTTCTATGGTTATAATTCCAAGTATGGCAGTCGGAGGCTCTGAACTGTCATCAGGAGGTCCGGGACTGATGTTCATATATCTGGTTAACGTTTTTAATGGAATGCCCGGCGGAAAAATTGTAGGAATGGTTTTCTACGTTTGCGTGCTTTTCGCAGGAATGAGTTCACTTGTTAACTTATACGAGGCTCCTGTTGCTACGCTTCAGGAAAGATTTGGACTTAGAAGAGTAACAGCTACAGCATCAGTGGCTGCAACAGGCTGTGTAGTTGCTCTGTTTATTCAGGGAATCGTGTCAGGCTGGATGGATGCAGTCTCCATATATGTGTGTCCGCTTGGAGCAATGCTGGCAGCTTTCATGTTCTTCTGGGTTGCAGGAGACAGATTTGCTTTGGATGCAGTTAATACAGGCAGGAATAAGCCTGTTGGCAGATGGTTTATTTTCCTTGGCAAATATGTACTGGTTCCTCTTTCTCTGGTAGCTCTTGTTGCAGGTGCTGTACTTGGTGGAATAGGCTGATTCCGACAGAACTGTTGTTTATCAGAAAGATGTGAATAATGACAAAGCTTATGATATAATATAGAAAATGAGAACTTTTCGATGAAGTTGAGATGAAGTAGAAAGGTAAAAGAGATATGTCAGCACAGATTTATCAGGAAACTAAGTTTGCAAATTACAGGGAAATAGTTAATCATTCCGCTGAAACATTTAAAGATAAAGCTGCCTTCCAGCTTAAAGTAAAGGGTAAAGAAAGCGGATACAGATATATCAGCTTTGAGGCGGCAAGAGATATTTATTATGCTCTTTGTGCTGATTTTATAGACAGAGGATACAAAGGCAAGAGAATTGCTGTTATGGGAAAAAACAGCTGTGAATGGTCACTGTGCTATCTTGCAGCTTCTACTGTAGGGTGTGTAGTACCTATTGACAAGGAAGTCAGTGCAGAGGATGCTGCAGCTTTTATGAAATCGGCTGAGTGTGTCGCAATGTTTGCTGACAGGAAAATGATCGACGCTGTAAGAGAACAGGGATATCCTGCTGATTATCATGACTTTTCTTTTGTGTGGGAACTGGACATCAGTGTGAGCCCTGAAAAAAAGGCAGAAATTGATGCTATAGAATTACCGAAGGATGAATGTCAGGTTCTTATTTTCACATCAGGAACTACAGGAAGCTCCAAGGGTGTCTGTCTGTCGCAGGCTGCAGTTTGTGCCAATATTTATTCAACTGTTCAGGCTGTGAAGATCACACCGAAAGATAAGACACTGTCACTGCTTCCTCTTCACCATACATATGAATGTACTCTTAATTTCCTGCTGCTGTTTTCCAAGGGTGCGTGCATTACATACTGTGACGGACTTACAAAAATAAAGAAGAATCTTCTTGAGTATCAGCCTACTATTCTGGTAGTAGTTCCTGTAATTCTTAACATGCTGTCCAAGCAGATCAAGAAAGGCGTTGCTGCAAGCTGTCCGAAGAAGTATGCCCGACTTTTTGAGGAGCATACACTTGGGTATGCAATGGGACATATACCTCTCCCAATAAGATGGGTAATCAAGAGAAGCATAAGAAAGCAGCTGGGAGGTCAGATGAGACTGTTTATTGTCGGTGCTGCAGCAGTTGAACCACACCTCATTGAGGATTTTGATGCTATTGGAATAGAAACTCTTCAGGGTTACGGACTTACAGAATGTGCACCTCTTGTCGCAGGAAACTGTGACTTTTATATGAATGTAAATTCTGCAGGAAAGGTTATGCCTGGAAATGAAATGAAGATTGATAACCCAAACGAGGAAGGTGTCGGTGAAATAATAACCAGAGGCGAAAACCTGATGCTTGGATACTATCGTGATCAGGAGGCGACTGATGCTGTTATGCAGGATGGATGGTTCAGAACCGGAGATCTTGGATATATAGATGAAGAGGGCTGGCTTTACATCAGAGGCAGACTGAAAAATGTAATAGTAACATCCAACGGCAAGAACATATATCCTGAAGAGCTTGAGGAAAGACTGGGCAATTACTCCGAAATTGCAGACGCCATTGTGATTGCAGGGAAATCAAGAGATGGAGAAACATCTGTAAAAGCTAAGATTGTCGCCAACCTTGAAGAGCTTAAGGAGAAGTTCGAAGATCTGAATGTAGATGATGCAGATGCTGTAAAGGAAAAAATTAAAGCAATCGTAGATGAAGTCAATGAAAAGATTCCTGTTTACAAAAAAATCAGAATTGTTGAGGTTGTAAAGGAACTGGAAAAAACTACAACAGCAAAGATTAAGAGATACGGCAAAAACATGGAATAGATATGGAATAACAAAGGCTCCGGTTAAGTCAGAGATGGCATAACCGGAGATTTTTATGGTTGAAATATACCCCATGGGGGTATATAATAAAACAAGAGAAAAAAGGAGATAATTTTAACAGGAGGGATGTGTCTTGACAGGTAAAAGAGAATCCCATGTGGATATGGCAGAATGCTGCTGTGGAAGCAAGGTAACAGAACGAACGGCAGATGAGAAAAAGAAACTGATACATCGTCTGAACAGAATAGAGGGACAGATACGCGGAATCCGGGGAATGGTTGAAAATGACGCTTACTGTACGGATATCCTGATTCAGTCAGCAGCAGTAAACGCTGCAGTGAATGCTTTTAACAGAGAACTTATGGCAAACCATATACGTGGATGTGTTGCAAGAGATATTCGTAACGGAAAAGATGATGTGGTAGAAGAACTCGTTGCAACACTTCAGAAACTGATGAAATAGAGGAGATAAAATGAAACAGTATACAGTAACCGGTATGAGCTGTGCCGCCTGCTCTGCAAGAGTAGAAAAGGCTGTTTCCGCAGTGGAAGGAGTTGATCGCTGCGCTGTCAGCCTGCTTACAAATTCAATGGGAGTTGAGGGGCCGGCCAAACCGGAAGATATCATAGCGGCAGTTCATAAGGCGGGATATGAAGCCCGGCTGAAGTCAGAGGCGGGTGTCAAAACCGGCAAAGACTATTCTGCCTCTCATACAGATGAGGAGCCGGATAAGGAAACTGCATTATTGAAGAAGAGGCTTATTGCATCTCTGGCATTACTAATATTGCTCATGTACGTTTCCATGGGGCATATGATGTGGGGATGGCCACTTCCGGGGTTAGCTGAAAACAATCATGTGGCAGTTGGGCTTCTTCAGCTGCTTATCACAGCAGCAGTAATGACAATAAACCAGAAATTCTTCATAAGCGGTTTCAAAAGCCTGATAAATCGTGCACCAAATATGGATGCGCTGGTGGCACTGGGCTCCACGGCAGCTTTTCTGTACAGCACCTTTGCATTGTTTGCAATGACAGCAGCTCAGTCAGACGGCAATACAAAAGCAGCCATGTCACTAATGGACGAGTTTTATTTCGAGTCAGCAGCCATGATACTGACTCTTATAACACTGGGAAAAATGCTGGAGGCCAGATCAAAGGGAAAGACAACAGATGCACTGAAAAGCCTTATGAAACTGGCACCTAAAACAGCAACGGTCATACGCAGCGGAGCAGAAATACAGTTGCCCCTCGGACAGGTTGTAAAGGGAGATGTTTTTGTTGTAAAACCCGGAGAAAGCATTCCTGTGGATGGCATTGTCTTAGAAGGAGACAGTGCAGTAGATGAATCTGCTCTGACAGGAGAAAGTATTCCTGTAGATAAAGAGGCCGGAAGCACAGTTTCTTCAGGAACACTGAACCAGTCAGGATTTATAAAGTGCCAGGCAACTCGAGTAGGTGAGGACACCACTCTTTCACAGATAATAAATATGGTAAGTGATGCGGCTGCTACAAAGGCGCCCATAGCTAAGACGGCAGACAGAGTGTCGGGATTTTTCGTTCCTGCAGTGATTTCAATAGCTGCTGTAACAGTGGCAGTCTGGATAGTTTCAGGAGCATCAGTGGGTTTTGCTCTTGCAAGAGGCATATCGGTGCTGGTTATCAGCTGCCCATGCGCCCTGGGACTTGCAACCCCTGTGGCAATTATGGTGGGAAACGGTGTAGGCGCAGGTCACGGTATTCTGTTTAAGACAGCTGAAGCACTGGAGCTGACAGGCAGTGCCGGAATCGTTGTTCTTGATAAAACGGGAACCATAACTATGGGCCGGCCAAAGGTAACAGACATAATACCCGTAAACAGCACGAGCAAAAGGCGGCTCCTGGAGATGGCTCTGGCACTTGAGAAAAAGAGTGAACATCCTCTGGCTCGTGCGATTATTGAAAAGGTAGAAGAGGACGGAACACATTGCCCCGAAGCGGAAAACTTCAGGGCTCTGCCGGGAAACGGACTTTCAGGATACGTGGACGGTGCAAAAGTTCTGGGTGGCAGCTATAAGTTTATTAGCCAAGAGGTGAATGTCCCTGAAGAAATGAGAGAACAATCAGAACGTCTTTCAGAGCAAGGGAAAACTCCACTGTTTTTTTCTCATGACGGAGAACTTCTCGGTATTATTGCAGTGGCTGATGTGATTAAAAAAGACAGTCATCAGGCAATCAGCAAACTGCACCATATGGGGCTTCACGTGGTAATGCTGACCGGTGACAACGAGAAAACCGCAAGAACCATCGGGGGAAAGGCAGGCGTCGATGAAGTCATCGCAGGAGTGCTCCCTGACGGCAAGGAAAGAGAAATCCGCAAACTGCAGGAAAAGGGCAAGGTTATCATGGTTGGTGACGGCATCAATGACGCTCCCGCTCTGACACGTGCAGATATAGGGATTGCCATAGGTGCAGGAGCAGATGTGGCTGTTGATGCGGCAGATGTGGTTTTGATGAAGAACAGCCTGATGGATGTGCCTGCAGCCATCAGATTAAGCAGAAAAACTTTAAGAAATATTCGGCAGAATCTTTTTTGGGCATTTTTTTATAACGTACTGGGAATACCTCTGGCGGCAGGAGTTTTTATTAATCTTCTGGGGTGGCAGCTGAGTCCCGTATTTGCAGCTGCAGCTATGAGCCTGTCGAGTTTCTGCGTTGTAACTAATGCACTTAGATTAAATCTGCTGGACATATACGAAAAAACGAATGAGGAGGACAAAAAAATGGTAAAAAAAATGAAAATTCAGGGAATGATGTGCGGACACTGTGAGGCACATACAAAGAAAGCACTGGAGGCACTGGATGCTGTCGAGATGGCCGAGGTAAGCCATACTGAAGGAACAGCAGTGGTTACTCTAAAAGAAGAGATACCTGACCGGATTCTGAAAGAGGCAGTTGAGGAAGAAGGTTATGAAGTAATCGAAATATCCTAGTATCAGAAAGTAGGGGGCATATCACATTAATGAATGATTCACTAATGCGATATGTCCCCTGATTAATTCTCCTACATTAACTTTCTGAAAAGATCTTTCAGATCTTCAACATTTGTATCCTTAGGATTCTCCTTTTTTTATCATACTCTATCAAAACCCATCAATCCCACTTAACTTTTGTTAAAATTATAACATTATCGCCGGAAGCATCAATAATGCACTGTATATTTACCCGGACTATTTTCTTGACGGGTATAATCCTAAAGATTAAAATAAAAGAAAGAAGAATTTATATGAGGAGAATGATATTATGATTGAGCCCGGAAATCAGGATACTTTTTCAGACATAATCAGGACAGCAACAGAATGTCTTAATTACGGCATGATTTTTGTGGGAGAGGATAGAGAAATACGAGATTTCAGTCCCATGGCAATGGACATGCTGGGTCTTAGACTCCCTGAAGGGGACAGCCACCCTGAAGGAAAACTGAAAAGTGGGGTTCTTTTCATTTTTTTGGTAAAAACAGTGCTTAATTCCACACCTGATAACTTTGGCACTGTTTTTGCTTAATATTAAAGAGACAAATATGAATGAGTATCCTAAAGCAGGAAATACAGGCATATGCCATGAAAATAAGAAAGGAATATGTGAAAATGATTTGTGACAATATCACTGTAAAAGACGGAATACTGTACTTTGCCGGCCAGAACACAGTTGAACTGGCAAAGAAATATGGAACTCCGTTATATCTTATGGATGAGGATAAAATTCGCGAGAAGTGCAGAGCATATAAGAATGCCTTCGAGAAGCATTTCGGACCTGATGCACAGCCGCTTTATGCATCTAAAGCTAACTGCTTCAAGCGTATTTATGAAATCATGACAGAAGAGAATATGGGAATTGATGTAGTATCATCAGGAGAAATATATATTGCAAAACAGGCTGGTTTTGATCTTTCTCACGCTTACTTCCACAGCAACAACAAAACCGATGAGGACATTGCATATGCAATGGAAAACGGAATCGGATATTTTGTAGCGGACAATGTTGAGGAAGTAAAAGCTGTGGAAGCAGAGGCTGCCCGCAGAGGAATCAGACAGAAGATGCTTCTGAGACTTACTCCCGGCATCGATCCTCACACATATGAAGCTATTGCAACAGGTAAAGTGGATTCAAAGTTCGGTACAGCCATTGAAACCGGACAGGCAGCTGAAATCGTTGAATTTACACTGAAGCAGGAACATGTGATTCTTGACGGATTCCACTGTCACGTGGGATCACAGGTGTTCGCAGAAGACATCTTTGAAAGAGCAGCAGAAGTTATGCTTGAATTCATAGCAGAAATGAGAGATAAGCTGGGATATACTGCAAGAGTTCTCGACCTGGGCGGCGGATATGGAGTTCGTTATACTGAAGATGACCCTTATCTGGATATAGAAACTAAAGTCGGGGAAGTGGCAGCAGCAATCAGGTCTGCCTGCCAGAGACTGAATCTGGAGGTGCCGGAAATCCACATGGAACCGGGAAGAAGCATTGTTGCAGACTCAGGAATGACTCTTTATACTGCAGGAACTGTTAAAAAGATTCCGGGCTACAAGAACTATGTTTCTATCGACGGCGGAATGCCTGATAATCCAAGATTTGCACTTTACGGTTCAGCTTATACATGTCTTCCTGCAAACAAAATGGATGAGGAACGTGACTTCGAATGTTCAATTGTAGGTCGCTGCTGTGAATCCGGAGACATAATTCAGGAAAACGTTATGATGCCTTCAAGCATAGGCCGCTATGATACAGTTGCTGTTTGCACAACAGGTGCATACAATTTCTCAATGGCTTCAAATTATAACAAACTTACCAGACCTCCTGTAGTTATGCTGAGAGGCGGCAACGAAGACTACCTGGCTGTAAAGAGAGAAAGCTTCGAAGATCTGGTGAGAAACGATATCTAAAACATTTTTAAAACGAAATCTTGGACCTAATAAAACCTTACAAATAATGTCAACCAAAAGTAAGAAGGCTGTATGGAATATGCCACTATTCTATACAGCCTTCTTACTTTTAAAATATAGATTATTTAATATATACACGCGGCGGTCTTGCCGTAATACGTGAGATTATGTCATTTTTATTTGTTCCTGCCAGTTGAGCAGCTTCAGCTATTGTCATTGATCCGTCACTTCCATCCCCATATATAACAGCTTCCATACCCTCGCATACATCGGGAACATCTGTTACGTCAGCGATGCACTGGTCCATACAGATAACACCGATTAAAGGAGCTTTGATTCCGTTAATAATGACGTATCCTTTGTCTCTCATATTTCTCGGATATCCGTCGGCGTAGCCAAAGGGCAGTGTAGCAACAATGCTGTCACGCTGAGCCTTCCAGAGATAATCGTAACTTACCCCCTCACCGGGAGAAAGCCTGTGAAGCTGTGAAATGGCTGTTTTAAAGGAGATTGCCTGCTTAACCTGAAGATCTCCCTTGCTGTAGCCAACCATTCCGTATATTATTGCACCGGGGCGGATCATGTCCAGACGATAGTCGGGGTAATCCACACATGCGATGCTGTCTGCAAGATGTCTGTATCTGAAACTGCATCCTCGGGCTTCCAGTTCAGAAACAAAACCCATAAAGCTCCGGAACTGTTCTTCATCTTCCGCCTCACCGGCAAGAGCAAGGTGAGAAAAAATTCCTTCAATCTCAATTCCCGGAAGACTGTTAATTTCACATATCTCGTCTGCGTATTCATGGGAAGGAGTTTTTCCCAGACGATGAAAGCCTGTGTCAACTTTAATGTGTACTTTTGCCTTTCTTCCAAGGGCAGATGCCAGATCGCTCAGAATCTGTGCCTGCCTCAGTGAAAAGACAGTCTGCGTTATTTCCTTTTCTACTACATGATGAAGCAGTCTGTCAGGAGTATGTCCCATAATGAAAATGGGCCAGTCACTGTTTGCCTTCTTGAGCTCAAGCGCTTCAGTAAGTGTTGCAACGGCAAGATAAACGGCACCGTTTTCCAGCAGAGTAGGTGCTATGTTTACCGCACCATGTCCGTATCCGTTCGCCTTTATCACCGGCATCAAAGCCACTTTACTGCCGCACAGGCTTCCAAGCTGCGTCATATTGTATGCTATTCTGTCAAGATTGATTTCGACTCTTGTATCTCTTAGTAGTTCTGCCATTGTCTTCTTTCCTCCTCAAGAATTTTTATTACTGCTGCAGTCTCCGTAAGGATGCCTGTCCTGATGCATTCCTCGTCCGGATTGAAAAGATCGCTGTGAATCGGATGTGCATCTGCATCTCCCGGATGGCGTGCACCTATATTATAATATATTCCTCTGCTTAAGTGGCAAAAATATGAAAAATCATCTGCACCCAGACTAGGTTTTTTTCTTATAAAAACCTTTTCCGGACCCAAAGCAGCCTTGCTGGACTCAAGTACCCATTCAAGGAGAGTATCATCGTTTTCCAGCGATGGATAACTGTCCACAAAACGCACCTGACATGTGGCTCCGTAAGCCATGGCCGTTGCCTGACAGAGAGCCTCAAGTCTGGCCTTGACAGGCTCCATATTGTGCATCTGAAGGGATCTGATGATGCCTGAAAATTTAGCTTCTCCTGAAATAATGTTCTCCTTTGTTCCACTTGCAAACTTACCGACAGTTATCAGAACAGCTTCAGCCGGATCGGTCTGTCTGGTGATAACTGACTGTATTCCGGTTACCATTGCACAGGCAGGAATAAATTCCACACTTCCCGCATCTATACCGGTGTCAACATGAAGCCCGATTACACTGTGAATCTGAGGGGTTTTGAGACAGCCGGCATCAATCATCTGCTTTGCACCTCCTATTGTCTCCTCAGAGGGCTGAAAAAAGAGACGAACAGAGCCGGGAAGCTGCTCTTTGATGCTGCTGAGCACCTTGGCAGTGCCAAGAAGTATTGCAGTGTGAATATCATGGCCGCAGGCATGCATTACACCGAGGTTTAGGGATTTAAACGAAACATCCGTTTTCTCCTCAATAGGCAGAGCATCCATATCAGCACGTATTCCTACGCCGTGATAAGGGTTCTGACCGTAAATTACTGCGCTGATTCCATGACCGCCGATTCCTGATTCATACTCGATTCCCATGGCGTCAAGCTCTGCACAGATAGCAGCAGCTGTATTCTCTTCTCGCTCTGACAGTTCAGGGTGCATATGAAGGCTGCGCCTGAAGGCAACAGCATAGTCATAGACATGATCTGCGGATTTTCTGAGAATTTCCATATCAAAACTCATTTTATATGATACCTCCATTTGTTATTCTGGACTATTAGTTCAGTTACACAGTAAATATTGTTGCAATTCCCGTGCCAAGTTGCCACAGTAGCGAACAGGCAGGATATGGCGCCTGATATGGCACAGAATTTGCATATTCATATTAGTAACAACTCATCAAAAGAAAAACAGGAGGAGACTAATTATGAGAATTGCAGATATGCATTGTGATACACTGATTGAGGGGTGGAGACATCCGGAAAGAAGCTTCTACGATGGGGATACTTCCGTTAACCTGAAACTTTTGAAAGAGAATGACAGCCTGGTACAGTTTTTTGCCATGTATCTTTCCAGAAACGAAATGAAGACAATGGATCCTTATGATATTCTTAAGGGAATCTATCAGTATTACAAAAAGCAGATGGATGAATACAGCGATATTATCAGTCCTGTGTACTCTGTACAGGATATTCTTGAAAACAGAGAAAAAGGTATGCTGTCAGCTTTTCTGACTGTTGAGGACGGAGTTTTTATCGACGGAAAAATTGAACGTGTTCAGGAAGTTTATGATATGGGTGTTCGACTGATTACACCTTTGTGGAACTTTGAAAACTCTGTAGGTTATCCATGCAGCGATAATCCTGAGGATCATCTGAAGGGACTGAAGCCTTTTGGAATACAGGTTGTGGAAAAGATGAACGAACTGGGAATGATTATTGACGTTTCACACATGTCAGAGGGCGGCTTCTATGATGTGGCAAAATACAGCAAAACGCCTTTTGTAGCTTCTCATTCATGTGCCAGAGCGCTTTGTGACCACCGAAGAAATCTGACTGACGAGCAGTTGAAAACCTTAGGTGAAAAAGGAGGCGTAGCAGGCGTAAACTTTGAGTGTTCATTCCTGAAAAAAGGGTCAGAACGTGCCACATTCGATCAGATAATCGAACATCTGGTATATATGAAAGACAAGGCGGGAATTGAAGCCATCGGCTTTGGCTCTGACTTTGACGGAATCGATGACAATGGCGAGCTGATTAATTACAGCGGATTCACTCCTCTTCTGGAACGAATGGAAAAGGCCTTCACTTGCGATGAGATTGATAAAATCTGCAGTGGAAATGCACTGAGAGTTATGAAGGATGTAATTGGAAAATAAAAAAAGCAGATAGCATTATTTGCTGTCTGCCTTTTCTTTAAGTGAAAGTATTCCCGACGATACTGTCTTATACTGGTGAGCTGTTAAAGCTACAGGATAGTATGTTTTTTCGCTTCCGTCATCAAGGACAAATACAAATCGTGCGCCAAGCATATTGTCCTTTTCAGGGTTTTCTATAACACCTTCAGAATTGCCCAGACAATAGAACCTCCGGCAAGCTTCTTCGCCAGACTGAGGGAAAAGATTAGAATACTTAATGCCAGCAGAATGCCTGATGCAAACAGGCCTCGTTTGTTTACTACTGAGAAATGACCATTCATAGTGAACCTCCTTGATTGTCTTTCTGAAATTATATATAATATCCCTATACCGCACAGGTAATTATCTGATAGGAAAGGAAAAGAGTTATGCATACATTAAAAATAGTAGTAGGTGTAGTTTTAGTAATTGTTTCTTTTGCATATATCCTCAAGAACCCGGGACAGAGCATGATGGACGGACTGATGAAGAAAAGAAACGAAATGTACGAAAAAGAAATGGCCAAAGCATCACAGATTGCTGAAGCAGAGGCCGCTGAAGGAGTATCTGCAGAAGCTGAAGCACAGGAAGCCAAAGCACAGACAGATTCTCCTGATGTTATTAACAAGTAGCTAAATCTGCAGGTCGGAGTATCTTGCCGGGGTAACGTTTCTGTCATAGAAATGCCACCATTCACCATCGTAAGGGGTGAAGCCTGCCTTTATCATTATTTCTCTTAGAAATTCAGCATTTTTACGAGCCTCGCCGGTTGTCAGAAGACAATCCAGGCGGGCTTTTTCTGTAAAATCATCAAATGCGCTGGGCATGGGAATATCATTTCCCTCCATATCTGTAAGCGTGACATCCACACACTGTCCGTTCATGTGAGACTTCTGTTCCCTGATGTTCCTGCTGATCACCCTGCAAACTCTGCAATGGCTCTTTACTTCGCAGCCAACATTCTTGGTATCGGTAATGCAGCTACTCCTTTCGGACTTAAGGCAATGCAGGAATTGCAGACTCTTAACCCTACAAAGGGCATCGCAACTAATGCACAGTGTATGTTAATGGCAGTTTCAACTACCTCCATCACACTAATCCCTGTAACAGCAATCGGTCTTCGTGCCGGAATCCAGACTGAAGGCGCAGCTGAAATCATCGCCCCTGTAATCATCGCAACAACAATTTCAACAATTACAGGTATTTTCTTCACTATCCTGTTCCAGAAAATGGGCAACTGGAAGTGGGAAAAGGCAGTTGCAAAAGAAATCGCAGCAGGTACACTTGAAATCAATGATAACTACATCGGAGACAATCCAATCGTTCTTCCTGAAGGTTACAAGTGTGTTAACGCTGATGAAAAGAAAGTATCATGGTAAGGAGGTAAGCGAAGATGACAGCAGTATTAGAAGCAATATCCATATGGGCGATTCCTGTAGTCGTAGCTTTAGTTGCATTATATGCAATTATTAAAAAAGTTCCTGTATATACTGTATTTACAGAAGGAGCAAAAGAAGGTTTTTCCACAGCAGTTATGATTATTCCTTACCTGACAGCAATGCTTTGTGCAATCGGTATGTTCAGAGCATCAGGCGGTATGGACTGGCTTTGCGGAGTTCTTGACCCTCTTACAAGCCTGATTGGTATTCCTGGAGAAGTTCTTCCAATGGGAATCATGAGATCATTCTCCGGCGGTGGTGCTGAAGGTATGATGGTAGACCTGATGACTCAGTATGGTACTCAGTCACAGATCGGACGTATTGCATCAGTAGCATTAGGATCAACTGAAACTACATTCTATGTAGTAGCTGTATACTTTGGATCAGTTGGAGTAAGCAACACAAGACACGCTATCGCAGCAGGTCTGTTAGGCGACCTGGCTTCACTGATTGCATCAGCAGTAATCGTAAATATCATGTGGTTCTAGAAATGAGATATCCTGATAAGTTAAAAAAAGGCGATACTGTAGGCCTGATCTGCACAAGCTCATGTGTGAGCGAGGAACGTATAAGCCAGTGTGTGGAAACTATTGAGAAACTCGGCTACAAGGTTAAGGTTGCTGACAATGTAACAACAGACCTTGCGGGATATATGGCCGGAGATGCGGTCGTTAGGGCTCGCTGGGTAAACAGAATGTTTGAATGCCCCGATGTTAAAGCAATATTCTGTATAAGAGGCGGAGACGGCAGCAGCAGAATTATGGAACATCTGGATTATGATGTTATAAGAAATAATCCGAAGATTTTTGTGGGATACAGTGATGTGACTAATCTCCATCTGGCAATTAACCAGAATTGTGATCTGGTCACTTCCCATGGACCTATGGTTTCTTCAAATATGGTTGATTCCTTTGATGAAGAAAGCAAAGATTCCTTCTTTGAGGCTATTAATGCAGAATCGGATATTGTTTTCCGAAATCCGGAAGCAATTCCTGTAAAAGTTTTGAAGGAAGGAAAGGCAGAAGGCATTCTAGTGGGAGGAAATCTTTCACTCCTGTCTGCAAGCATGGGAACACCTTACGAACCGGACACAGATGGTAAAATCCTGTTTATTGAAGAAGTAGCGGACCCGATTACAAAAATCGAAAAGTGGATTTACCATTTGCGTAATGCAGGCAAGCTTGCAGGGTGCAGTGGAATTCTGTTAGGACAGTTTACAAAAATCAAAAATGATGATGAAAACTATGACTACATAAGCTGCATAAAGGATGCACTTGAAGGAATTTCAATTCCTGTGATGTATGATATTCAGTCCGGCCACGGAAAACAGATTATGACGCTCCCAATGGGTGCAAAATGTAAGATGGACACTTCTTCATGTTCCATAGTGTTCGAAAGATAATTTAATATGGATTGTTGACACAGCCCCATAACGGGGCTGTGTTTTGTCGTAAAAGAATGGTATAATGTAACCGTAAGAAAAATATCGTTGAGAAAGGATAACAGAAATGGCAGGAGAATATGTAAGAAAAGAAAATGCAATGTGCAACATTCCTCAGGATTTTGCTGACAAGAAGATTGGCAGCTGTCCCTTCTGCAAAACAGAAGAGCCAGGATGGCTTACCAGAGAAGAGTGGAAGGTAATCGGCAGTAATAACTACTATTTCAAGTGTCCCTGCTGTGAAAGCGAATTCATGGTTCCAAAGGACGATGTGACCGGCCTCTCATATACCAAGGTAACCTTCAGCGGAAAGCAGAAGGCGAAAGCAGGCAAGACACTTAACGTACCGTATGTGACTATTGTGAAAATCGGGCTGAGTGTGAAGACACCTCAGAACATGGTTCTGAAGGATGAAGAGATTCCGCTGCCGCAGCTTAAACAGTTCTGTAATGGTGAATAATAAATGAATGATGAAAAAGCAGACTCTCGTCAACAGGCTCATGTTATGTCTGATGCGGGAGTCTGTTTCATTTTCTGAGAAAGGTGTATAATACATGGGGAGTGATAGATATGAAAAAGCATATTAGACTGTCGACTACTAAAACTATAGTTCTAAGCTATATAGGGGTAATTCTGCTGGGTGGAGTATTGCTTACTCTGCCGGTAATGACTGCAGATGGTCAGTCAACAGGTTTTTTAGATGCATTGTTTACCTCCACCTCATGTGTCTGTGTGACCGGACTGGTTACACTAACCACAGCCGTACACTGGAGTACGACTGGCCAGATGGTTATACTTCTGCTGATTCAGACCGGTGGAGTTGGAACGGCATCAGTACTTACATTAGCCTACGTCCTTAGGAAAAGAAAAATAAGCATACATGACCGCCTGCTCGTTGCAGATGCATTCAACCTTGACACAATGCAGGGAATAGTAAAGTTTGTTCTTCAGCTTTTTAAAAGCATGCTCATAATTGAACTTGCTGGAGCAGTCCTTTATTCTTTTACATTTGTGCCGCGGTACAGACTTGTAAAAGGAATATGGTATTCTGTGTTTCATTCTGTTTCTGCATTCTGTAATGCGGGAATCGATATACTGGGTGAAAGCAGCCTGGAAGCATACGCCGGAAGCATTCCTGTAAACATAATTACTATAACCCTTGTGATACTCGGAGGGCTGGGTTTTAGCACCTTATGGGAGCTGTCGCAGAGAATAAGTCAGTCCCTGCACAGGAATTCCGGAGAAAAAACCGAAAGAAGACCCTTGTCTCAGCATTCGAAAGTCGTTCTGACAATGACGGCAATTCTTATTGCAGGAGGAACAGTCCTCTTCTGGATATTTGAACATCATAACAGCAGAACGATCGGAAATCTCTCCGTTGGGTATCAGGTTCTTGAATGTCTGTTCCAGTCGGTGACAACCAGGACCGCCGGATTCGCCATGTTTTCGCAAAAGTACCTGACATTTCCGTCAGTAATGCTGACAATAATGCTGATGTTTATCGGAGGTTCCCCGGGTGGCACGGCCGGAGGTATCAAAACCACCACAATAGCAGTTGTTGGTATGGAAACTGTGGCTGTAATCAGAGGAGAAAACGATGTGTCATGTTTTAGAAGAACTGTGCCGCGTCAAGTTGTCAGAAAGGCTTTTGCAGTGTTGACTATCAGTTTGGCAGCTGCTCTGATATCCCTGGCAGTAATGTGCCTCTTCCAGGACGGAAGCGCTGAGGATATCGCTTTTGAGGTATTCAGTGCACTTGGAACTGTAGGATTGTCAAGGGACTTTACAGCATCCCTTGACTCTGCGGGAAAAATGATAATAATCGTATGTATGTTTATTGGCCGCGTGGGTCCGATATCAGTTGCTGTAGCTTTAAGCGGAAGCGGCAGAAAAGCAGGATTGCGCTATGCAGACGGCAATATATGTGTAGGATAAGTTTTATAAGAGGGTGATACAAATGAGAAAATCATATGCAGTTTTCGGATTAGGAGAATTTGGTAAAAGTGTGGCACTGGAACTGTCAAAAATGGGAGCAGATGTACTTGTGTGTGATATGGATGAAAGCAAGGTGGCAGCCTTCTCTGATAAGGTGACCGGAGCAGTAATGATGGACGCGCTGGATGAGCCATCATACAGCAGGCTGGGAATATCCAACATGGATGGTGTAATAGTGTCAATGACGGGAAACATGGATGCATCTATATTTGCAATACTGAAGGCTAAGGAGGCAGGCGTTCCCCTTGTCCTTGCTAAAGCGGCAAATGCCACACAGGAGCTTATTTTTAAAAAAATAGGTGCAGACAGAGTTGTAATCCCGGAAAGAGATGGAGGAATACGAATTGCCAGAAGCGCTCTGAGTGGAAACTATCTTGACTACATTGAACTTTATGACAAAATGAAAATGATAGAACTTAACGTAGAAGAGAACTGGATAGGGCATTCACTTCAGGAACTGAAGATGAGGGAAAAAAGGGGGATAAACGTAATAGCGGTAAACAGAAGCGGCAAAGTGATAACCGATATCAGGCCGGATTTTAAACTTCTGAAAGGGGATAAAATAATAGGAATTTCACATGGCCTTCACAAATAAGCAGTATCAATCTTCACACAGCGATGATTGACATCTGCTTTTTTCATGATATAATTCTATATATACAATATTAAAACATGTATACGATTCAGGATTGGTATATGTTTCCTTGGAGACATATATTTTTTACTCACGGTCTAGCACTCGAAAGGTTAGAGTGCTAAACGGGAAGGAGGAGTTTTGATGGAAAACAAGGAGATTATTAAGCTGACAAATGAACTGATTTATCAGAGACATCTTTTCAACCATGAATATCGCAAGGATATTTTTAAGATGAGCATCCCTGAATATATCGCACTGGAGTACATCGCTGTGGAGGAAGAAAGCGGATTATACGAGGGAAGAGCCTATCTGAGGGATCTTGCTGATAAACTTCATATGACAATGAGACAGATTTCCAATATGGCGGGAAAGCTTCGCGATGCGGGTCTTGTTTTATGGTCACATGACGGTGACGGCAGTGAGGGAACATATGTCACAATCACAGAAAGCGGACAGAGTATTATAAAAAATCAGGAGGAAATTCTGAAGGCATATTACGGTCACGTTATTGACAAGTTTGGAAAGGATAACCTTCTGCAGCTGCTTAAGCTGATGAAACAGCTGGAAACTGTTATGAGCAGTGAAGCTGAAAAAATGGAATCTGATGATCAGGAGGTGAAGCACAATGATATCAGGTAACATGAACGGATATATTGAGCAGCTGGAATCACTGTGCAGAGTAAACGACAACATTTCTCCCAGACTGTTCGAAGAGTATGGCGTAAACAAAGGACTTAGAGACGAGAACGGCAAAGGTGTTCTTACAGGTCTTACTAATATTTCAAAGATAATATCATCAAAGATTGAAAATAATCAGAAGGTTTCCTGTGATGGGGAGCTGTGGTACCGAGGTTACAGAGTTGAGGATCTGATTGGCAGCCTGGGAGAAAAGCTGGGATTTGAAAAAATAGCATATCTGCTTCTCATGGGTCAGATGCCTTCAGAGGAGGAAGAGCAGGAGTTTAAGAAAACCATTGGATTATGCCGAACTCTTCCTACAAACTTTACACGAGACGTAATTATGAAGGCTCCGTCAGAGGATGTAATGAATTCTATGACCAGAAGTATACTGACTCTGGCATCTTATGACAGACAGGCGAAGAATCCGAGTGTTGCCAATTCGCTGAGACAGTGTATCCAGCTGATCAGTGAGTTCCCTCTTCTTGCTGTATACGGATATAACGCATATAATCACTATGAAAAAAATGACAGTATGTACATTCATCATCCTGACAAGAACCTTTCTACGGCTGAAAATATTCTGATGATGATGAGACCGGATCAGAAGTTCACGAAAACAGAAGCAAAGGTTCTCGATACAGCTCTTATTCTTCATATGGAGCATGGTGGAGGAAATAATTCAACCTTTACCACAAGGGTTGTTACTTCGTCCGGCTCAGACACCTATTCAACCATGGCTGCTGCCATGTGTTCACTGAAGGGTCCTAAACATGGAGGCGCCAACATTAAGGTAATGGAAATGATGGAGGACATCAGGGACCATGTTAAGGATTTCTCGGACAGAGACGAGATAGAAGCCTATCTTGGAAAGATTGTGGACAAAGAAGCCTTTGACCGAAAGGGCCTGATTTACGGAATGGGACATGCAGTATATTCTATTTCAGACCCGAGAGAAAGAGTTTTCAAAAGCTATGTAAAACAGCTGGCTGAGGAGAAGGGAAGACAGAAGGATCTGGCGTTATATGAAAACATTGAAGCTCTTGCACCGAAAGTTATAGCAGAAAAAAGACGTATATATAAAGGTGTGAGTCCGAATGTGGACTTCTACAGCGGTTTTGTTTATGAAATGCTGGGAATTCCTGTAGAACTTTACACTGCAATGTTTGCTGTTGCAAGAATTGTCGGATGGAGTGCACACAGAATCGAGGAGATGATTTGTGCCGACAAAATCATCAGACCTGCATACATGAGTATAATGGAAGAAAAAAGTCTGTAGATTTTTGCAGATTCCTGTAAATTAATATAACACTATCAGAAAAGCCCCGGTGAATTAACCGGAGCTTTTTTTGTTCGGAGGCACGCGCCATGTTTGATGCTATTTCAGAGGTAAACATGGCGCCTGACCTGAGCCGCGCGCCATGTTTGATGCTATTTCAGAGGTAAACATGGCGCCTGACCAAGCCGCGCGCCATGTTTGATGTAAATGCTAGTATGGAAATGGAATATGGCGGATGTATGAAATTAAACGATTATTCATAGGTT
>JAQYNQ010000049.1 GCA_028727785.1 Eubacteriaceae bacterium | reverse complement strand
AGAAAAAACACTACATGAGAAGTGGGGCTGTCTCAAAATGATTTGCGAAAATCATGAGGGGCAGCCCTCTATTTTGCACAAGGCTGTGAAAAAATTGACTAAAAACGGGAAAAACAGCGCACTTATCCAGAGGGGCAGGGTTTGACTCTCAAAAAAGTGCGCTGTTTATACTTTTGGGGGCGCTATGCAACAGTCGGGACAACCAGATGCTTTCCCAACCGGCCTGTTTGTATTCTATGATGCAGCTTCAGAAGGTTATAGGCCATGCTCACAAGATACCATTCGACCATGACGTTGGAATTCCCCCGGGTCAGAAAACGCCGGAAGTTCATATCCTCTTTAATCATGGCAAAAACGCCCTCTGACTGGATGGAACGATTGATTCGAAGCAGAATCCCTTCCTCTGTGGAAATCTTATTCTCCATAGCTTCCCGCTGCGCTATGAAGTATTTGGACACATACAGCCTCTTTACTCTTTCTTCAAGGGGTGTCTTGTCCGTTTTCTTCTGCCGGATGCATTTCTCCTTCACCTGACACTCCTTGCAGCCAGCGCATTCATATACAGTCACATCCTGGATATAGCCTGTTTCAGACTTCCGTTTTTTTACAGCCACAGCCTGTAATTTCTGACCCTGAGCGCAGGTATATTCGTCTTTTTCAGCATCATAGGCCATATTTTCCCGGCGGCCAATGTCGTTTTTATACTTGCGCTTCTTTTTCTGCTCATGGTTGGAGGGTTTTACAAACAGGGAAAACTGCTCACTCCCATCGACATAGTGGTAGTTTTCCTCACTTTCGTAGCCGGAATCTACCACAACCCGTTTTACAGGATGCTTCTGGCACAGCTTTTCCAGAAACGGGATGAAGGTTTTGGTATCCGTCCGATCTGCCGAAATGTAATTCCCAAACTGACTTTCTGGGGCGGCGGAGTAGATACCCAGCACGTCTTGCCTTTTGGCACACCCGAGGAAGTTCGTATGCAGGTTCTGGAGCGTCTGGAAACCACACGGCAGTATCCTCGAAGTTCCGGGTAAATCTGGACTTGTGCCGCGCCCAAGGAACCTGCTGCACAACGACGCCATGTTCCGGACAGTTGACTCTGGGAGCTTCTGCCTCGATGAAAACCATTGTTCCACTGCCCAAATCCGATGCTCGCCATCTGCGCAGACCCTTACCCTTGTCAAAGCGGGAACATTTCTCACCGCAGATACCACACCGACACTGTGCATTCTTTCTGGGCCTTGCACGAATGACAATTTGTTCACCAACAGATGTTGCTTCCAATTCAACATTTTCTATTACGATGTCATTGACACCAATCAGCTTTTTTGCTAAACTTGAAACTGTCACGGAGCTCCACTCCTGTCCTTGATTTCTCGACAATTTCAAGTATAACATGTGGAGCCCCGTGGCGCTTTATTATACGCCTCTTTTTGCCCTTCCCTACCCACACTTTTTAGGGAAGAGCCAGAAAAAGGCAGACAAACAAAACGCAGTCCAGCCGAAGACACCTCAGTTGGACTGCTTTTGTACTCATTTATCATATCGGAACTCAAAAAAGTAGTAAATTGGTAGTAATGGCTGTTTGGATCGTGATTTATCGTGGTTTTCCAAGGCAAATCTCAGCCAATTGAGATGGTGCCGTGGCATACAAATAATATCTTAATCATATGATTTTTCCTTCCTGCAACGCCCTAAAGCGCCGTATTTTGCGCCATTTTGCAATTCATGCCCTGAAATCTGTGATGTACAGAATTCTGTCCAAATCCGGTTTGGAGGGCAAAATGAGGCAAATCAGTGCAAGCAAACGTAGTCAAAACGTAGTCAAAACGTAGTCGAAATAGCGAAAACAGACTACTGCGGTTTTGGGCGAGTATTATCTTTCATTCTATCACATCCGTCAATATCCTGTCATAGAGAAAAGCCCTGCTGACCATCACGATCAGCAGGGCGCTCGTTCTATTTCCTACATAGGACAATTTATAAACTGCATTCGTTTCCTCTCTGATTATTGTAAAGACGTCGCTGCCATCTGATCCAAAGTCACCACTATACAATTTTTGCTTTTATAATATTCCAGCATTACAGGAATCTTTTTCTTATCATAGCTGGTCACGCAGTCAGATAGAACGGTAACGGCATATCCTGCTTTCGTCATGTTATAGCAGGTAGACTTC
>JAQYNQ010000048.1 GCA_028727785.1 Eubacteriaceae bacterium | reverse complement strand
AAGATCATACAAAATGCCGGGGTGTCCATGCTCCGGCATTTAAAGTTAGCATTTTTTGTGTGTCACTGTGCGTAATAAGCGGAAACTTTTTTCGTGATTATGTCAAACAGCTCGGCATGACCTTCGATGCATACCCAGTCCTGGGCCAGATAGAACTTCACTGTATCATAAACCTTCTTTTCGTAATATTCCATGGCGCCATCGTAGTCCAGTCCCTGCTTTTTAAGCTGCGCAAGGTCATAGGGACCGAATTCCACGGTGATTTTGCAGCGCCGGCGCGGCTCACCTTCAGGTCCTGACGGAAAGTCAAGCACATTTACATCCACTTTATCGAAAAACGGTGTATCACACACTAATTTAATTTCTTTCATAATAGCCTCCATCTAAGTCGCTTGTATTTAATATTCTACCACAAATCCGGACAGCAGCGAATTAAAATTTAATTAAATAAATTTTGTAAAAAAAATTTGCTTTTCGTGTAAAGAAATTTTTGCGTAAAAAAACCTTTACTGAAAGAAATGCAAGCCATATGGCAGAAAGCCCTGGAGGTATTGCAAAATCTGATAGAGTATTTTTGACAATGAGAAAAATACATGGCATGAAATTTGCTCTACTATGGTTGTGAATAAAGAAGGTACCTTTAAAATTAAGGAGTGATAGTATGAGAAAATTAAAAAATGCATTTGTCCTTGATGCATGCATTTGGCCGGAATCTGGCAGATTTACAGGTATGAGTCAGGACTATAAAGATTCTGCGCTTGATGCGTGTTTTCTAACGTTGGATGGAGATAGTTTCAGAACCGGAGTTGAGAGCCTTGGTACTGTTTCACTGCTGACGCAGAATCCAAAAGAAAAAATCAGGGTTGCACGTACATTTGGGGACTTTGAGAAAAACAAGAAAGATGGATTTAAGTCACTTATTTTGTATTTCCAGGATCCTGCACCTTTGGAGAACAAACCGAATATTGCAGCTGCTTTTTATGAAATGGGTGTAAGAGTTATACAGATGTCGTACAATAAAGGCGGTTTTATAGGAGGAGGCTGTGTAGAAGGGGCAGGTTACGGTTTAACTGATTTCGGAAAAAACATGGTCAAGCAGTTTAACGAAATGGGTATGCTCATTGACTTGTCCCATTGTGGACCTAAAGTTGTTGATGATGTACTTTCTATCACACAAAAGCCAGTGACAATTGGACATACATGTTGTAAGGCTCTTGCAGATAACCCACGCAATAAAACAGATGAACAGCTGAAGAGGCTTAAAGAAGTTGGAGGTGTAGTGGGGATTACTCCTTGGGCACCGATTTGCTGGAAGCGTAAAGAAAATGTGCCACCTACAATTGAAGATTATCTTGACCATGTATGTCATGCTGTAGAGTTAATCGGAATTGATCATGTGGGATTTGCAAGCGATAATAATCTGGATCACAATCAGGACTTATCGGGTATCAGTTCACAAGGCTCACTTTATGATGCGGTTGTGGGAGGCTACAATAAAAACGTTGGAACAAATCCAAATGAGAGACATGCAATTGGATTTACAGGGGCTCTGGATATACAGAATCTGATTGATGCTATGAGAAGAAGGGGCTTCAGCGATGATGAGATTGTAAAATTCCTTGGTGGAAACTTCCTGAGAGTTATAAAGGAAGTGTGGAAATAGTTCAAAACGAAGTCAAATGACATTTGAAAGGAGAAAGAAATGGAAGTAAAAGGAAAAATAACGGGAAGTAAGGCTTTGATTATTTTACTCGCTTCTGCGGCTTGCATTCTGCTCGGAGCTCTGGTTATCAAGTCGCCTACGGTGGTAAACCTCATTGTGGCGGGACTGGTTGCATCGTTCCTCGCAATGGCGTGGGGTATAAAGTGGGAAGAAATACAGGCTGATATAATAGAATTCGCTAAAAGAATGTTCCCTGCAATTTTAATTCTTATATTTGTTGGAATGTTGGTTGGTTCTTGGATGATGTCAGGTACTGTCCCATTCCTGATTTACTGGGGACTTAAACTTTTAACGCCTAAGTTCTTCCTTGTTATAGCATGCTTGATATGTTCGATAATGTCTCTGATGACTGGCACATCGTGGGGAACTGTAGGAACTGTGGGCGTCGCTCTTATGGGTGTAGCAACAGGATTAGGAGTGCCTGCTTCATATACTGCAGGCGCAGTGCTGGTCGGAGCACTTTTTGGAGATAAACTATCCCCTCTGTCGGATACGACAGTATTAGCACCGGCAGTATCTGGCGTGGAAGTAATGGACCACATTAAATATATGTTATGGACAACAGTTCCAAGCTATTGTATTTCGCTCATATTTTTCTTTGTTGTGGGTCTGCGTTTCGGAAATGGTACAGTTGAGTCCGAAGATTATAATTTAATTATTACTACACTTGAAAATACATTTAATCTTAATCCTGTACTCATCTTGCCTCCTGTAGTGGTTCTGTTCATGATTTTCAGACAGAAGCCTATACTTCCTTCATTTGCGGTAGGTATTGTTCTAGGTGCTGTACTTGCAATGATATTTCAGGATGCTCCGCTGGCGGATGTACTTGTGGCGCTAAACAAAGGATATACTGCTTCAACGGAGGTTGCAGTAGTTGATACGATGATTTGCAGAGGCGGAATCAGCAGCATGCTCAGTTCAGTAGCCGTTGTAATTGCAGCAGCAACTTTTGGGGCACCGTTAAAAACCTCAGGAGTAATTGATTTTGCAGTGGATAAGATTTTAAAGGTAGCAACAAGCCAGAAGAAAGTTCTGTTCTGCTCATATATTTTCCACGCAATGCTGATACTTATAATTGGAGGATACTATACGACATTCTCAATTGCAGGTCCTGTGCTTCAACCTTTATATGAAAAATACGGTCTTGATAAAGCAAATCTGTCCAGATGCCTGGAAGACTCAGGAACAACTTTCTCACCGCTGGTTCCTTGGTGTTCAAACGGGGTTTATTTTACAAGTACATTGGGAGTGGCATACTCTGCATACGCATTCACCACTCCAATGTGTTGGCTGTGTATGGTATTTGCGTTTATCTATATTGCGACAGGATTCAAAATTAAACAGGCACCTAAGAAAGAAGAAGCTTAGAAGTATCCTGACATATAACCATATTCCTTTAGAGTCCTCCCTGATTCAACGGGAGGACTCTATTTGACTTTTCGAAGATTGAAGTATGTGTTATAATTATATAAAACTGAATTTCAGATTTAGGATCCGGAGGGGAAAATGCTTGGCAGATATGTTGAACAGATACTAAGTATATATAATCATGTTGATACATTGATTCTGACAGATGAACGAGGATATGTGGATTATTACATGACCTGGAGGCCTGATGTTAACACAAACAAGGCCGAAAACATTGTAGGGAAATATGTGCTTGATGCATGGGGTGACTTGGATGAAGAAAGCAGTACCATTTTAAAATGCCTGAGAACAGGGGAACCTGTGCTGAACGAATATCAGGTGTTTCGCTACGGTATTCTGAGCGTGCCCAGTATTAATACAACCATGCCGCTCAGAGAGCAGGGAAAACTGGTAGGAACAGCAACGATGGTAAGGTACCTGGGAGAACCGTTCAAGAGAAGTGAAATAGTTTTAGATATAAAGGAAAAGGATGATTTTAATACCAGGTATTCTATAGATGATATAAAGGGATGTTCTGATAGTGTGAGATTTTTGAAAGAAAAAATCAGAATGGTGGCAAATACAAACTCTTCGGTGCTGATCTACGGTGAAACAGGAGTGGGAAAGGAACTTGTTGCACAGTCAATTCATGCACTGAGCGACCGAAAGAATAAAAAGTTTGTATCTCAGAATTGTGCAGCAATCCCCGACAATCTGCTGGAAAGCATTTTGTTCGGAACAGTGAAAGGCGCATACACTGGAGCGGAAAACCGCCCTGGACTTTTTGAGTTGGCAAAGGGAGGAACCTTATTTCTTGATGAAATAAATTCTATGAATATAAGTGTCCAGGCTAAAATTCTCAAGGCGATAGAAGATAAGGAAGTCACGCGGATAGGGGGAATCTCACCAATTGAAACGGATGTCCGTATTTTGTCTGCGACAAATGAAAATCCCATGGACTGTATAGAGAATAAAAAACTTCGCCGTGATCTTTTTTACAGATTGAGTGTGGTGGAAATAGATATTGAGCCTTTGAGATGCAGACGTGAAGACATAAAGTTTCTTACAGATTATTTTATTAATCAGAATAACACCAGGATGAATCGTGCAATAATAGGCGTTGATGAGGAGGTTGAGAAGATATTTGACTCCTATGAATGGCCGGGAAACATAAGGGAACTTAAAAACATATTGGAAGGAGCTTTCAATGTGGCCACGTCAAGAACGATTAAAAAAGAATTTTTACCTGGTTACATAATCCCATCATCATACACCTCGCGTTCCATACATGAAAAAAAGCAGATTCCTGTATGGGAGGAAGGTGAGAATTTTTCTATTGAGAATGCGGTTCAGGAATATGAAAAAGAGCTTATTACTGCAGCAGTGGAAAGCTCTGAAAGCCTTGCTGAGGCCGCTGCAAAACTGGGGATTTCCAGACAGAATCTCAATTATAAATTAAAAAAATATAGTCTCAATGAGGGATAGCCATTGAATAGTAATGCGAGTAACACGCAATAAGCCGCATTAAATCCTAACCGGAATAAACGTTGTAATTATCTTATGGAATACAGTATCTGTACAACATAATGCCATATGAGTCGGTCCTTCACACCTGTACTGAGGCTAAATGCTGTAGAAAAACGGGGGTTTGGAGCAGTTGTACAACCTTATTTCCTTTTGCGTTGTAAAATAATCGTGTCGCTCCATAATTAAACAACGAAAGTCTCTAGAACCGCAAGCCATACTGTTTCGCAGGGGTGCGATGTTGTAAAAATAATTTGTTCTGCGAAATTTTTACAACGCAGGCCTGCCAGCTTTAAACACAGAACAGGGCAAACGGAAAACGCCGAACGCAGTGTACGTATCGGACGTCACAAAACCGTTGAAAACACATATTTTGCATCTCGAAAAAAATTAAAATTT
>JAQYNQ010000047.1 GCA_028727785.1 Eubacteriaceae bacterium | reverse complement strand
TCTTATGTGCCGCAGATAAGCCTTCTCCAACGCCTGCGGGACTATACAAGGGCAATCTTATTTTTTTAGACGGAGGTAAAATGTACACAGCGTTATACAGAACCCAGAGACCTGAAGTTTTTTCAGAGGTTATCGGTCAGGATCATATAGTCAGAATCCTGAAAAATCAAATAGATACCGGTACTGTAAGCCATGCTTACCTGTTCTGTGGAACCAGAGGAACCGGTAAAACCACTACTGCCCGTATTCTGGCCAAGGCTGTGAACTGCCTGGAGGCAGATGGAGAACAGGTTCCATGCGGTCACTGTGCTAACTGCATGGCCATCAAAGAGGGCACCTTCATGGATGTAATTGAAATAGACGCCGCATCTAACAACGGTGTAGAAAACATCAGAGAACTGCGCGAAAGCGTAAAGTACCCGCCGGCAGTAGGACGAAAAAAGGTTTACATAATAGACGAGGTTCACATGCTGTCAACAGGGGCTTTTAATGCTTTGCTGAAGACGCTGGAAGAACCCCCTGAAAACGTAATGTTTATTCTGGCCACAACAGACCCTCAGAAAATGCCGCAGACAATTTTGTCAAGATGTATGCGCCTTGATTTCAAGAGAGTACCTGAGAAGGCTCTGATAGAACATATGGCGGCGATTTGCCGCAGTAAGGGTGTAAGTATCTCCGACAGTGCTCTAAGGCTGTTAGCGGCTAATGCAGACGGTTCTGTGCGAGATGGACTTTCCATACTGGACCAGTGTCTTGCAGGAGGAGACAGAGAACTGGACAGAGACATGATTCTTGAGTTCCTCGGTACTGTCTCAGAAGAGTTTTTTATAGAGCTTACAGAGCGAGTAGCCCTCCATGATGTTGCAGGAGCACTTGTGGCAGTGGAAAAAGCCTTATCTGACGGCAAAGATGTTAAGCAGCTGATGAAGGACTGGATGAGCCATTACAGAAGTCTGCTGATTACAAAGTATATCAGGCACGCTGAGGACATGCTGAATATGTCTTCCGAAAATATTGAAAAGCTGAGACAGCAGAGCGCGCAGATTTCTTTGGAGGAAATCAATGATGCTATTCTGACTCTGTCTAAGACGATTAATGATGCCAGATATTCTTCTCAGCCGAGAGTATTGCTTGAGCTGGCAATAGTTATTATCGCCGAAGGGCTGACAACAGGCGGAGGACTGGCACCCGCAGGTCAGGGCTCCAAGGCACCTGTGCAGAGAAAGGCACCTGTACCCATTGCATCTGCAGGAAATGGGGCAGTGCCCAAAACCGTAAATACCCAAAGCCCTGAAATGGGACAGGTATCAGGGGAGAGCGGTAATGCTGCAGCAGTACAGGCACCGGCAGAACCTGAGTATGACCTGGATGAGATATGGTCACAGGTGTTTGAAATGGGCGAGGACATAAAAAGCAGTTTTAACCTGATCAGATCCGGAGCCACATTAGTGGGCATCAACGATACAGAGTTTAAGGTAATCGCCCACAGTGAATTTGCCAAATCATATATTGAGTCTAACAGGCAGGATATATGTGATATAATGGAACGCATCGTGGGCAGACGTCTGAAGATGGTCTGCAGGAGCCAGGAACAGACAAAGGAAAACGACGATGGCGGTTTTGATAACCTGGCGAAAGAAGTAGAAGAAAAATTAAACCTGGGCATAACAGTCAGGGTAGAGTAATGAGACATGGAGGAAATGAACAATGGGAAGAGGAATGAGAGCAGGTAAGAAACCTAAGACTAAGGCACCCGGAATGGGCGGAGCTAACATGCAGAAGCAGCTTCAGCAGGTACAGGCTATGCAGCGTCAGATGGAAACAATGCAGGCTGAAATTGAAGAAAAGGAAATCACAACAACTGCAGGAGGCGGTGCTGTAAGTGTGACAGCTAACGGTAAAAGGGAAATTGTAAACCTGACAATTGATAAAGAAGTTGTTGATCCCGATGATGTAGAAATGCTGCAGGATCTAGTAATGGCTGCTGTAAATGAAGCTATGAGACAGATCGACGAATTATCAAACTCAGAAATGGGCAAGATTACAGGCGGACTGAATATTCCGGGTCTTTTCTAAGACGAGGGCAGGAAGGTTGATATGAGACAATATCCAAAGCCACTGGCTAAGCTAATAAATGAACTATCAAAACTTCCAGGCGTTGGCGGCAAGACTGCTCAGCGCCTTGCTTTTCATATTCTGTCCATGACAGATGCAGAGGCAGGTAATCTGGCTCATGCTATTGAGGAAGCAAAGGCTCAGATGAAGTACTGCTCCGTATGCGGAAATCTGACTGATACGGATCCGTGTGTTATCTGTGCAGACAAGAGTCGCAGACAGGATGTAATCTGTGTAGTTGAAAGTCCACGGGATGTTATGGCTATGGAAAGAATCAGAGAATTTGACGGCCTGTACCACGTACTTCATGGTGCGATTTCTCCAATGGATGGAGTTGGACCTGAGGATATTAACCTTAAATCCCTGATAGTCCGTCTTCAGAACAGCGATGTAAAGGAAATCATCCTGGCAACAAATCCAAATATTGAGGGCGAGGCCACTGCTATGTACATAGCAAGACTGATTAAGCCATCAGGCATAAAGGTCAGCAGAATCGCAAATGGTATTCCTGTAGGTGGAGATTTGGAATATGCAGACGAAGTAACCCTGCTTAAAGCTATGGAGGGCAGACGAGAGCTGTAGGACAAAAGCTGTAGAATATACAGCAGCGGAAGAGCCTAAAGCATTGCCAGTGCCAGGAGCATGACTGCACCGGGAATGCCTAAAATACCTATGGTTACAGCAGTTATAATATTAATTGGTATGGCTATGCCAAAGCCGGCACCGGCCAGATTGATTACTATGATCAGTATGGCTCCCAGCAGGCTGTTAAGTATTAATTTTAGTATCATTTTTAAAGGCACAAGCAATGCCTTTCCAAAAAGAAAGAGGAGAATAAGCATTCCTCCAAAGGTTAAGAATACACCAAGTTCTGTTCCCATATTGTATACCTCCGTTTTTGTGAGCGTTGTATAGAATATGTGGGTTTTGTCTAAAATAGAATATATAAACAGGAAGTGGAATGTATACATTACTTGGAGGTAGGTTATGAAAGAAAAGCTCCAGAGTGAAAATGAAAGAATTATAGCCTCTATCAGACATGCACACAGAGAGGTGGAAGAGGCCAATCGTCTTTTTAACGAGCTGACAGATGATACAGCAGTGGACTATGCTGCATACAATCTGCTGGCTGCAAAAACTAAATATTCCTATCTTATACAGATAGCAAAAGAAAAAGGCATGAGCATTTAACTCACGCCTTTTTAATTTTAGCCGAAGATTTCCAGCTTGAAGAATGAATCTATCTGTCCAAGCAGTACGAGAACCATCATCAACGGAGCAATAAACTTGATGCAGAAATCGTAGAATTTTCTTGTTCTGAACTTGTTGCCTTCAAGAGTAAGTTCCTCGTCTACAAATGAATTTGGAAGAATGATTGCCATGTAGCAGGCTCCCAGCGGCATCAGAATACCTTCTGAAATCAGGTCGAAGCTGTCTAACCAGCATCCCTGGCCGAAAATCTGAGGCAGACCGTTAGCACCCAGTCCATCAATAGAAACGAAAATTCCCTCTATCAGAACAATAGCGGTAACAAGTAATACTGACTTATTTCTAACAGCCTTCTTGTCAGCATTTGGATCCTTGTCAAGCTTTCTGTCCATAATTACTGATGAAACTGCTTCCAGTAGAGCAATTGATGAAGTGATTGCTGCAATGAATACAAGTCCATACAGAATAAATCCAAAGATTGGTCCGAATCCGCCCATTGCCTGGAATACTGTCTGAAGGGTTACAAACAGAAGTCCGGGACCGCCTGCAGGGTTCAGACCTGATGCGAATACGGCAGGCATTACTGCAATTCCTGCCATTATGGCGATAACTGTGTCAGCAATAGGTACAATAATAGCGTTTCTCTCAATATTCTCAGTTTTCTTCATATATGAACCATATGTAACTGTGATACCCATACCTAGTGAAAGAGAGAAGAACATCTGTCCTCCTGCAGCGGCCAGTACTGAAATAAACCCTGAGCCCCGGAATACATCCCAGTTTGGCTTAAACATGAATGCGATGCCTTCTGAAGCTCCCGGAAGAGTTACACTTCGGATAATCACAATTACAAGCATTACAAACAGTGCGGGCATAGCAACTTTCGTGAATTTTTCGATACCCCCGGAAATGCCGCCTTTAACTATTAGCCAGGTCAGTAAAATAAAGATTACTGTGAAAAGTGCAGTCTGGAACTGGTTGGTAAAGAATGCGGTGAAGTATTCTCCTGAATCCATACCGTTTACGCCCCATGATGCACCGAAAAAATCTCCAAGGTTTGCAATTGCGTACTTCAGGCAGTATCCTCCAAGCATAGAGTAAAATCCTAAAATAAGCAGTGGTGATATCCATGCAAACCATCCGATAAAACCATATTTGCTGTCGATTGATCTAAAAGCACCGACTACGCCTTTGCCGGACCTTCGTCCCAGTGCAAGCTCACCAGTTGTGATAACAAAACCGACAAACGCAACAAGAATTAAATAAAGCAGTAAAAATGCAAATCCGCCGTTCATTCCCATTTTGTAAGGGAATCCCCATAGGTTGCCCAGACCTACTGCGGAACCGATAGCAGCCATCAGAAAACCGAAGCTGCTGCTCCATTGGCCTTTATGGTGTTGCTGTTCCATAAATAAAAAACCTCCTTTAAAAAGCATATACAATAATAACGCCTTGATTATACTTGAATACTGACACACATGTCAATACAGACATGAAAAAAGCCCTGAATTTGTTAATATCAACAATTCTCAGGGCTTTTGCCATGCATTCTTTATTAAATTAAATCAGTGAATTTGAAGAATGTGTTAAGCTGAACAATAATCAGCAGGAACATGAACACAGGGGCAATATATCTGAGACAGATATTTACGAATCTGTGCGTCTTATACGGGCTTGAAGAGGCAATTTCGTCATCTATATATCCTCTTCTGGTCCATCCCAGCATAATGGTCATAAGAAGACATCCAAGCGGCATGAAGATTCCTTCTCCGAGAAGGTCAAAGAAATCAAGCCATGTTTCCAGTTCGAAAGGATGCCAGAAGCCTGATGAACCCAGAGCATCTGCTGATACCAGTGTGGATCCGAGCAGTGCAATAACTGAAATGAATCCAATGTACAGCGGTCTGTTGGCCTTCTTTCCTTTCTTGTGCGCCATGTCAGTAAACGGTGCTACGCCACCTTCCATCATTCCGATTGAAGATGAAATGGCTGCAAAGAATACCAGAAGATAGAAGAAAGCACCAAAGACGGCTCCGAAGCTTCCCATTCCGTTGAATACAGCCTGTAATGAAACGAACAGCAGGCTAGGTCCTCCGGCAGGTTCCAGTCCGTAAGCGAATACGGCAGGCATAACTGCAAGTCCCGAAAGCAGGGCTACGGCGGTGTCTGCAACAGGAATGATAATTGAGTTCTGTTCAATATTTGCATCCTTTTTCAGATATGAGCCGAATGCGATGATTGCAGCTGAACCAAGTGAAAGGGAGAAGAACATCTGTCCACCAGCAAGGCCAAGAACCTTAAGCCAGCCTTTTCCAGCAAAAACTGAAAAATCAGGTTTGAACATATATTTTACACCTTCCATTGCCCCCGGAAGTGTGCAGCTGCGAACCACAACAATAAGCAGCATAACAAAAAGTACGGGCATTGCAACCTTAGAGAATCTTTCCAGGCCCTCAGCAACACCACAGATTAGAATTCCTACTGTAAGTCCTAAGAAAATCCATGAATAAACAGTAGCGGGAGCACCACTGGTGATAAACGTGCCAAAGAATTCTCCGGCATCCGTTCCGTTTACTCCCCATGATGCACCGAACACTGTTCCAAGGTTGGCAACGAAATATTTGATTACATATCCACCGAATGTACAGTAGAAGCATAACAGGCAGAATGGTACGAGCATTTCAATAAAACCTGCAAATTTAAATCTCCTGTCACATTCCTCGAAAGCATCAATTGCAGCTTTCTGTGATTTTCTACCCAGAGCAATTTCTCCCATCATAAGGGGGAACCCTACGAAAAGGGCCATTACAAGGTAAATTAATAGGAAGGCAAAGCCTCCTCCGATTCCCATCTTGTACGGAAAGCTCCACAGGTTGCCCAGGCCTACGGCTGTTCCGATGGAAACCATTAGAAATCCGAAATTACTGTTGAATTTCCCTCGTTTGTTTTCCAAAATAACTTCCTCCTTAAATGCATATACAATTTTAGCACATTCCATTATACCTATTCGGGTAGCAAGGTGTCAACAACTATGGTAGAATAATTGTCGGAAAACAGACGGAAATAAAAATTGCGAAAAAAGTGGTGGAGGTAGTAAAGTAATGGATGTAGCAAAAAAAGAAGGAAAGCGCCTTCTTTTCTGTACATTAGGAGCAGTTTTAATGGGTTTTAACCTTAGTACGCTGGTAAGAGCAGGGGGGCTGTTTCCCGGCGGATTTGCAGGGGGAACCCTTCTGATACAGGAAATATTCAGAGTTTTTTTAAGCATAGAGCTTCCCTATACTCTGATATATATTCCACTGAATCTGATTCCTATTTACGTAGGTCTCAAATATCTTGGACGAAGATTTACTCTGTATTCTATGTACGTAATTGTTCTTGGAAGTATTCTGACAGATATTCTTCCGTCTTTAAATATTACGGGGGATGTGCTGCTTATAAGTGTGTTTGGTGGAATTATCAACGGAACGGCGATTTCTCTATGCCTGTCTGTAGGTGCAAGCGGGGGAGGAACTGATTTCATATCTATTTTTTTCTCTGAAAAGAAGGGTGTAGATGCATGGAACTATATCTTTATGGCAAATGTATGTATTCTGGTTACGGCAGGTATTCTGTTCGGTTTTGACAGAGCTTTTTATTCCATAATATATCAGTTCTGTACCACACAGGTTATACAAATGCTGTTCAAACGCTATCAGAAACACACACTGTTTATTATTACAAGCAAGCCGGAAGAAGTTTATGAGTGCATCCGTATACTGACTCACCATGATGCTACCTGGTTTAAGGGGAAAGGCTGCTACATGGGTGGAGAAAAGGATATGCTGTATTCTGTAATAGGCAGCGAAGAAGTTGCAAGAGTAATTAAAGGGATTAAAGAAATTGATCCGAAGGCCTTCATTAACACCTTTAAGAGTGAACAGATCGAAGGCAGATTCTACAAGAGACCTAACGACTAAATGGGTTTTGATTATGTGGGTTTTGATGTAAAACAACTGAAAGAAAAGTAAAACGGTGTCGCGTGTGCAACACCGTTTTTTTAAATAAGCGTAAAACTTAGCTGATATATTATACAGCCTGGTCTGCTGCAATAAGAGCTTTCATAGCGTCTACTGCTTCCTGAGGCATTGGTTCGTAAGTTCCTAATGTCTTTGCGATAACAGTTGTCTGAGCCATTTCTTCAACATATACTGTTGCGTGCATAGCCTGCTTCATGTTCTTTCCGCAAGTTATCATGCCGTGGTTTTTGATCAGGCAGGCTAAACCGTCTTTTCCTAATGTTGCAACTACTTTGTCAGCTACGTCGTTTGAACCCGGCATTGTGAATGGAACGATTCCCACCGGTGTGAATTCACACTGAGGAGGAGTGATCGGCTTTAATTCTTCTGGATTTTCGCCCATAGCAAGGATAGTAGCATACATGCTGTGTGTATGTACAGTAGCCTTTACTTCAGGTCTTGCCTTCATTACTGAAGAATGCATTGGAAGTTCTGAAGATGGTTTGTAAGGTCCATCAATCCATTCTAATGTTTCATAATCGCAAAGTGCAATATCACCAGCTGTCATTCCTGTGTAAGGAACTCCACTCGGTGTGATAGCGATTACTTTGCAATCGTCGTCTCTCATAGCAACGTTACCGGAAGTTCCGTGAATAAGACCCTGGTTTACAGCGTCTAAAACTGCATCTAAAACTGTCTGTCTAAGTGCTTCGTACTGCATAGTTTTCTTATCCTTTCTAGTGTTAAATAAGTGTTTCTTGTATTTGTACTTATGTGTATAATTGTACTGCTTTTCAGTTTTTTTTCAAAGAACAGATTCCTTTAATTTGTGAAATTAGTCTTCTTGTTGAAGCAATCATAAGACCAATGTTGAATTCAGCAACTGCAACTCTGTTTCTTCCGGGAGTGTATGAAAGTTCCAGACCTGCAGCAGCGATAGCATCGTGATCTACTGTAGCAGGAGTTCCCTTAGCTACTCCCATGAACTTCATTCCGGAGTCAGCCCATATCTTAATTGTTTCAGCTCCTGCGTATTCGTCGCCAAGAACAACCAGTTCGTGTCCCTTACATTCTTCTCTGACAATATCTTCTGTAACGTTTCCACGACCGTGCTTTAATTCACCGCAGATGGTAACGTCGCATTTCTATTCAATCTGCTTAAGCATTTCTTCAGGAAGAGGTGTGCATAGCGCCATAGTTTTCTTCATAGTTTCGTTCTCCTTGTGTTAAATTAGTGTATTTATTATGGTTATAACGTTTGACAATACAAAACGTATTGCCAAAATGATAATCTATCAAAAAAAGAATAACAGTACGTTTTTTACTTTGTTGTCAAATGATAACTGTCAATGAAAATATCTTCTCCTTTAGTGCTGAGAGCTTTTTCGTCAATTACTCTGTACGATTTTCCTTCTTTTTCAAGTATTCCCTGTTCACAAAGCCCCTTCAGCGTCCGCTGCAGATGTCTGTAGCTCGTACCCAGGACTTCAGCGGTTTCTGAAAGGTTTTCCTTATATACTCTCGGCTGTGAAGGATCCTTCGCATATTGCACCGCCATAGTATTAATGAAGCTGCACAGTCTGTTTTCCAGCGGGTAGTACATGTTCAGGGAACTGTTACTTGAGGAGCGGGAAAGCTTGAAGGCAAGATTCTTAGCCAGGTTGTAAAGAAATACCGGATCTTTTTCCAAAGTGCTTCCTACTGCCCTGAAATTTAATCCTATGCACAGAGTCTCACTGGCAGCCTGAACAGTAGTGTATGGATTAGTCAGGCCAAACATTTCCAGATCTCCCAGAATACCGTCATTAGTGTAGAAGAAAAGCAGCTGTCTCTTTCCGTTGCTCAAAGTGTTAATTACCTTCGCCTTACCGTCCACGAAGAAGTACAGATAAGAAATATCCTCATTGGGATCCCTATATATGTACTCATTTTTATCAAAACGGACAAGATTCATGTGCTTCCTATATGTACTGTAGTACTCCGGTGCAAACATGTACTTAATATGATGTTTTTCTATGTATTTGTTAAGAAGTTCTTCATTTTTTAAAATTTTCATAGCTGGTCTCCGGTTAATATAAATCCAAATATACACAAAAACGGACATATGTCATATTCTATTTGCGATTATTATGACATATGTCATAGAAAATGGCAAGAAAAATATAATAAATTCTATTCAACAAAAACAGGAAATGTGTACAAAACACTGGGCTTCCTGAACCCTAAGAAAATTAATGAAATTGCAAAGCATGGAGTTGAAAAATTGTTTTGAATATGAGAAGGCTTTGATGTATAATAATACGAAGAAATATCTGAATCAGGAGGAGTAGTGTATGGAACAGGGAAATAACCAGAAAAGCTTGAAGTCACAGCAGACAAGAGCGAAGATTATAGATACTTATTTAGATTTGATTGTTGACAAGAAATGGGACAAGATCACTGTAAAAGAAATCTGTGAGGGAGCTTCAATAACAAGGGGTACTTTCTATCAGTATTTTGAAGGCATTTACGATCTGATGGAACAGATAGAAAACGCACTGTTCACAGAAATCAAGGCAAGATATGCAGCGGCACCGCCAAGAGCACATGTGACATCCACAAAGTTCTTTGAGGAAACTTTTGACTGCAATCCTCCGTACATTCTTACTTCCTGGTTTGAATTCTGCAAGAATAACAGCAAGGCTATGAGTGTGATGCTTGATCCTAAGCATGGTGACACATACTTTGTAAAGAGACTTAAGGTTATTATCGATGAACAGCTTCACAGCATGATGGATGCAGACGGACTTCCAAATGATGCACTGCGTCATCACTTTGTTAAAGTTTTTATCGAGCTTCATTTCCTTGCAGCGAGAAGCTGGATGTCAGCAAATGATACATATTCACTTACTGACGAGGAAGTAATCAGCTTGCTTAACTCCATGAGAGTAGGTATTTCTTACCTGACTTATAAAGGAGAAAATGAAAAAGAGGAAGCTGAAAAGTCTGAATAGCAGCAGATAAGTCACTGCCGTATTTGACGCAATTAATGCGTTAACTGCGGCAGTTTTTTCTTTGTTCCGGGGCAAGAACATTTGTTTGACCTTTAAAAAAGGGTGTTGTATAATAAGATGTAGTTTGAGTAGAAGGAAAGGAAATTATAATGGCTGAATTCTGTATTAAATCCGATTATAAGCTGATGGGCGATCAGCCTCAGGCTGTTGAGAAGCTTGTTAAGGGTATTAAAGAAGGGAAAAAGCACCAGACACTGATGGGAGTTACCGGATCCGGTAAGACATTTACTATGGCGAACATTATTGAGCGGGTTCAGAAGCCTACCCTGGTCATCAGCCACAACAAGACATTGGCTGCACAGCTTCACGGGGAGTTCAAGGAGTTCTTCCCTGAGAATGCAGTGGAGTATTTTGTATCCTATTACGATTATTATCAGCCGGAAGCATACGTGCCTTCCACTGACACATATATAGAGAAAGATTCGCAAATCAACGATGAGATAGAAAAATTAAGGCATTCAGCCACTGCAGCGCTGGCAGAACGGAGAGATGTCATTATCGTGGCATCTGTTTCATGTATATATGGTTTAGGAAGTCCTTTTGATTACGAAAATCAGATGCTTTCCCTGAGACCCGGAATGGAAAAGCCACGCAATGAAATTCTGCGCAAGCTTGTGGACATCCAGTATAACAGAAATGATCTGGCCTTTGAGAGAGGAACCTTCAGGGTAAGAGGAGATATCATCGATATCTTCCCTGCCGGCTCTGACAGGGCGATAAGAGTGGAACTGTTTGGTGATGAAGTGGAGTCTATTAAGGAGATGAATCCTTTAACCGGAGAAATTCTGGGAATAAGAAATCACGTTGCCATATATCCGGCTTCTCATTATGTTACTACGAAGGAAAACATGGAAAGGGCCATCGGTACTATTGAAGAGGAACTGAAGGAAAGAATACAGTGGTTCCAGGACAGAGGAAAGCTTCTGGAGGCTCAGCGAATCGAACAGAGAACAAGATATGATATAGAAATGCTTAGGGAAATAGGCACATGCAAAGGAATAGAAAACTATTCGCGCCACCTTGCAGGGGTTGAGGCCGGAACGCGCCCATATACTCTCATTGACTATTTTCCTGATGACTTCCTGATTCTCATTGACGAATCTCATGTAATGCTTCCGCAGCTTAGAGCGATGTACGCAGGTGACAGATCCAGAAAATCATCTCTGGTAGAGTTCGGTTTCAGACTTCCATCGGCACTGGACAACAGACCGCTTCAGTTCACTGAGTTTGAAGACATGGTAAATCAGGCTGTGTATGTGAGTGCAACACCTGCCGCCTATGAAAAAGAGCAGTCCGGCGGCATCAGTGCAGAACAGATTATAAGACCGACAGGTCTGCTGGATCCGCCTATTGAGGTCCGTCCTACAGAAGGTCAGATAGATGACCTGATTGGCGAGCTTAAGGCTGTTGCCAAGTCAGGAAACAGAGCTTTTGTAACCACTCTAACCAAGAAAATGGCAGAGAGTCTTACAACTTATCTGACAAATGCAGGAATAAGAGTAAGATATCTTCACTCAGAGGTGGATACTCTGGAAAGACTTGAAATCATTCGTGACCTGAGACTTGGGGAGTTTGATGTACTCGTTGGAATCAATCTGTTGAGAGAAGGCCTGGACATACCGGAGGTAACTCTTGTGGCAATTCTGGATGCAGATAAAGAAGGATTCCTTCGTACTGAAACTTCTTTGATACAGACTATCGGACGTGCGGCAAGAAATGCTGAGGGACGAGTTATCATGTATGCCGACCATGTGAGTCAGGCTATGCGGGCAGCTATTGATGAAACTGACAGAAGAAGAGGAATTCAGGACAGATATAATAAGGAACATGGTATTACACCTAAGTCTGTCAGGAAATCCGTTCGTGCTGTTATTGAGGCGACTAAGGCTGCAGACGATGACAGCAGCTACAAGGGCAAGAGGCCGCTGGAAATGACCGCCAAGGAACTGAAGGAATATATAAAGAAGCTGGAAAAGGAAATGCAGCAGGCAGCAGCGGATCTTCAGTTCGAGAGAGCGGCAGAGCTGCGTGACCGTATATTTGAATATAAGGTTAGACTATAAGTCAGACTATAATTAGTATATAAGGAAAACAGAAGGAGATTTTGCATTGGGAAATGAAATTATAATAAAAGGAGCCAGTGAGAATAATCTGAAGCACATTGATGTCAATATTCCGAGAGACAAGATGGTTGTAATTACCGGATTGTCAGGTTCAGGGAAATCATCCCTTGCTTTTGACACTATTTATGCAGAAGGACAGAGACGATACGTGGAAAGTCTGTCTGCATATGCGAGACAGTTTCTGGGACAGATGGACAAACCGGATGTTGAACTGATAGACGGACTATCACCGGCCATTTCAATTGATCAGAAAACTACAAGTAAAAATCCAAGATCAACAGTAGGTACAGTAACAGAAATACATGACTACTTAAGACTGCTTTATGCCAGAATAGGTCAGCCTCACTGCCCGGTCTGCGGTCGGCCTATAACCAGTCAGACCGTAGACCAGATGGTTGATACTATACTGGAGTATCCTGAAGGAACCAGGCTGATAATAATGGCACCTGTGATTCGTAAACGTAAAGGCGAGCATGAAAAGGTGCTGGAGCGAATAAGACGTGAGGGATTTACCAGAGTCAGAATAGACGGAGAAATCAGACTGATCAACGAAGAAGAAATCAAGCTTGACAAAAAGTTTGCTCATAATATAGAAATTGTTGTAGACAGAATTGTTGTCAGAGAAGGTCAGGAAAGCCGGCTTTCAGAAGCGTTGGAGCTTGCAATGAGAGAAGGAGACGGTCTTGCTGTTGTTCAGTTTATGGCAGATGACTGGAAACAGGAGAAGACATTTTCCAGCAAGCTGGCATGTCCGGAACATGGAATCAGCATGGAGGAACTGGAACCCAGAATGTTCTCCTTCAACAGTCCGTTTGGCGCATGCCCTACATGTAACGGTCTGGGCTTCACGCAGAAACTTGACCCAGATCAGATAATAAAGACAGACCTTAGTATCACAAAGGGTGCTTTAGGTACTGTTTTTGCATCTCTGGAATTCGCCGGAGTCTACAGACAGATGATTGATGCTCTGGCTCGCGATCACGGTGTGGACATTGAAGTGCCATATAAAGAACTGCCTGAAAAGTTCAAGCAGGAACTTCTGTACGGTACAGGGGACAGAAATATAAAATACACATATGTGAGCAGAACTTCAGGATCTGAGACCAAGAGAAATCATCCTTTCGAAGGATTGCTGAATAACCTTGAGAGAAGATACAGAGAAACCAGTTCCGATTATATGAAGGACAAGATGCAGAAATACATGATTACTATGCCTTGTCCGGACTGTGAAGGAAAGAGACTGAAACCTGAAGTTCTGGCTGTTACCGTAGGCGGTAAGAATATAGCAGAAGTGTCTGATATGTCCATAATTGATGCCTACAACTTTATTGACAGTCTTCAGCTTACAGAAAAGGAAGCAATAATAGGAAAACAGATAATCAGAGAAATTAAATCGAGACTTCAGTTCCTGATTAATGTGGGTCTGGATTATCTTACTCTTTCAAGAGCAGCAGGCACACTTTCAGGAGGCGAGTCTCAGAGAATCAGACTGGCTACACAGATAGGCTCCAGCCTTATGGGGGTTTTGTACATTCTGGATGAACCCAGCATCGGTCTTCACCAGAGAGACAATGAGAAACTGCTGGAAACACTGCGTCACCTCACTGATTTGGGAAATACACTTCTTGTCGTCGAACACGATGAAGACACTATGTATGCGGCTGACCATATTATAGACATCGGCCCGGGTGCCGGCATATACGGTGGAGAGCTGGTCGCACAGGGAACCGTTGAAGAGATCAAAGCCTGCAAGAACTCAATCACCGGACAATATCTTTCAGGTGCAAAAAAGATAGAAGTGCCAAGACATAGAAGAGAAGGAAACGGCAAGTTCATTACCATAAAGGGCGCCAGAGAAAACAATCTTAAGAATGTGGATGTTGATATTCCTCTTGGCAAACTTGTATGCGTTACGGGTGTTTCCGGATCGGGAAAGAGCAGCCTGATCAATGAGATTCTCTTTAAGGGTGCTTCTAATATAACTAACAGGACAAAGGATCCGGCAGGAAAACACGACGAAATACTGGGAATTGAAAATATCGACAAGGTAATTGACATTGACCAGTCACCTATAGGCAGAACACCAAGATCCAATCCGGCCACATATACAGGAATGTTTACTCATATAAGAGACCTGTTTGCCTCACTGCCTGAATCCAAAATCAGAGGATTCGAGAAAGGCAGATTCAGCTTCAATGTAAAAGGCGGAAGATGTGAGGCCTGCAGTGGTGACGGAATAATAAAGATAGAGATGCATTTCCTTCCGGATGTTTACGTTCCATGCGAAGTATGTAAGGGTAAAAGATATAACAGAGAAACTCTGGAAGTCAAGTATAAGGGAAAGAGTATTTTCGATGTCCTTGATATGAGTGTAGCTGAAGCTCTGGATTTCTTTAAGAATATTCCGGGCATTAAGAGACATCTGGATACACTAAATGAGGTAGGACTTGACTACATCAAGCTTGGTCAGCCGTCCACACAGCTTTCCGGAGGTGAAGCACAGCGTGTGAAACTTGCAACAGAACTGTCAAAGAGAAGTACAGGAAAGACACTTTATATTCTTGACGAACCAACTACAGGACTTCATTTCGCTGACGTTGACAAACTGATTCAGGTACTGGATAAGCTGGTTGATGCGGGAAATACAGTAGTTGTAATAGAACACAATCTTGATGTCATTAAGAGAGCCGATTATATTATCGACCTGGGACCTGAAGGCGGAAACAGAGGTGGTACCATTATCGCTACCGGTACACCTGAAGCAATCGCAGAGTGCAAAGAATCTTACACAGGCCAATTCTTGAAAAAGATGTTGAAATAGTGTAAAATTAATATTTAGTGGGTAATTATTTTACAAAAACAAGATTTACATGCAGCGATGCAGATATTGTGAGAGGAGAAAAAATGGTGGGAAAAGAAAACCTGACGATGCTGACAGACTTCTATGAAATAACAATGGCAAACGGATATTTAAAGTCAGGTATAGTTGAGGATATTGCTTATTTTGACATGTTCTACAGAAGAGTTCCCGATGGTGGTGGATACGCTATTATGGCAGGGCTGGAACCGGTAATCCAGTACCTGAAGGATTTAAAATTCGCTGAAGAGGATATCGAATTTCTTAGAGGAAAGGGAGTTTTCTGCGAGGAATTCCTTGACTATTTAAGAAATTTCAAATTCTCATGTGACGTGTGGGCAGTACCTGAGGGAACCCCTATTTTCCCTTATGAACCTATTATTACTGTAAGAGGTCCTGTTATTCAGGCACAGTTTATTGAAACAATGATTCTTCTTCTGGTAAACCACCAGAGCCTGATTGCCACAAAGGCGAGCCGAATTGTAAGAGCTGCCAAGGGCAGACCTGTTATGGAATTTGGAACAAGAAGAGCCCACGGTACAGCGTCTGCTGTATTTGGTGCCCGTGCAGCATATATTGGCGGATGTTCAGGAACAGCGTGTGCTATTGCTGACAGAGACTATGGAATTACAGCTCTTGGAACTATGGCTCACAGCTGGGTTCAGATGTTTGATAATGAATATGATGCATTTAAGAAGTATGCTGAAGTATACCCTGACAACTGCGTTCTGCTGGTAGACACTTACAACGTTCTGAAATCAGGTGTTCCTAATGCAATCAAGGTATTTAAGGAATGCAGGCCAAACAAGATGGGAATAAGAATTGACAGCGGAGACATTACTTATCTGACCAGAAAAGCGAGAAAGATGCTTGATGACGCAGGTTTGCAGGAATGCACAATCACTATTTCAAACTCACTTGACGAGTACCTTATTAGAGATGTACTTCTTGAAGGCGCACAGATTGATTCATTTGGTGTAGGTGAGAGACTGATAACTGCAAAATCAGAACCTGTATTTGGTGGAGTTTACAAACTGACCGCCTTAGAAGAAAACGGAGAAGTTATTCCTAAGATAAAGATTTCAGAGAATGTTGCAAAGATTACCAATCCGGGCTTCAAGAAATTGTACAGACTGTATGACAAGGATACCAACAAAGCTCTTGCAGATGTGGTAACCCTTGCAGATGAGGTTATTCCTGAAGTTGATGGATATGAAATATTTGATCCGAATGCCGTATGGAAGAGAAAGAAATTGTACAACTTCTACGCTAAGGACCTTAGAATTCAGGTTTTCGATAAGGGCGAATGCGTATACCAGTGTCCGGATATAGAAAAAGTAAAGCAGTACTGTAAGGATCAGATTAATACTCTTTGGGATGAAACCCTTCGCCTGGATAACCCGCAGACGTATTACGTTGACCTTTCACAGAAACTGTGGGATATGAAATCCAGACTTCTTCAGGAGCATACAATACTGTAGAGACTTATGTGTGGGTGCCGAAAGGCACCCATTTTGTTGCATTTTTTGTCTTTCTCATAAAAAACTCTCATATTTGTGGCATATCCAGCATATATATATTTGTAGGATCTTAGTGTCACTTTAAAAAGGAGGTATTTTTATGGGAAAGAAGATTCCTATGTGGCAGTGTCTGATTACGATACTGTTCACAATTATCGTACTTATGTACGTGCTGGGAATACTCGGAATGATATTCGGAGATTCCTTCTACTGCGGTTATGGCGAAGTACATATTGCCTTACTGGTATCGTGTATCTTTGCATCTGTCATTGCCATAGCCAACGGCTACAAATGGGCATATCTTGAAGCCGGAATCATTGCATCAATCAACAGGTCCATGCAGGCCATGCTGATTCTGATGACCGTCGGCTCACTGATAGGTTCATGGATAGCAGCAGGTGTAGTACCCGCAATGATTTCTTATGGTTTATTGATTCTGAAGCCGTCCATCTTCCTGGCAGCAAGCTGTCTGATTTGCAGTATCGTCAGCCTTGCAACAGGCTCATCGTGGACAACTGCAGGAACAATAGGCATTGCCCTCATAGGTGTTGGTACAGGTCTGGGCATTTCTGTCCCTATGACTGCAGGTGCAATTGTTTCCGGCGCATACTTTGGAGATAAGATGTCACCATTATCAGATACGACAAACCTGGCTCCGGCTATGGCAGGATCAACTCTGTTTGATCATATAAGACATATGATATGGACAGTAACGCCATCTCTGGTAATTGCACTGATTATTTACACCATTTTGGGACTGCGAGCATCCTCAGATGCTGATATGAGCATTGTATCAGATATGCGTGAAGCTTTGACAGTAAACTTTAATATCAATCCGGCAATGCTGATTCCTCCTATTGTGGTAATCATTATTGTTGCACTGAAACTTCCTGCGCTTCCGGGTCTAATTGGAGGCATAGTTCTGGGGTGCGTAATCGGATCAATTTTCCAGGGCATATCTCTGGCCGACTGGCCATCACTTCTGCATTATGGATATGAAGTAGGACAGTTCACAGATATATTTAATGCTGCTGCAGAACAGGCAGGAGTAGGCTCAGGCGATCTGCTGGGAATGAGTGCAGATGAATTCAATGCTGTGGCCAGTGAATATGGCTTCTCAAACCATGTAATCGGTGAATATAACGTAGGCGCCTTAATAAACGGCAGAGGCGGCATGGATTCAATGATGTGGACCATCAACCTGATTATCTGTGCAATGTGCTTCGGCGGTGTTTTGGATTCATCAGGAATACTTGGAACCCTTGCAAGTGCAATGCTTAAATTTGCAAAGAGCACCGGAATGCTTGTAACTGTTACAATTCTAAGCTGCATTTTAATGAACATTATAGCAGGAGACCAGTATCTTGCTATAGTACTTCCGGGCAGAATGTTCAAGGAAGCATTTGAAGACAGAAAACTTGCTCCAAAGAATCTGTCCCGTTGCCTTGAAGATTCAGGAACAATAACATCCAACCTGATACCTTGGAACACATGTGGCGCTACTATGAGCACATTCCTGGGATGCTCTCAGTGGGGTGCAATGGGCTATGGTCCTTACGCATTCCTGTGCTGGATCAATCCACTGGTTTCTATTTTCTATGGATTCACGGGAATCTCTATGGAAAAGATGACTGACGAGGAATACGCACATATCCTTGAACAGCGTGAAAAGACAAGACAGGAAGCACTGGCTTCATTGGAGGCATAAATATACGCACTGACGCATACATGGCGTCATTTACATCAAAACTTACTGTTGTAAAAGGCTAGGCTCAACCCCTAGCCTTTATTATTTTTATGTGGTAAAATTGTAATCGCAAATGGATAGAAAAGGTATAGTGTGAAGGATAGGAAGGTTGACAAAGATGATACTTAAAATCGGACTGCTGTTGAGTTACCTTGTATTCTCAACAATCTGCATGGCCTTCGGGTGTATACTGCATGCCGTGACAGCCTTGAAAACCATAGGAATTGTGTGGCTGACAGTCAGTATATTTGCTTTTGTGCTGGTTGCCAGATTCATGTGGTTCAGCGGGGCAAAGAATAACAAGATTGCTGAATCCTGTATTCAGCCGGAGGTTGAGCCGGACTCAACCTTTGAAAAATTTGATCTTACCAAAAGAGAGCTTGAAATCCTGTATCAGCTCTGCGATGGTAAAACTAATACGCAAATCGCCAATACGCTGTATATTTCAGAAAGCACAGTAAAAACTCATGTGTCCAATGCGTACAGGAAGCTTGGAGTAAGGAACAGAGTGGAAGCCGTAAGCTTTTTTAACAGTCTTGGTGTTAAATGAAAAAAGCTCCGCCAGTGAAAGCGGAGCTTTTTAAGTACAGTCAGTTTGTATTAATCTTCTGCTATCAGATCTTTCCTGCACTGCCCAGAACATGTTCAATCTTGTGTGCAACCATATCCTTAACAGCCTGACGAGCAGGTTTCAGATACTGGCGTGGGTCGAAGTGATCAGGATGTTCAGCCAAGTACTTGCGAATGTTTGCTGTTATTGCAAGACGAATATCTGAGTCGATGTTAATCTTACATACTGATAATTCAGCAGCGTGGCGAAGTTCTTCTTCAGGAACACCGATAGCACCCGGCATATTTCCACCGTATGTGTTAATCATTTTTACAAATTCCTGAGGTACGGAAGATGATCCGTGAAGTACAATTGGGAATCCCGGAAGTCTCTTAGTACATTCCTCAAGGACGTCAAAACGTAGTGGAGGTGGAACAAGAATTCCATTTTCGTTAACAGTGCACTGCTCCGGTGTGAACTTATATGCACCGTGGGATGTACCAATTGCAATTGCAAGGGAGTCGCATCCTGTTCTTTCCACAAATTCTTCAACCTCTTCAGGACGAGTATAGGACTCCTGACCTGCTTCAACTACAACCTCGTCTTCTATGCCGACAAGAGTACCCAGCTCAGCTTCAACAACAGCACCATGAGCATGAGCATATTCTACTACCTGCTTAGTCAGAGCAATATTTTCCTCAAATGGCTTGGATGAAGCATCAATCATAACTGATGTAAATCCACCATCGATACAGCTCTTGCACAGTTCAAATGAATCACCGTGATCAAGATGAAGGGCAATAGGAATTTCCGGATTCTCTGCAATAGCAGCTTCAACCAGTTTTACTAAATAAGTATGATTAGCATATGAACGTGCACCTTTTGAGACCTGAAGAATAACAGGACTTCTAAGCTCGCCCGCAGCCTCACAGATACCCTGAATGATTTCCATATTGTTTACGTTAAAAGCACCAATAGCATATCCGCCATCGTAAGCTTTTGCAAACATCTCTTTTGTTGTTACTAAAGCCATAGTATACCTCCATTACAATTTGTTAATTAGATTATACACTATGCAGAAAAATTATCAACGATTTCGGTGATTTTCTTAATATCGGGGATAGAATTAATTCTATCCATAGTGTCCATTATCCTCTGAGCATTGGAAATCAAGGACTCCAGCTCATAGAGACTGTCCCTTTGAATACGTGGAAGACGCAATGCCGGCATTCCCTGATTCTTCTGTAAAATGAGAAAAAACACAATAAAAGGTAGAGTATTTCGTGCCATTTATCCACCTCCTAACATACTATAACATTATATGAATAAAATCCTAAAAGGTGCATTTCAGTAAATGAGAGGGGGAAGAAATCATGGGCTACGGTAAAAAAAGCGAGGCGGACATTCTTCAGGAGATAAAAGATATGAGAAGAAAGCTGAGTGCTGCCGGCGTACCATATGATAAACAGATTGAACTGTTAAAAAGCATGATGCCGGCACTGAATAAAGAACAAAGAGTTCGATTGCAGAAACTGATCGAACTCCTTGAAAAATAAGCGTATTAACTTGTAACTGTCTTAACGATGTCGGCTTTAGTAGCGCCTGCGCCAAATGTGAATGTGGTCGCCTTAATGTTCGTCGGCTCCGTTCCAATAGTTTTGCAGATGTGTTCAAACTCGTCATAGGAGTCGAAAAGGCCGGCATCAACAAGTGATTGTACCGCTATGCTTGCAGCTCCGCGCTCTATTGTTACTGTAACATCCTGAGCAAGAGCTTCTCCTGACCAGATGCCGTCAGAACTCTGAGACGCATTATCACTGTCCTCGTCAGTATCCCGGTCATCCGTATCCCCTGCAGGTTCATCTGCAGGATTCAGATCCTCAACTGCTGTTTTCGTAGGACCTGTCTCCTCTGCGAGCGTCTGCGGATAAGTCATGATAGCATCCATTCTCCATGCGATCAACAGCCCCGCAATTACCAGAATCAGCAAAGCAACAACAATATCATTTTTATCGTAAATAAAATCTTTAAAAAACTTCATTCAAAAACACCCCTTGTCTTAATTTTCGACAACATATATCATATATAATTTATCATATTTTAAAAAAAAGAACAAATAAATTTTCCTTTAAGATACTGGTAATATGTTGTATAATAAAGTCTATGATAATTATTGAAATAGGCAAAAATGAACAAAATCAGAGGCTGGACAAATTCCTTAAGAAATATCTGGGAAACGCGCCTCTGTCATATATTTATAAGGCAATACGTAAGGACGTGAAAGTAAACGGCAGGCGAGCAAAGGAGGACACCATGCTGGAGCTGGGTGATATGGTCACCCTCTACATCCCTGACGAAGAGTTATCAAAACTCACTAAGACTCGTCGCAGCAGCAGGGTTAAGCGTCAGTTTAATATTGCATATGAGGATGAGAATATTCTTATAGCGGAAAAACCTTTCGGTCTGTTAACACACGGAGACAGAACGGAAAAGAAAAATCATCTTGCAAATCAGGTTGTGGACTATCTTATAGAAAAGGGTGATTACAATCCCAGAATTGAACGCTCCTTCACACCGGCATCTGTAAACAGACTGGACAGAAATACAACCGGGCTGGTTTTGTTCGGGAAAACCAACGCTGCTCTGCAGAAACTGAATCAGATGATACGTGAGAAAGATAAGGTAAACAAATACTATATGACCATAGTAAAAGGTGTGGTAAAAGAAGAACTGCACCTTAAGGACAAAATGGTAAAGGATGAGAAAACCAACAAGGTTACAGTACTTTCTCTAAATGAGACCGGCCGTGAGATGGAGACAATAGTGAGACCGGTACAGACCGGAAAGGGCTTTACTCTTGTGGAGGTAGAGATTATTACGGGAAGAACTCACCAGATTCGTGCTCATTTAGCAAAAGCAGGACATCCTATTATCGGTGATGTAAAGTATGGCGATAAAAGAGTAAATGAAATGGTCAGAAGAAAGTTTAATCTGACAACTCAGCTGCTTCATGCGTACAAGCTTTCGTTCCGTGGCTGTACAGGTGAACTGGCATACTTAAATGATCTGGAAATATATGCGGAGTTGCCAGATGATTTTGCAAATATCAGAAGGGAATTGTTTTAGAAATGAAGGATTTTATAAAAGACGTTGTAATAGCAGTACTGGTTGCAGTTGTTGTGATACAGTTTATTAAACCGGTTATTGTAAAGGAAAGCTCAATGGAGAATAGTTTCATTGAGAAGGATTATCTTATCGTAAGCAAGCAGTCTTACAACTATGGAGATGTTGAAAGAGGAGATGTTATTGTATTCCATTCATCGCTTACGGATGAAGACGGCAAGGAAAAGCTTCTTATCAAGAGAGTCATCGGTTTGCCGGGAGAAAACGTTCAGGTAACTGACGGTGCTGTGTACATTGATGGAGTAATGCTTGAAGAGGATTACACAAAAGACGGATATACTCCGGGCGATGTAAATGTTACTGTCCCTGAGGATGAGTATTTCTGTATGGGGGATAACAGAGCTGTCAGCATTGACAGCAGAAGCAGCAGTGTAGGATTCGTTGAGAAGCATAATATTATGGGAAAAGTTGTGCTGAGAGTATTGCCTATTAAAAAATTTGGACTTATTGAATCACCGGACTATAATATTTAGCAAATGACTTAGACAAGGGGAACCAGGGGAAATGAAAAGAGAGGCTGTTGAGATAATAAAGATTCTGGCATCTGCCGCAATGGGGGCTTTGATAATTATTCAGTTTGTAACACCTATGACTGTTTTTGGCAATTCTATGGAACCGTTGTTTTCGGATCGTGATTATGTAGTTTTGTACAGGTATGCTTATATGAGAGACAAGACACCACAAAGAGGAGAAATAGTCGTTTTTCGGAGTCATCTTCTGGATAAGGACGGATCGAATAAAAAACTTGTAAAGCGTGTCATCGCTGTTGAGGGGGATAAGATTTCTATAGAGGATGGGGATGTCTTCCTTAACGGAGAGCTTCTTGAAGAGGATTATGTCAAGGATGGAGTGACTAGCGGAAATGTGAGACCTGTGACTGTTCCTGAGGGAAAGGTTTTCTGTATGGGTGACAACAGGCTTTACAGTCAGGATAGCCGCCATAGTGAAGTCGGCATGATATCTGAAAAGGATATCCTTGGGAAAGTAATTTTTCGACTGCTTCCTGTAAAAAAGGCAGGAAAGATAGAATAGCTTGAAATTAGATGGAAAGATAGAGACGATATATGGTAAAAAGAGAAAAAAGAATGGTTGCCAATAATAAGAAGGCACGCCACGACTATTTTATTGAAGAAGTATATGAGGCCGGAATTGTTCTTACAGGTACAGAAATAAAATCTGTAAGACAGGGCAAGGTCAGCATAAAGGAAAGCTACGCAAAAATTGAGAAGGGTGAAATGTTCATATATGGTATGAACATCAGTCCTTATGAACAGGGCAACCGGTACAACGTGGACAGTCTGCGCCCAAGAAAGCTTCTTCTTCACAAGCAGGAAATCAGAAAGCTTATCGGTTATACGACTACAAAGGGCATGACTCTGGTTCCGCTGAATATGTATATTAATACTGACGGCCGCGCAAAGGTTGAGATTGCTGTGGCTCGCGGTAAGAAGAATTATGACAAGCGTGAGGATATTGCAAGAAGAGACGCAAGCCGCAAAATGGATCAGGCTATGAAGCAGCGATTCTAACCAATATTCTTCCAGTTGACAATTCAAAAAATTCGTGTAAAATATATGTTACACCTTGGGGGCGAAACGGTTTCGACGGGGGTGTAGAAGCAAGATAAGCGAGTCGTAGTCGCCAAGTCTACGTTAAAAATGGCCGTTAAATATAAACGCTAAAAATAACAACAATTTCGCATTAGCTGCTTAATTTCGCAGCACCGCGTGTCAGCTCCGGTTTACCTGTAGGCCGGATGTCTGGCATCGACTATACAGGAAAACCTTGCGAGAGTTCTCGGTATCGTTAAGGGACCAACGGGATAGCACTTCCGGAAGCCTGTTAATGGGCGGTCGGGAGGGCGAAATCTAAATCATTAACTGCACTCGGAGAAAGTTTTGTGGAAATGCTTTCGGACGTGAGTTCGAATCTCACCGCCTTCACCACTTTTTAGACCTAGGTAGAAAATGCCTAGGTTCTTTTATTTCCAACGGTTTTGACCGATAACCCCAGTGATATCAAGGCTTTCGGTCTTTCTCATAAATCATTTCAGACTCATCTCCGGTCATTTCAGACTCAGAAAACCGGGGATGAAACAGGAGGTTTTTTGATGGTATTGGGGATGAAACGTGAGGACTTCGACTCCTTTGAACCAGGCGAGAGTGAGTAGAGTTGACAGCAAGTGTTCCTACTGTTGCCGAAAGGTTTGCGTTTACGAGATGGGAAATGGGAATTATAATGGAAGTGTAAATCGGAATTTGTGGGGATAGGATTTATAATGGCGAGGTATAATATCGTGAAAAATATAAGAAAGCGAAAAATAATTATACTTGTGGTGCTTCTGATTTTAATTATGGTCAGTTGGTTAATTTGGGGAAATCTGTCGGTAGAAACAAATAAATTAACAGTAACATCTAAAGACTTACCTGAAGCGTTTGACAATTTTTCTATTGCCCATATTTCGGATTTGCATAATGCAGAATACGGGAAGAATAATGAAAAGTTAATTGATATATTAAAGGCAGAAAGCCCAAATATAATCGCTATTACTGGGGATTTGATAGATTCCAACCATACAAATCTTGAAGTTGCATTATCTTTTGCTCAGCAAGCCGTAAAAATCGCTCCTTGCTATTTTGTTACAGGCAATCACGAAGCATGGGTCGGTTCACAATATGAAGAATTAAAGACATCATTAGAAAATGC
>JAQYNQ010000046.1 GCA_028727785.1 Eubacteriaceae bacterium | reverse complement strand
CATTAAACATTATAACCTTGCTTATCTGGTTATAGTTTTCGTCGCTTATGCTCTGCAGAAATGAATAAATAAAAAATGGATTGGCATTTTCACAGTCAATTATGATTTCAGTGTTTCCCTTTAACAGGAAGTTGGAAACAGCATTCATGTTGTTCTCGCTGTCGTCTGAAACCAGTTCCGGTCTTTCGAAGCTGTCTTTGTTGTCCTCATACATATTAGTCAGAAAACGATAGTCGTTGTAGAGGCACTTTCCCCTATCCTCCGAAATAAGTTTCCAGTTCATGTAACAAGAGAACGGATAGCAGGATTTGTTCGCATAAAATATTTCGCTTGCCACCTTGCATCCATTGTCCGTTAGTCCGTTAGGCATAATGAACAGTTCTTTCAGATAATCCCACTCAATAAACTCAGGGAAAAGGCTCCTGCAGTTATTAATCCTGTCGGACAGATATGTATTTATTTCTATAATGTAGTCAGCAGCCCATGTATGATATTTGAACTTTATACCTGCCGATTCCAGATATGTAATGGCTTCCTTATCTACATATTCATAAAGGCCATGAATTCCTGCAGAAATACCGTGTGAACCGTTCACTGCACTAACTATTCTGCTGAAATTATTCATAAAACCATTTCTCACAAGGCAAAGACTCCTTACAATCTTTCCCGGCTTAGAGTACTCTAGTTTACTATACTTTTCTATGCTTGCAAAAGTATTTTCAAGATCCTCACTTCTGAAGTATTTCTTGTCCACTCCAATTAGATAAGAAAATGTACTGACGATATCATTTGTATATGCCATGGTTTTCCTCCTCTTACTCCCTAAAACAGCGAAATTATTATAACCGCTGCAAACACGATAAATATCACCGTCAAGCATCCGTTTCCTGAATCCGGGTCAGGTTCTTCGTCGCCCATAATCTCGTTAAACAACTGATAATCCTTGTATTTCTTGTATAGTTTTCCCATCTCTACTGCCTGTTCTCCTCTATCAAATCATCAAAAAACTGCTGCTTTTCCTTTTGGTTCAGTTTCTCGTATCCATACACAAGAATTCTGGTCTGAATCTCCCGAAAGCTCTTTCGCCCCAGATTACGAAGGCCTTTTACCTTACCCTCATTCAAAGCATCTATCAAAACTCCCAGAGTCATAATGTCTGCCCGCTTCAGTGCGTTTTGACTGCGAACGGAAAGACACAGTTCATCTATGCCGGTCTCGCAGTCTCGAAGTGAAAACCTGAGTTTGACTTTGATGTCACTGCCAAAGATATAGTCCAGCAATGCCGGAAGTCCGTATTTCTGTTCCTCTTCAATCAGTCTTTCTATTAGTTCCTGTCTATTCATAATGCACACCTCGCCCAAGTTACTTTTCCGGAATCACCGATCCTTTGATAACATCCATAACTGCACTAGCATTAATATACGAAATGCCGTCTACAGTCTTGTATATATCGTTTACAAAAGTTTTCATGGCTTTCATGTCCGCTGCAACGCAGATTGCTGTCAGATGGCATTTGCCCGTAGTTTGAATCAGCGTAATAGTCTCATCTGCTTCTGCAAATTTCTGCTTAACATTATCAAAAGCCTCTGGGGAAGTCTCTGTATTAACAAGAAAAGTCATCATCTCAGGTGCTTCCTGGGGATTTATCACTGCTTTATATCCTGCAATAATCTGCTTTTCTTCCAGGACCCTGATGCGGTTTTTTACCGCAGTCCTTGACAATCCGACTCTCTCGCCTATATCAGAATATGACATTCTGCCATCCTCTAGCAGAAGATTGATTATCTCATTGTCCTTCTGATTAATTCCATTGATATACATCTGCTTCTCCCTTCAAAGTTCAACAACCGGTGTGCACATTTATTGTTGTTAGGTTTATTATAGGATTTTGGCTGAGATAAAGCAATAGGCCAAGTTGCGTTATGAAATGCATCTTGACCTATATGAAAGTTTCTATTTACATCTTATTGCATTATGAAATTTCATATCCCTCTTATATATTTTTCAGGTCAGTTTCCATTCTGCAAAACAAGAGTGGCGGAGTGCCATGTTTGCCTCTGAAATAGCATCAATCATGGCGCGCGGCTCGGCGAAGTGCCATGTTTACCTCTGAAATAGCATCAATCATGGCGCGCGGCTCGGCGAAGCGCCATGTTAACCTCTGAAATAGCATCAATCATGGCGCGCGGCTAGGCGCCGCCGCATGTTAGACCGCTGAATTAGAACATTGAGGGCGCGCGGCTGCGCTGGG
>JAQYNQ010000045.1 GCA_028727785.1 Eubacteriaceae bacterium | reverse complement strand
TCTTGACAATTCGGTCATGGCGTGCTGTTCCTGCAGCTTTCAGAGCCTCGTCCACACGATCCTCGGTCTCATCGATGTAGTCCTTGTACTCATCAGAGTATATAGGATATTTTTCCTTAAGAGAAATATACACCTCTGTGTAATAATCAGTATCAAAACCTTCTGCGTTCATGTATGCGAAACCGGCTACGGTTCCGTTTCCTAAAGTTGTGCTTCCTCTCTCAAAATTAAGATAAATAGGGGATACAACGGTACCTACGATTTTAAGCGTTCTATGTTTGAACATCTTAAGGGCATCTTTGTCGTTCTTTTCAGAGAGAACAATTTTACTTCCAATAAGAGAGTCTCCAAGCTTATGGTCTACAACGCACTCATCAGGAGCCTGGGGCAGACGTCCATCAACAAGCTCAAGTGTGTTTATTCTGTCAGTTACTGTATGAAAACTGATAACTCGATCCTCATCGCTATCAGCAAAATGGAAGAGCATATCCTGACTTATAGAAGAAGCCACTGCTTCAACGTCAGAAAGCTTAGACAATTCTTCTACATCTTTATCTTCGAAGCCTAGTGTGGAGACCAGGCGGTAGTCGAAGAGGTTATGCTCAGAAAGGTAGCTGTCTGTTGTCTTTACCATAGCCTCCTGAGTTACCTTCAGACCGGAAAAGAAACCGACCCCCAGGGCAACTATAGCAAGAATTGCCAGGTAACGGCCCAGACTTGATCTTATTTCTCTGAATGTGGATTTCTTCAGCATAACTTTACCATTCTATGCTTTCTACAGGCATTGGAGACACGTTCTTTTCCACTGAAGAAACATGTCCGTTCTTAATGTGAACTACTCTGTCCGCCATTGCTGTCAATGCGCTGTTATGTGTAATGATTACAACTGTCATTCCTGTGTTGCGGCTTGTATCCTGAAGAAGCTTAAGAATGGCTTTTCCTGTATTATAGTCAAGAGCCCCTGTAGGTTCGTCACAAAGCAGAAGCTTCGGATTTTTTGCAAGTGCTCTGGCTATGGCAACTCTCTGCTGTTCACCTCCTGACAGCTGAGCAGGGAAGTTGTTTATTCTGTGTGCCAGACCCACGTCCTCCAGTACCTTTGCACTGTCCAGAGGATTCCTGCAAATCTGTGTAGCAAGAGATACGTTTTCCAGAGCAGTGAGGTTCTGTACCAGATTATAGAACTGAAATACAAACCCTATATCGTAACGTCTGTAATCCGTCAGCTGTTTCCTGGAATAGCTTGAAATAACATTGCCATCCAGAGTTACCGTACCTGACGTTAATGTATCCATACCTCCCAGTATATTCAGGAGGGTGGTTTTTCCTGCACCTGAAGCACCTACGATTACGCAGATCTCACCTTTTTCTATTTCAAATGTGGCATCTTTTAATGCTTCTATCTCTACTTCACCCATTTTATAAACTTTTCTTACATTCTCTAGTTCGACATAAGCGCTCATATGCTAACCCTCTTTCTTTTTAATAGATATATTATAACACTGGATAAAAGGTAAAAAAAGTGTTATAATTAACATCTGCAATTTTTAATGAAAGGATTTGGGTAATTATGAAATTTTGCAAGAGATTTGAAGTAAGCAGTCACGAAGTAGATGTAAACAACAATATAAAACCGTCTTTAATTCAAAGATATATGATGGATACTGCACATGAACAGATGAGAGTGAGAAGACCTTCTGCAGAAGACCTTTTAGAGGCGAAGAAGGCTTTTATCATGACAAGAATTACTATAGAAATAAAGGACAATCTTCACGTTTACGATGAATTTGAGGGATACACCTGGAGCTGCGACGCCAAGGCGGCTTCTTTCAGAAGATGTTTCGAACTTGTGAGAGACGGACAGGTAGTTGCAAGAGGTCACAGTATGTGGACTTTGATAGATACGGAGACAGGAAAGGTCTGCAGACCTTCGGAAATAGATATATCAGCATATGAAAGTGATCAGGTACTGGAGATGGAACTACCTGTGAAGTTTAAACTTCCTAAGGAAATGGAGTTTGAGACTGTAGGAAGAAAAAAAGTATTATACAGTGAAGTTGATACAAACATGCATCTTAATAACACCTATTATGCAGATGTTTTGTGGAGTTACATACCTGACGTAGTGAATAAGAAAGTCAGAGGCATTAATCTGTCTTTCCATCATGAAGCGCCTCTTGGATGCGAAATGGAAATACAGCGTGCAGAAAAGTCGGAGAACGAATACTGTTTCAAAACTTTTGTGGATGGAAATCTTAATATTGAAGCAGTTTTTCATGTTGAGAATATATAGGGGTGATAGTTTCTGATGAAACTGAAGAATAAATCTGAAGAGACAAGAGAATATTATAGAAAGCTGATGCTTATCGGAATTCCTGTTTTGTTTCAGAACCTGGTGGGAATGTGTCTGAATCTTTTAGATACTCTAATGATAGGCAGGCTGGGTGAAGAGGAACTTGCGGCAGTAGGTGCGGCAAATCAGGTATATTTCATATTTACCGTTGCCCTGTTCGGACTGTTCAGCGGGATGGCTGTTTTTACCGCTCAGTATTTTGGAGCACGGGATCGTGCCGGAATCCATAAGATGGTCGGGATATGCTACATGCTGGGAGTTCTATCTGCTGTAACTGTTGTAATAGTAACAGATTTACTGGCAGAGAATATAATAGGACTGTTTTCGAAAGATGACTCGGTTATAGCTTATGGCGCTTCCTATCTAAGAATAGTAAACAAGGCATATCCTTTTTCGGCTATGTCCTTTGCCATATCATATAACTGCAGGGCAATTCAGGAATTGAAAGCCCCTACTGTTGTAAATGCTGTGGCTATTGGAATTAATGCAGTACTAAACCTGCTGCTTATTTTCGGGCTTATGGGCTTCCCGAAGCTGGGGGTGCAGGGCGCTGCAATTGCAACGCTTATAGCCCGCATTACAGAGTTTGTCGCTATGCTGGCAATTGTTTACTGTCATAAGGACCACTACCTTAAGGCAGGCCTGAAAGAATTATTCGGTTTTGACCGGGAACTGTTCTTCAGGGTTATGAAGACGGCTCTGCCGGTTGTGCTGACGGAAAGCTCCTGGGCTGTTACCATGTCTCTGACCTTTGCGGCCTTTGGTCGTCTGGGAACATCAGCACTTGCTGTATCTCAGATTGCAAACGTTGTATGTGACCTGCTCCAATCTGTATTCTTCGGCGTAGGAAACGCTTCAGCGATGATGATAGGGGAAAAGCTGGGACAGAGAAATCCGGATGTGGCCTATGAGTACGGCAGGCGATCCATTAAGGTTACCTGTGTTTTAATCGCAATCATGACTCTTATTATGCTGACTTTATCCAGACCAATTGCCATGATTTACGCTTTTGAGGAACCGACAAACACTTTGCTTGTCAAAACCCTTATGGCCGTGGCTTTCACTATTGGACCGAAAATGCTTGGTTACATATACATTTGCGGTATCTTCCGTGCAGGCGGAGATACCATATACTGCATGATTATTGAACTTATTGCAACCTGGTGTCTGCAGGTTACCATGGCATTCTTTGCAGTACTGGTACTACATGTAAGTCTGCCTGTTGCTTTTATTCTGGTTGAGATAGGCGACCTGTTCAGAATAGTTACCAATATTCCTCATTTCAGAAGCAGGAAATGGATTCACATAGTCACTTAATATTTGCTTACTTAATACTGTTATGGCCGGATGAAATGGCCGGGGAAGTCGCTGACTGAAGAAGTCAGCGATTTCCCCGTTTTTGTTTACCGGGAAATATCGATTCTTCATGTTGTTGCGGGTGTTTTGCGTCTGAGCTGAGCCTGCGCCATGTTTGAGGCTATTTGAAGGATGAACATGGCGCGGCCGTCGAGCAAACGCCATGATGGACGTTATTTCAAGGGAGAACATGGCGCGGCCGTCGAGCAAACGCCATGATGGACGTTATTTCAGGGGAGAACATGGCGCGGCCGTCGAGCAAACGCCATGATGGACGTCATTTCAAGGGAGAACATGGCGCCTGCACGCCATGTTGGATGCAATTTCAAGGGTAAACATGGCACTTCGTTAAGTCATGCGCCATGTTGGATGCAATTTCAAGGGCAAACATGGCACTTCGTTAAGTCACGCGCCATGTTGGATGCAATTTCAAGGGTAAACATGGCACTTCGATAAGTCACGCGCCATATTGGATGCGATTCTAAGAGTCGATATGCCGGCGCGTCATATTCAGTCGAATCACACTAACATAGTGCAGCCACTTTTGTTCTGGGTAGAATAACTAAAAACTGAAGGCTGCATATACTGAATGTATGAATAGTTTTCTGAAAGGTCGTGGTAGATTGAACATTTTGGGCTTTATTATCAGTGGAATGCTTGGGGTACTGCTGCATTTTTTAAATGATTTAATTAATGTACCCGTTTTTTTAAAATTCCTGGCTGCAACAGATGAATCTGTATTTGAACATTTGAAGTTATATTTCTTTCCGGTTATGGCAGTGACTCTGGGACAGTATTTCATAGAAAGGGGTTCAGAAAAGAACGGACTTGAGCTGATTCAACAGATAGGAAACAGATCCATAGCTACATTAATTGTAACTGCAGTACAGATTATCTTTTTTTATGGGTACACAGTTTTTATTCCGCCGAATCCGGTAATAGACATTGCAGGATACTTTGTTTTTCTTGCTGCCATATTCTTTATAAGCAATATGTTAAATGACAGTGTGCAGAAAAAAACAGGAACAGCTGCTTTTGTTCTGCTGCTGCTGTTCCTGATAATCTTTACTTATTATAAACCTGATCTTCCTCTTTTTGCTGCTCCATAGCCTCAAGTTCGGAAGAGATAAGTTCCCACGGGAAGCCTACAACTGTGTCAAATGAGCCTTCAATGTGGTCGATGTACTTGCCGAATATTCCCTGTATCCCATAAGCTCCTGCTTTATCATATGGTTCCTTAGTGTTCAGGTATGCATTCAACTCGGTTTTTGAGTAGTTTTTGCAGAAGACACGGGTTACATCGCACAAAACTTTCTTGATTCCGGTTGCTGTATCTATTATTGCAACTCCTGTTGCCACATAGTGATCTGTGTGGCGAATCAGCTCAAGCATACGTTCTGCATCCCGGCGGTCTACCGGTTTACCCAGAATCCCATCTTTATATACTACTGTATCTGCTGCAATTATTATGGCAGGTTCCTTAGAATCTGATGAAGCTTCTTCGCTGCTGACTTTAAGTTTTTCTTCGACCCACAAGGCTTTCTTTAGGGAAAGATACATTACTGCATCTCTCATGCCAATGTTTTCCGGAAGTGTCTCATCTATAGCTGCCGGCATGATTTCCGGGTCGTATCCATTTTTTCGCATCATTTCAATGCGTCTAGGTGAGCCGGATGCTAAAACTATTTTTTTCATATCTTCATCCTCCGATAATAATATCAGTGTTTTTTACGCTTTTTTAACATTATGGCATAATTTCTGAATTTTTCCAAACACTAAATGATAAAAGGAGTGTGAATTATGAGTGAAGATACTAAAGATTTTCAGGACATTAACAAAGCAGTAAGTAAGGAAGATGTTGCTAAGGCTTACGGGAAGTATTCTGAGCAGTTTACTCCCAAACCAAATTATCTCGCTAACTGCCTGAAGGCGTTTCTGGTAGGCGGCGGGGTGTGCACGGCCGCCTACTTCGCCGCCGGCAGGCTGGCGGCGGCTGGCTTGAGCCAGAGAAACGCTGAGACATATGTAACGATAGGCCTTGTTATGATTGCACAGCTTCTGACAGGAATTGGAATATTTGATAAAATCGCAAAGTTTGCCGGTGCGGGAGTTATTGTTCCGATAACCGGATTTGCCAATTCTATGGTGGCACCTGCTATAGAATACAAAAAAGAAGGCTGGGTGCTGGGTATAGGCGCGAAAATGTTCAGTGTGGCAGGTCCTGTCCTTGTATGCGGAATTGGATCCGCAACGGTTGTGGGCCTGATTAAATGGATTATTGGACTTTTATAGGGTATAGGAGGAACAGAAAATGGCAGAAAAAAAGATGGGTAAACAGTCTGTCAAGTTTCAGCTTTGTCCGTATATTATTGGATCTGCATCTGTTGTAGGGAAAAAAGAAGGACAAGGACCTATGGCCAGGTGGTTCGATCACTGTCTGGATGACGATATTTACGGGGAAAAAACATGGGAAAAAGCTGAAAGCAAAATGCTGAAAGAAGCCATGAAAAAAGCACTTGCAAAGTCGGGAAAGGACAAGAAAGAGATTGATCTTGTTTTGAGCGGGGATCTCCTTAACCAGCTTATGTCATCATCATTTATGGCAAGAGATCTCCATCTGCCTTTTCTGGGACTATACGGTGCATGTTCAACTATGGCAGAATCACTTCTTTTGGGGTCTATGCTCACCGATGGGGGCTTTGCTCACAATATTATAGTTGGGGCATCCAGTCATTTCTGCACTGCGGAGAGACAGTTCAGAATGCCTGTGGAGCACGGAAATCAACGTCCGCCTTCAGCTCAGTGGACTGCAACGGCAACGGGCGCTATGGTTGTTTCCGAAAAACCAAGTGGAATGGGAACCGTCGGAATTGCTGAACCGGATAAAATAAGTCATCAGAGGCATATCAGAGTAGACTGTGGTACTATGGGAAAGATAATTGACGCAGGAGTTAAGGATCCTAATCAGATGGGAAGTGCCATGGCGCCTGCTGCAGTAGATACAATTCTAAATCACCTGGATGATACAGGACGCGAACTGAGCTATTATGACCTTGTTTTGACAGGTGACCTGGGATATATCGGAAAAGACATCGCATGTGATCTTTTAAAGGACGCAGGACTGCCTTCACGGGATGTTGAGGAAAGAATAGATGACTGTGGAACAATGATGTATTACAGGGAGGACCAGGATGTACACGGAGGCGGAAGTGGATGTGGCTGTTCGGCATCTATTTTTTCCGGTAATATTCTGAGCCGTATGGCATCGGGTGAACTTTCCCGTGTTCTTCTTATTTCTACAGGAGCTATGCTGTCAACAATCAGCCCGTTTCAGGGTGAAAGCATTCCGGGAATTGCTCATGCAGTGGCTTTGTGTACAGAATAAAAACAGAGGAGGAGAACATGGACTATTTATATACGTTTCTTTTAGGTGGAGGAATCTGCGTAATCGGTCAGATTCTGATGGATACTACCAAGCTTACTCCACCTAGAATTCTTGTAATCTTCGTGGTAAGCGGTGTGCTGCTACAGGCATTTAATCTTTACGAACCACTGGTAAATCTGGCACATCAGGGAGCTTCAACTCCGCTGACCGGTTTTGGATATGCCCTTGCCAAGGGTGCAATAGATGGTGCAGAGAAGGGATTTATCGGTGTAATCTCAGGTGCCATAAAGAGTACTGCTGCCGGAGTTGGCATAGCAATTGTATTCGGATACCTGGTAGCTTTGATATTCAATCCGAAATCACCGAAGTGACGGGACAGATATCAGAAGGGTTAAGGCTATGGTACTAGTACTAAAGTATCGGTATGGTACCATATGTCACAGCCCTTGGTACTTAAGATGGATTTTGATGTAATGACTATTTTTGTGGCAAAAAAACCTTGAAAAAACTGGGTTTTGCCGTAGAATGGGCGCATGAGGTAAATATGAGACGAACGGAAACGGGGATTCCACACTGAGTAGTTGGAAATTCGTGAAAAGGAGGAAAAAATGAAGAATATCAAACTAGGTGTTGTTGATGACAACAGAGATTTCTGCAAGACATTGGATAACTATTTTAAAATGCAGGATGATATGGAAGTTGTATTCATTGCTGAGGATGGTGTGAAGGCTTGTGAACTGCTGACGGATAATTATGTCGACGTCCTAGTCCTGGATCTGGTTATGCCACATCTGGATGGTCTGGGAGTTCTGGAGAGAATTAATAATATGGACCTGGATAAGTATCCGAGAGTTATTATGGTATCAGCTGTGGGTCAGGACTCTATGATTCAGCGTGCAACAGCACTTGGGGCGGAATATTATCTTGTGAAACCTATCAGTACGGAGATTATTGCAAGCAGAATCAGACAGGTTATGATGCCTGAATTCGGTCAGGTTGTAGGTCAAAGTATGTTTAATCTGAGAAGGGTTTCTTCATGCAGAGAAACAGTTGCAGGTAATGATCTGGAAATAGAAATAACCAATCTGATTCATGAGATCGGTGTACCGGCGCATATAAAGGGGTATCAGTACATACGTGATGCAATTACTATTGTAGTTGAGGATCGTGATATACTGTCTGCTGTTACGAAGGAATTGTATCCAATGGTGGCTAAAAAGAACGATACCACACCAAGTCGTGTGGAACGTGCGATCAGACATGCAATAGAAGTTGCATGGAACAGGGGGAAAATAGAAACAATAGATGCTTTGTTCGGGTATACGGTGAAGAATGATAAGGGGAAACCGACTAACAGTGAGTTTATCGCTATAATAGCAGATAAACTGCGCCTTGAAAGAAAGGCAATGTAAGTTTATTACGAGAAGGAACAGATAAAATAAAACAGAATATATGAACACAGATTCCCTATGGCTGACTCCAGAGCAGAATTCCATAGGGAATTTTTATTTCAGGGGATATCCTCTTGTTTAATGATTGATATTAATGCAGAAATTTAGTATAATTGATGATGTATAAGTGCGTGCAGACGCAATTTGATGAAAGGTGGATTATTAAATGGACAACAGGCCAATAGGATTCTTTGATTCCGGTGTTGGCGGCTTGACATGTATCCCGGCCCTTCAGAAGCAACTGCCAAATGAGAGGGTTGTGTTCTATGGAGATACGGCAAGAACGCCATACGGATCCAAGTCTATAGATACGATAAGAAAGTTTACAAATCAGATAGCAGATTATCTGGTAGAACATGATGTAAAAATGATAGTAATCGCATGTAACACCATTAGTGCAACGTGCCTGGAATCTTTAAGAAGAAGGCATCCTGACATTCCTATCATAGGCGTAATTGAGCCAATAGCCAACAGAATTGCCGAAGAGGAAAAAGAAGAGGTGAGAATTGGGGTAATAGCCACGAAAGTAACTGTGGCCAGCGGGGCGTATTCCAATATTATTACCAGCAGGAACAAGAAAGTAAAGATTTTCAGTAAAGCATGTCCGGCTTTTGTACCGCTTATTGAAGAGGGAATAATAGATAACGAGATTATGGATCTGACAATAAAGTATTATCTGGACGACTTTATTGTAGACAACAATCTTGAAAAGATTGTTCTGGGATGTACACACTACCCGTATCTGAAGAAGAATTTCGGAAGACTTTACCCGGATATCAAGCTGCTTAATCCATCAGAGGAAGTAATTAATGAGGTTCATCGTATACTAAAGGAAAAGGACATGCTTGCGGATGAAAACAATAATGCAATGCATTTGTGCTACGCAAGCGATACTTCCGAGAACTTCAGAAACATGATAGATGTGGTATTTGATGAAGCACAGGACGTAAAAATAGAATTCAAAAAATTCCAGGACTAGTTATATTTCTATGAACCGGTCACTGAAAAAAAGTACATATAATTAGGAGAACATAATGAAACGTAAAGCTATTAATTTTGCAAAAAAGGTTTATGCACGATTACTGAGATTTAATTTTGTCTGGAAGAACAGGAGTCGTATTCGCAGAATAGTAAGAAAGGCGAGACAGCGTAATCTTGAAAAATTTAAAAATCAGAAGATGAGACAGTACGATGGATGTACTCTGGCGGATACAAACTTCGAAGCTGTTACAATTGATAAGGATCCTGACAGAGTAGCGATTTTCGGATATGATGTAGTAGGTCAGCTGGACGGAATTGAAAAATGTGATTATGTAGAATACGGTGAAAATCTGGCCACTATTCTTATGAACGAAGATATTGATGTGAAAATTGGTTATGCAGATGACAGCATAACTGATTCTGAAGCACTTCAATACCTGAAAAAGACAATGGGATTATATGCTGTATCAGATAAGAAGAGTTATCTGGTAACATGTGGTGACTTTAAAGTTGCAATCATTGGCGGAAGTGTGAGCAGAGAACTTGAGGGCATGGATGATTCGGAAGCCCTTGACAGTATTACCATTGATGAAGTTTTGATGAAGAACATTGTTTTCGCTAAGAAAGAAAACGCAGACCACATTATCGTTTACCTGCACAGAGAGGCGCACAAGAGTACCGTATTCACTCCGTATGAACGTGCATATATAAGATTCCTTGCAAATCTGGGTGCTGATGCAGTTTTCGCGTCTAACAGGGAAGGAATTCACATTGGCGGTAACACTATGCGTATCGACAGAAGCTTTTCAGATACTGTTGCCAGCATGGGTAATCTTGCAGGTATCCATGAGGAAGCACCGGGCGCCGCTATGGCACTCAGATTCAAGCTGGTTCCCGGAAAAGAAAAAGGCCATTATATTACAAATAAAGGATATATTCCTCTTTACAATGACTTTGAGACTGAAGAATTCAAGAATGTGATAAGAATTGACTATCATAACAGTGAGCACAGACGTAACAAGAAAATGATGCATGCTCTTGAATACATTGAAAATGAGACATACAAGCTGAGAGATATCAGAAACATTCTTACAATTAAGGATATATGCGACATTCTGGAGGTTGAACTTCCTGAAAAATATGCATATCTTGGCAATGCAAGTGTTGGTAAGGTCTGTGCAAGATCCTTTGAGGTAAACGCCGGAGACGTGCTTTTCTTCCGTGAACCGTTTATGGATCCTAATGACAAAGAAGTTAAACCTCTCGAAATCAGACTTAGAATTGTTGATAACGCACTAAAGAGAGGTGCAAGATTCATATTCTCATATGTTGATCTTGATGAATCTATACCGCATATCAAGGTAGAACAGGCAAGAGAAGGTCATATTAAGGTTTGTGCAAGAATTAGAGATTTCTATGAAGTTAAGACTGTAGGAATTACAGGAAGCGTAGGTAAGACAAGCACTAAAGATATGCTTTACAATGTACTTAACGAAAAGTACGCAACTTACCGAAACCTGAGAAACTCAAACACACAGGTAAATATCGGAATGCATATCCAGAATTTCCGCGGAGGATATGAATTCTTCATTCAGGAAATCGGTGGCGGTCGTCCGGGCGGAGCTTCCAGACACTCAAGAATGATTAAACCTGTTGCAACTGTTGTTACAAACATCGGACATGCACATATCGGAAACTATGGTACTCAGGAAGCTATTATGGAAAGTAAGCTGGGTATCATCGAAGGCATGGACGAACACGGAACTCTGTTCCTCAATGGAGACGATCCGCTTCTTGTTACAGCAAAACCGGCAGCAGAAACGGTATTCTTTGCAGTTCATAACAAGAAGGCTGATTATTATGCTGAAGACGTAAGGGAAGAAAACGGAAAGACATACTTTACAATCTGTCATAACGAGGAAAGAATTCCGGCAATGTTAAATGTTCTTGGTGAGTACAACGTGCTTAATGCAGTTGGATGCTTTGCTATCGGAAGAAAATTCAATATTAAGGACAGTGACATTATTAACGGTATTTCCAAGTTTGAGACAAGTGGTGTAAGACAGAACCTTATCAGTGTTGCAGGCTATAAGCTGTTTGTGGACTGCTTTAACGCTTCGCCGGCATCAGTAAATTCATCACTGTCTGTACTTGATAAAATTGAAGTTGAGCCGGGACAGAAGAAGATTGCGGTTATCGGTGACATAACAGGTGCTGCAGAGCTTTCTGAAGAGATTCACCATGATGTAGGAGAAATTGTTAAGACACATACAATGGATGTTCTTGTATGCTATGGTGAGGACAGCAAACAAGTTTATGACATGGCAAAGGAAGCAGGTTACAACGCATATCACTTTACAGAACCTGATAAACTGGAAAGCTTCCTGATGTCGACTGCTAATGTGGGAGATGTTCTGCTGTTTAAGGGCAGTTCCAAGATGCTTCTTGCTGAAAGAATTGACTCTATGTTTGGTACTATGCTTGCTGACCAGAGATATATCGATGGTGTCAAGTTTAAGACTGCTAAGCAGAACAGAGTGACTTACAACTTATATCCTGATTACGCAACAGTTGTTAACGCAGTAGATTATGACGGAACTATTAAGATCCTGAAGAATATACGCGGACGTGTAGTAAGCAATCTTGGTGACGGAGCATTTTCCGATAAGGAAAACATTAAGAGTGTAAAGCTTCACAACAAGATTCGTCATATAGGTGATGCATGTTTCCATGGATGTGGAATGATAAAGAGCATGGATCTTCCTTCAAGTGTCAAATATATAGGTGAGAGGGCATTTGCTGAATGCAATAACCTTGAAAAGATTACTGTAAGAACAGGTCTTCTGCATATTGCAAAGGAAGCCTTTGCTGAATGTGCTGCGCTGAAGGAAATATATCTGCCTGCTACAATTACTGAAATGGGCGAAAACGTATTTGCAAACTGCGATAATCTGACTGCAATCTGTGAAAGAGGAAGCTACGCTGCAGATTATTGTGAAAAGAACGGTGTACAGTATAAATTAAAATAATAAACGGAAAAACGGAGGATATTATGAAAAACGTATTAATTGTATTCGGAAGCATGACCCCAGAACATGATCTATCATGTATTTCAGCAGCAACAATATTAGAAAACATTGACAGAGAAAAGTACAATCCTATTCCTGTTGGTATCACTAATGACGGAAAATGGTTCTATACTGAGGCTACAACTGATGAAATCCGTTCTGCCGTTGATTGGGAAAAGTCTGCTACAAACAGGAAAGCTATGCTGGATATCGACCACGGTTCCAAGCAGCTGTTAGTTTTCGAAGAGGACGGCAGCATTACAAAGAAACCGCTTGATTGTGTCTTTGCAAGAATTGCAGGAAACACCGGTGAAGACGGAAAGCTTCAGGGGCTGTTTGAGCTGGCAGGAATACCATATGTTGGATGTGGCGTTATGTCATCTGCATGCTCAATGGACAAAGCTATTTCATACCTGTTTGCAGACAGCATCGGTATGAGAAGACCTATGACCCAGAATCTTAACGCCAAGGAATATCTTGCAGACAAAGATGCAGTAATTGCTGCAGTTAAGGCAGACCTTGTTGAAAGAGCAGGATTCCCTATCTTTGTTAAGCCTGTATCAACAGGTTCATCTGTAGGTATCTCCAAGGTTCACAATGAAGATGAATTAAGACCTGCTCTTGATGAAGCTTTCAGCTTTGGCGAAAAAGTTGTCCTTGAAGAAGGAATTGTCGGATCAGAAATCAAGGTTGCATTATTAGGTAATGACGAACCTGTAATCGGTGCTCTTTGTGAACTAAATGCAAACGGAGACTTTAACGATTTTGATACAAAATATGTTGCAAAGAGCTCATCAAAGAAAATTCCTGCTGAATTCGATCCTGAAACAGAGAAGATGATTAAGGATGGTGCACTGGCAATCTACAAGGCACTGGAATGTAAAGGATTCTCAAGAATTGATTTCTTCCTGACAGAAGATAATCAGCTTGTGTTCAATGAAATCAACAGTATGCCCGGATTCCAGCCTACAAGCATTTATTCACTGATGCTTAACCATGTTGGTATTAGTTATACAGAAATAATCAGCCGTCTGATAGAACTGGCATTTGAAAAGTAATATGTTTAAAACATTAAAAAAAATAATATCAGATCATATTGAATATAAAACGCAGATTCTGCGCCTGGCAAAGGTAGATAAGGACAGAGCCTTCAAGGGCTCTGACCTTGGCTGGGTCTGGGCTTTGTTCAAACCGGCAATGAGAATTGCAGTGTATTATTTTGCGATGGTAGTTGGTTTCAGAGCATCCAAAAGTATGACAGGTATACACTGTTCTTATTTTTTATGGCTGGTCGCAGGTCTGGTTCCATGGTTTTATATGAGCGGAATGATAACCGGAGGAGCAATGTGCTTCAGGAAATACCGGGGAATGATTCAGAAAACCGCTTTTCCGAAGAACACAATTCCTACAATTGTAACTTTATCAAATTTTAAAATTCACATTGTAGTATTTGCCTGTATGTTGATAATGTTCCCTATAATGGGATATATGCCTTCAATATACTGGGTACAGCTTCCTGTTTATGTAATATTAATGCTCGTATTTACCTATTTCTGGTCCCTGGCAACAGGATTGCTTTCCATTGTCAGCGAGGACTTTCTAAATGTGCTGCGTACATTAAGTGCAGCCGTTTTCTGGATGTCAGCAATTCTGTTTGATAAGGGATCAATAGAAAATCCAATTGCAGTTGCTTTTTTCCGGCTGAATCCGGTTACTTTTATCGTATATGGATATAGAAATTCATTATGTTATCACCAGTGGATTTTCGAGGACATGACAAGCCTGATTTACTTTTTATCAGTGATGTTAGTGATGATTGTTGTGTCTACTAAACTATACTCGGGGCTGCGTAAACAGCTTCCGGATATTGTTTAACAATTTGTATGCGAGGAATTTAAAGTGAAAAAACCAATTATAGAATTAAGAGATGTATCTAAAGAATTCAAGATATTCAATAACAACAGAGACCGTATGTTTAATCTTGTATTTCGTGTCAGAAAAATAAAGAACACACGAAAAGGTGTGGATAATCTCAACATAAAAATAAACAAGGGCGAAAATGTTGCAATTCTTGGTGCAAGCGGTGCAGGCAGAAGTGTAACAGCAAAGCTGATTGCCGGGTACATTTATCCTACAACAGGCAAGGTGATTACAAGAGGTAAAGTAACAGCTCTGCTTGATCTGAGAAGCGGGTTTGTAATGGACTTTACCGGAAGATATAATTTGCGTACTCAGGCAAGCATTCTTGGCTGGTCAAGGGCTGAAATAGAAGAAGCTGAACAAAGTATTATAGATTTTGCCGACCTTGGAGAAAAAATTGACAAGCCAATCAGAAACTATGAAAAGGGAGAACCGGGACGACTTGGATTTGCCATTCAGACTTACAGGAAACCGGAGGTCCTGGTTATTGATAACCCTTTATCTGTGGGAACTTATAGGTTCAGACAGAAATGTCTTGCCAGAATCGAGGAATTCAGAGATGATCCAGAAGTCACCCTTGTATTCTGTACCGCAATGCCGCAGCTTGCTAAAAGAATGTGTCAGAGAGGTATTGTACTGGATGCCGGAGAGATTGTGTACGATGGTCCTATTGATGACGCCTGTGCATTCTTCAGGGGAACCATTCTTCCGAAGATTATGGGCAAGATTGAAGCCACTGTTGAGGAGGATATTGAAGATCCTATCGATGAAATTGGCGGAGACGCTGATGGTTTCGACGATATTCTTTAGATTAGTTAAGTTTTAATAAGGAAAACGGGAATATGACAATAATAGTAAGAATCGGAAAGCTTTGTATGAGGCTTGTTTACTGTATTCTTAAGATATTTAGAACAAAAAAAGGAAAGATTCTTTTCCTGAGCCGTCAGTCTGATACTCTAAGCCTCGATTTCAGAATGCTTAGGGATGAGCTTTTAAGGCAGGCAGAAGAGGAAAAACGCAGCATTGAAATCGTTGAAATATGTAACTACATGGTAGACGGAAAAAGTGGTATCGTAAAGTTCGGTAAAGACGTATTAAAAAGCATGTTTCATCTTGCAACCAGTGAGGCTGCTGTTCTTGATGCATACTGGCCTGCTGTTTCTATGCTGAATCATAAGAAAAATCTGACAGTAATTCAGATGTGGCATGCTATCGGAAAGATTAAACAGTCTGGTTATCAGACTCTGGATAAGGAATCCGGAAGAAGCAGAAAAGTTGCTGAGCTTATGGACATGCATAAACAGTACGATATTATTATTGCCGGTGGTAAGGCTTTTAACAGGTTTTACTGTCTTTCTTTTAACACTACTGAAGATAAGCTGTACAATATCGGTCTTCCAAGAATTGACTATCTTATACAGACTGAGGCGTCAAACAGAGCAGCAGTTTTAGAAAAGTATCCTGAATTTGCAGATAAGACAGTTGTTCTTTATGCTCCTACCTTTAGAAAAAATATTGAACTGAAATGGGAACCGCTGCTTGAAAAGTTTGATTTCAGCAAGTCTGTTCTCATAATCAAAGGGCACCCTAACCAGGCCATAGAGTGTGACAGAGAGGGAGTGTACATGTGCCCTGAGTTTTCTTCTGTGCAAATGCTGGCAGCATGTGATTACCTGATTACCGATTATTCTGCCATTGCACTGGAAGGAGCCGTTCTTAACAAGAAAACATACTATTTCCTTTATGACTACGAGGAATATACCCGAAAAAACGGCATAAACCTTAACCCGTTTGAGTCTATGCCGGGATGTGCTTTTCGCGACGGCAGAGAACTGATTGAGCATCTTCAGTCCGAAGCATATGATCAGACTGTTCTGGACAATTACAGGCAGATGTACCTGCCTGAGAATTTAGGTTCATCTACCGTAAGGCTGGCTGAACTGGTTTTATCAAAACTTGAAAAATAAGAAATAATTTCGTTAGGAGTATTAGATTCATGTTTAAATCTTTGAAGAAACGTATGAACAAGGTGAAATTATTTGTCATCTTCTTTTACAGAATTCTTTTTGTGAAAAATCATTTCAAGTGTTCTTTATTGAAGAAACTTCGTGCAAACTTTGGCGGTGGTTTTACTGCAGATCAATGGATGCTTTATGACTTTGACCACAACGATAAATCTGAATATTTATCTGAATTTGACTGGTACAGATCCAGATATATTAATGCTCCTTTTGATTTTCTGCTGAATAATAAAATTGCAGCAGCAGAACTGTTAAAGCAGTATGTCAGAACACCGGAAAGCTATATGATTAAGAATGACGGTTTCCTTTCAAGTTTTCAGAGCGAGGAACTGGACTACAGTTATGCAGTGGACTTAATCAAAGAAAAGAAACAGCTTTTTATAAAGCCTTACGGTGTTGGAAAAGGTATGGGTGTAAATATTCTGATCTATAGGAATGACACTATTTATGTAGATCAGACTCCTTATACAGATGATGACTTCATAGATTTTCTTAAGGGTAGAGATGACTGGTTTATCTCAGAGGCAATGCATCAGCATCAGTATCTGAACGATATTTATGATAAGACAGTAAATACAATTCGCTTTATTACTCTGAAAGACCCTGAAACCCATCAGTTCAAACCTTTCTTTGCAGTACAGAGAATCGGAACAAAGGAGACTATTCCTGTAGATAACGGAAGCAGGGGAGGACTGGTTGCAAATATTAATATGGAAACTGGAGAGCTTTCTGAGGCAAGGTGTCTGCACAACAGAAACGTTTATGAAGTACATCCGGATTCAGGAAAACCTATTAAAGGTGTAAAAGTACCTGAATGGGACAGAGTGAAGAAGGAAATGCTTGAACTGACGAGACACATGCCGTATATGCATTTTATTGCATGGGATGTCCTTATTCTTGAAGACGGTCAGGTCTGCATTATTGAAGCAAATACTTCATCAGGAGTTAATATCATTCAGCTCTGGGGCGGACAGCGCAACAAGGAACTGGGTGATTTCTACAGATACCATAAATGTATTAAGAAATAACCGGAGGATTATATGCTATATATCATTATGGCAGACGGAAAAGGTCTGAGATGGAACAATCACAACGATATACCGAAGCATCTGATTACCATCGACGGAGAATCACTGTTAAGCAGAACTGTCAGGCTGATTAAGGAGAGAGATTCTAATGCAGAGGTTGTTATAACAAGTCACAATCCTCTTTATGAAATTGAGGGTGCAAGACGTTATGAACCTAAAAATAACGTCCTGGAAATTGACCGCTTTACAGCGGAGCTTATAGACGACAATATCTGTTTTCTGTATGGGGATACATTCTATTCAGATAAGTCAATGGATACTATAGCTTATGCAGAAACAGATGAAATTCTCTTCTTTGGCAACGGAAAATCCATTGTTGCCATAAAGATAACTGATGGTGAACTTTTTAGAAGTCATGTAAACAAAGTAAGACAGCTTTACTTGGATAAGAAACTGGATACATGCAAAGGCTGGCAGGTATATCAGTCTTACGCAGGACTGGCTTTTGGTGATAAGACTCCTACAGACTGCTTCATATATATTGAAGATGAAACAAGAGATTTCAATTCACCAAAGGATTTAGAAAGATAAATAATACTGGAAAGAATACAGGTGATCGTATGAATGAGAATCAAAAGGGAAAACTGAAAATAGCTTTTACAGGAGACCTTTCCTTTAGCGGATATTTCCGGGGAAAAGAACAAGAGGATATTCTTTCTCCTGAAGTTAAGTCCTTCCTTCAAGAAAATCATTCAACTGTTATTAATCTGGAAAGTCCCATTACAGAATGCGGAGAGACAGAGAAGGAGAGACTGGCACACAAGTGCGATATTGAAGCGACTGATTTTATTGTAAACAACTTCAAAAAACCTGTAGTCTCACTTGCCAACAATCATATAATGGACTTTGGTGAAAAAGGTTTACTGGATACCATGGAATGCCTGGAAAGCGCAGGCGTTTCCAGAATCGGAGCAGGATATGACTTAAAAGATGCGGTAAAACCGGTTGTTTTTAATTCCGGTGATTTATCAGTAGGAATTTTTGCATTCCAATACAAGAAGAACGGTATTGCAGGAAAAGGAACGGCAGGTCCACTTCATGACTCTGCATCAGGCCTTATAAGGAAAACTATAAAAAAACTGAAGAAAAAAGTGGATAGAGTGGTAGTGGTATATCACGGAGGTGAAGAATTTCTTCACACACCTATGCCTTACAACAGAAAACAGCTTCAGAAGTATATAGACTGGGGAGCCGATGCAGTTGTAGCGCATCATCCGCATACTGTTCAGGGATATGAATTCTATAAAGGAAAATATATATTCTATTCTTTAGGTAATTTTATTTTTGATACAGACTATCAGAGAGTTCAGAAAGACTCAGAAGACGGAATGCTTCTCAGTCTGGAATTTGATAAGCACAGTGACAGTATCAGTTTTAAATATTGTCCTATTAGAATAAACAGAGAATCATTGACTATTGAAGTCCGGGAAAAAGACCGGTATTTCAGAGATATCAGTCACATTGACTATGAGTCCCTTTGGACCAAAGAAGCAGTGAGGAAGAAAATCGTTCTCGCTGATTCTAACTCGGTGGAGCCGGTACCAAAGAGAAAACTAAGCAAGGGGCAGAAACTAAGATTAAAGTTGATAGAATCAGTTATGGATCCTCTTGAGGCAAAGCGAAAAATAACAAAAAAACTGTATTTGAAAAAAGGAAGAAAAAAAGCTTCTAAAAATAAATAAAAAGAAAAGAAAGGATTCAATATGAGTATACTTAACAAAGCATCCAAACTTTTTAAAAACGAAAAAGGAATTACTCAGAACCTGGAGTCTATGGGATATGACATGGACTACATTGAAAAGAATAATATGAAATCACTGAGTAAGGATGATATTGCGTACCTGAAAGCAAATGAGGATGTCAGGCTGGTTTCTGAAGTCTTGACAAAGGCCAGAAAGACTAAGTTCAATAAAGCTTTCGAAAAGGTTAAGAATGCAAAGGAAACTTATGGCTTGGATCCTTCTGTTTATGCCTTGAACGGTCTGTTCAGCAAAGATGATGAAGCAGTTAAGGCATTTGTGGAAAAGAGAGCAGCCAAACAGAAAAATGCTGTTTCCAAAATTGCAAAGGTTACCGGATGGGACATTGAAAAAGCAAAGGCTGAAACAGACAGAGCTTACGAAACCTACGGAGTTCTTCCTACAGAATACTACAAAGAGCTCTATTACAATCTGACTGACGATGAACTTGCTGCAAGAAAAGAGGAAGAAAAAAAGGAACTTGAACGCTGCATGGAATGGGTAAGAAGTGAAACAGGATGGACTGATTACCAGATCAGTTTCCACAGAATCTACTGCAGTCTTGCATTTGGAATCGTTACACACGCATATTTTCCAACAAGATGCTGGCAGATGGATGACAAAACTCTGAAGACTTTTGCAAGACAGCGTGACAGCAGGAAGCTGAGAAATAAATATACTGACAGCAAAAGCATTTCCATTCTGGCAAATAAAGTAAAGTTTAACAAGGTATTCGGCCCTCTTGCGGGAAGAAAGTATTGGCTTAACAGAGATACAAACTATGAAGAATTCCTGGAATTCGTAGATGGACTTGATGAGCTTTTCTGCAAACCGGTAAATCTCAGTCATGCTTCCGGAACAAGAAAGATTAAAGTGGAAGGTGACCTGAAGGCACTTTATGAAGACCTTATTTTACAGCCGAAAACACTTTTTGAAGAGTGTGTAAAGCAGCATCACGAAATGAGCGAGTTCTACAGCAATTCAGTTAATACTGTAAGAATCTTCTGTCTTCTGGACAATGATGAGTTTGTACCTTTTGCCGGTTTTGTTCGCTTTGGAGCAGGTGGGGTTGCAGATAACATTGTTGCAGGTGGTGTAGGCTGTGGTCTGAATGTGGAAACAGGAACAATCGATACTCCTGCCATGGACAAATGGCACAACCTGAATGAAACACATCCTATTTCAGGCAAGAAATTCGAAGGCTTTAAGATTCCAAACTGGGACAAGGTTCTGGAAGTTGCCGAAAAAGGGCTTAGACACGTTGAAGGCATAAACTATGTAGGCTGGGATATTGCAGTGTGCGAGGATAAGGCCGTTCTGATTGAAGGAAATACTCTTCCATCAATATCAACATATCAGATGTTCTACGGATATAGACATGAAGGTAAAAGATACAGATATGAAAAATATCTGGAAGCTAAATCTGAAGAATAAACTAAAAAAAGAAGAGTGTGCAGGAAAACCAGTGTTTCCAGAATGCATACTCTTCTTTTGGTTTTATTGTAATTTCGGTGCAGGTGTATCTGAATCAGTTAGTTTTGATACCCTTGATGCGACACAGCTTAAAGGTCGGGCTGTCTTCCCTGCAGTGAACTGTCAGCTTAGGGCAGTCTGCAAATGCATCCTCACCGATATACATGAGCCGGTCAGGCAGGTAGATATCCTTAAGGTTTGTGCAGCCTGCAAATGCTCTGTCACCGATATGACGAATATTTGGACCAAGGGTAATCCTTTCAACAAACCGGTTGTCCTTAAAGCTTTCTGAATCAATATTGCGAAGAACCCTGCCTTTAATCTTATCGCCGAGATTAATGTCCGGCAGCACGGATGAACAGCCTTTAACTGTAGCAAAGGCAGGGCAGACGTTATAATCAATGCCACCTTCGGAAATGGCTTTACTCTTTGCTGAATCGGCATACATCTGTTCTGAAAACATTGTTCCGAACATCTGGTCGATTACCTGGGCCAGCTTCATCTTAGAACTGCCTTTAAACAGAACGATATCGGCCGGTTTCATGTTTTTCTTGAGAAAGCTGATAAGATCAGCGGATTTAGTAAAGCTGTACACGTTCAGCCCTGCAGCCCTGGCAGCTTTATAAACCTCTCGAGAGTTTTTTCCGTAACATACGAGAATATCCATTTTATGTGTCAAAACTATTTCACCTATACGTCTGTGAACATCCCCGGCCATACCTGCCATACCGGTTACATCACCGATAACTGCAATTTTCTTGCCTGAACCGGCATCCAGTGAATCAAGAACTGAAAGAGAAGAATCTATGGAGTCAGGTGAGGCATTGAAACAGTCAACAAAAAGTCTGTAGCCCATAACTTCCACGAAATTCTGTCTTACACCGCTTGTCCTGAATTCTGCAAGTCCGGCCTGAATTTCAGCGTCACTCATTCCAAACTGTCTGGCAATTGCATAGCAGCACACTGCATTCAGGACATTGTGTTCACCTAAAACATTCAGCACTACAGGTGTGCGGGACTGACTGCTGCAAATGTCAAAACACATCTGGTCGTTAACCTGTCTGATGTTGTCAGCAAAATAGTCGGCCTCTCTGTTTTCCACAGCATAGTAAACCACCTTTGCATTTACCTGAGCTTTAGAAAGAAGGGGGTCATCTCCGTTCAGGTATAAGGTTCCGCCGGGGGCCAGTCCGTCAACAATTCCAAGCTTATTCAGCATCAAAGCTTCTCGGGACCCGTGATTGCCGATATGTGCATCACCGATATTTGTTACGCAGGCAGCAATTGGCCGAATCATTCTACTGTGTCTGGAGGCACCACCTTTACGTCCGCCTCCGATTTCCTGAATGTATATTTCCTGCCACTCTTTAAAAGCCTGAATATGGAGCCCAATATTTACTTGAGTATTGGTATTTCTAAGGTTTCTGTCTGTATCAAAGTGCTGTTTTAAAACATTATACAGCATATCCTTTGTGCTGGTTTTTCCGATACTTCCGGTAATTCCAACTGTTTTAACAGGATACTGACTTCTAATATACGCACAGAGCTTTATATGAGATTCCATTGGACTGTGCAAAACAATATGTGGAATCTTATCTGATAACGGAACATGGCTGAAAACAAAGGTAACACCTTTTTCCAGGGCTTTTTCAACAACCAGCATTCTTACTTTAAGCGGTTTTTCAATTACATCATTTACATCTCTGTATGGCTCGTTAAAGAAGAGAACATCGCCTTTTTCAGAGTCAGGCCAGTGAGTTGTCACCTTTCCCACACTGACGTTTTCCATGTAGGAAAACTTATCAGGCAGCTCTGCATCAATTATTCTGCAGATATCACCAATGGTCATAACCTTATTGATATGGTGATAGCAGTTACAGCCTGAAACAATTGATTTATATGATTCAAGAGATTTACGGTTATCTCGGCAGCTGTCAAAGGAGAGCAGTCTAAAGGTTTGAGTGCAGCTTTCATCAAAAGAACATTCAAGAGGCAGGAAGCATCTGTTCAGCTGCATTTCATCAGAACCGGGATTCTGAATCAGCTTATGACGCAAAACAACTGCGGGATCATGATCTTCTGAAGAAGAACTGAACATGCGACCCGTAGAAGGGCAGGTGTGGACATATCTTCCATCAATTCTCTTAACAGGTACTCCGGCTTTTATTGTAGTCATATCCGTTGCAAATACGTAGTCTGCACCCAGATTTACCAAATGCTTCATGATGATCTTTTCATAATCCTGACCGCATTTGTTCAGGGCATAAATAACCGTGTAATCTGCATTCTCACAAGCATATGAAAGATCAGCCTGAGCCTGAGGAGATATTTTCAGTTTTCCGTCTTCAATAGAGTCAGAATCTACAGCAATACCAATTGCTGCAATTGTAAAATCTCCCAGATTAAAAAGATAGCTGCGGCTTGGAGAAAGGGTATAAAGCTTAAGTCTTTCGGTAAGAAGTCTTTCGTCTTCATCGCCTTCCACATCAGTAATGGTCAGTCTCACTGCTATATCGTCATCAGAAAGAATCTGTGAAAGGGATTCTGTAAGATTCAGAGCTTCGGCAGTATCCAGACTTTCTCTGTATCCAAGAACATCAAAACCGGCAGAGTAGCCGTTTACAGATTTATAATCCGCTTTAACGGCTGTAAAGCTGGTCTGATCCAGTGAAGTGGAGCCCGGAGTTCCATATAAAGACAATAAATGTGCATTATATGCTTTGATTTTTTTTGTCTTTTTACTATCCTTATATTTGTTGACCGCCATTTCCACAGGTGGAATGCTCATCACCTTTGAATAGGCAATTTTCAATAGTCCCAGGGTTTTCTTGTTCATAATTTCTTCCTTTGTCTGAAAATAATATCTTGTTATTATGATACTACTTTTACTTTGATTTATCAACTCTATGTAAGTGTTGAAAACTGCTTGTATGGTGTGATATAATAGATAAGCTATTAGGTAATTGGGCAAGAAAAGAACGAAATAACAGAGGTGAGAGAATGCGTAATAAAAGCCAGAGTGTCAAGCACGGCGTAAAATCAAACTGGTTTAGTCGTCGTACTCGTTGGCAGAAAATACTTATTATTGTCGGACTTGTAGTTCTGGTACTGGGACTGGCTGTAGGCGGATATGCTGCTTTTCAGTTCAGTAAACTGGATACGAAAGACGGAAAATCAGAAAAAGAACTGTCCTGTGTGGATGTAGACGGATATGTTAATATACTTCTTCTTGGAGTAGACAGCAGAAACATGGATAATATCGAAGGCACAGGTGCCGACGCAATTATGATTCTAAGTCTTAAAGAAGAAACCGGGGAAGTAACACTTACTTCAATTTACCGTGATACTTATCTGAAAATGGCTGACAGTGATGAATGTCACAAGATAACCGACATAAACAGAATTCAGGGACCTGAAGGCCTGATTAAGACTCTTAACGAGGCGATGGACCTGAATATAAGCAAATATGTTATTGTAAACTTTAAGGCTGTAGCAGACCTGGTTGATGCAGTTGACGGTATTACTGTCAACGTAGAAGACTATGAAATAGAACAGCTTAACAAATATACAATTCAGACGGCCAGAAATATTGGAAAGAAAGATTATAATCTTGTTTCTGCAGCCGGTGAACAGACACTTGAAGGTGTGCAGGCTGTTTCCTACGGAAGAATCAGAAAGGGTGTAGGTGATGACTTCAAGAGAACAGAGCGTATGAGGATAGTGCTTAATCTGCTTCTTGAGAAGCTTAAACTTAACAGCGTTTCACAGCTAAATAAAATTATGGATGCAATTCTGCCAAATGTGCAGACAAATATGAAAATGAGTGATATGCTTATTCTTGCATCTAAGCTGACAAGTTTCAACATTACTAAAGGTGACGGCTGGCCATATAGTGTAACTACCGGATATCTGGGCGGAATATCCTATGTATTTGCTGATAACCTTCTGGATAATGTTATCAAGCTGCATCAGAATATCTTTGGTCAGGAAGAATATAAACCATCAGCAGTAGCAGAAAATATTGCAGCAGTAATTGAAGGAAATAAGTCAACTGCATCTAACCAGCAGACTGTTGATCCAAAGGTAGAGGCTAACAAGGATAATCCTAATAAAAATAATGATAATGACAGTAAGACAAACAACAATAGCGGTGACGACAAGAAGTCGGATAATAACAAAAAGCCGCAGGTAGAACCGCCAACGCCTGATCCTAAACCGACACCGACACCAGATCCTGAACCGACACCTGATCCGGAACCGACACCGGAACCAGATCCAGAACCGACACCGACGCCAGATCCAGAACCGACACCGACACCTGATCCGGAACCTGAAGGTGGACAGACACAAACTGAGTAAATATTAATGAGTAGGAGATAGATAAATGGCAAAAGAAAAAATTAACTTTGAAGATGAACAGGTAAGACTAAAGTACAGACATACTGCCAGCCACGTTATGGCACAGGCAATCAAGAACATCTGGCCAGATGCAAAGCTTGCAATCGGACCGGCAATTGATAACGGTTTCTATTATGATATTGATATGGAGCACAAGCTTTCCGATCAGGACTTATTAAAGATTCAGAAGGAAATGAAAAAAGTTATCAATGCAAATCATAAGCTGGAAAGATTTGAGCTTCCAAGAGAAGAAGCAATTGCTTTCATGGCGGAAAGAAATGAAGACTACAAGGTTGAACTGATTAATGATCTTCCTGAAGATGCAGTTATTTCATTCTACAAGCAGGGCGAATTTGTAGATTTATGTGCAGGACCTCATATGGAATCAACAGGCCAGATTAAGGCTGTTAAGCTTATGAGTGTTGCCGGTGCATACTGGAGAGGCGATGAACACAATAAGATGCTCCAGAGAATTTACGGTACAGCATTCCCGACTCAGGAAGAACTTGATGCATACATCACCAGACTTGAAGAAGCTAAGAAGAGAGACCACAGAAAGATTGGCAAGGAAATGGATCTGTTTGCAATCTTTGAAGAAGGTCCGGGATTTCCATTCTTTATGCCTAAGGGTATGATTATCAGAAATGAGCTTGAAAACTTCTGGAGAACTGAACACAGAAAGAGAGGATATGAAGAAATTAAGACTCCTCTAATTCTGAATGAACAGCTTTGGAGAACATCCGGTCACTGGGATCACTATAAGGATAACATGTACTTTACTAAGATAGATGATGGTGATTACGCTATTAAGCCTATGAACTGCCCTGGTTCGATGCTTTGCTACAAGAGAAAGATGTGGTCATACAGAGATTTCCCTATCAGAATGGGAGAACTTGGTCAGGTACACAGACATGAACTTTCAGGTGCATTGCACGGTTTAATGAGAGTAAGAACTTTTACTCAGGACGATGCACATATCTTTATGCTTCCTGAACAGATTAAGGATGAAATCGTAGGTGTAGCAAGATTTATTGATGATGTTTACAATATGTTCGGATTCAAATATCACATTGAACTGTCAACCAGACCTGAGGACTCAATGGGAACTGATGAAGAATGGGAAATGGCAGAGGATGCATTAAGAAGTGCTATGGAAGAATTAGGTGTTCCTTATGTAGTAAACGAAGGAGACGGTGCATTCTATGGTCCTAAGCTGGACTTCCATCTTGAAGACTCAATTGGAAGAACATGGCAGTGTGGTACAATTCAGTTAGACCTTCAGATGCCACAGAGATTCGACCTTACTTACGTAGGTTCAGATAATGAGAAACACAGACCTATTATGATTCACCGCGTAATCTTTGGTTCAATTGAAAGATTTATCGGTATCCTGACAGAACATTTTGCAGGAAAGTTCCCTCTATGGTTAGCACCTGTACAGGTTAAACTTCTGACAGTGGCTGAGGCATTCAGTGACTACGCAAAAGAAGTAGCTGCCAAGTTGGAAGATGCAGGTTTACGTGTTGAGGTTGACATTCGAAATGAAAAGATAGGTTATAAGCTGAGAGAAGCACGAAATGAAAGAGTATCATACATCTGCGTAATCGGAGAAAAGGAAGTCAACGCTAACAGTGTATCTGTTCGTTCAAACAAGGTTGGTGAACTGGGTGAAATGCCTGTTGATGAATTCCTTGCTAAACTGGTAGAAGAAGTTAAAACAAAAGCTCAGTAAATCATTAAAGAAATAAGCTGAAAATGACAATTTAAAAATGCAGTGATCTGAATCGGTCACTGCATTTTTTAGTATGACGGGCATGCCGTCAGCCTGTGGTGAAAGTCCACAAAGGGCGTAGTTGCCGACGAACCCAATAGCGACTCCCAAGGTTTGCACCGCGAGGTGCAGGCGAGAAGAAGGGATAGCGAAATCGTAGCCTGACGAACAGAAACTTAATATCAAGGCTTGCATAGCGGATGAGCGGGCTAAGAGTCGTAAAGTCCAAAAGGCAATCGTAACCTATGCAGGTAAATTAGGCAGGTAGACGAGGAAAGACTGACGACTTATCCCGTGAGCCTGCAAATAGAAAGTCAAGGCTTAATTTAAAAAAATAAAAACATAATATAGTGTGAATCTTAGGCATCAAAAAAAGACCCCCACATTCGTGCCAGCCTAGAGAAAGAATTAATTGAAGTTAGTCTTACTCCGGAAGAGATGACAGATATTCTTTCACTCGCCCATAGTAGATCCTGAGAAATTTATTGGCACCAGCTGTCATATAGACATAGTACGGCTTGCCTTCTGCACGTTTCTTGTCCAAGAACTGATATACATGGTCATCTTGGGGCATGGTTTTGATAAGAACATCCATAATCTGAAATAATGTTTTTCGTAAATCGGCGGAACCTCGTTTTGATGTAGGAACACTTTTCTGTGAGTATGTACCAGATTCGTTTATGCCGGGATCTACGCCTGCGAAGGCTGTGATTGCTCCCTTATGAGTAAAGCGAGTCACATCACCAATCTCAGCCATCAGTTGAGGACCAAGAGATGGTCCAACTCCTTTCATTGCCATAACAACAGGGTACTCAGGGAGCTTGGATGCAGTTTCATTCATGAGAGCCCGTAATGACTCAACTGTTGCAGATGCGATATTAAGCTGTTCAATAGCTTGTTTGATGATAAGTTTTGTAATGTCATCCTTAGGAAGTACAGGAACAAGTTCCTTAGCTTTACCATAGATTTCTTTGGCTTTCAATTGGCTGAAGTTGTACTTCTTGCGTTTGCACCAGTTCTGATAATGGTCAATAAATGCGCTTTGGGACATTTTACGGATACAGTCCACATGCCAGTATGTAGATGCAAAATCAACCCATTTCTGGCTGCCGTCACTACGTGCAGGGCTGTCAAAGTAAGTATTAACACCAGGATAGGTCTGATCAAGAATGCCGATGAGATTATTCTTCATAGCCGTCTTGTGCTTCATGTAGAAACCGAACTGACGGTTCATGGTTTTGAGCTGATTGCGTAATTCATCCATGGCATTATACTGCTTAAGATTATTCCACTTGTCAAGTGCATAGCGGGCAATCTTAAAAGCGTCCGCTTTATCAGACTTGACTTTACGAAGAGAATCATTATCAAAGTCTTTGATAAGCTTAGGGTTGATAGCACTGACGAAAAGACCTGCATCAGAAAGTTGGTGAGCAAGAATTTCGTAATAGCGTCCAGTATGTTCCATTACTATGCGAGATTCACCATCGATAGAGTTGATACATTTTATCAAAGTGTTGATATCAGTGATTGTGTGTTTGATCTCAAATGGTGGCAGAACTATTTCCCCAAACGGACGCATGATTACAACTTGACTTTTACCTTTTGAAACATCGATACCTACTGCATTCATAGATTTATCCTCCTTAGTTTTAATATTGCAATGGTTTAGCACCAGTTTTCTCATTGCCTATTCAATCTACTGTGGTGTGACACGAATGCACCCGAAGCGATTCAACCTGCATAAAACGAATGCTGCGAATGAGGAACTGGTTATCAGTCTCACGGGCGGACGCGAAGTCCAAGGTCTCGCTAGATATACCTCTTGCTCCATTCATTCTACAGCAAAGCAATAAGATGGATAAGACATTACTGGATGCAATGCCACTACCCATAAATATATTGTAGTAGGTCTCACAGGCGGT
>JAQYNQ010000044.1 GCA_028727785.1 Eubacteriaceae bacterium | reverse complement strand
GTTGTTCATGTGCCCGTTTTTTATTGTAGCGCGCGTGTTTGGGCCTGGCGCCATGTTTGCCTCTGAAATTATGCTCAACATGGCGCGCGGTCGGTTCAGGCGCCATGTTTGCCTCTGAAATTACATCAATCATGGCGCGCGGATTGTTCAGGTGCCATGTTTGCCTCTGAAATAGCATCAATCATGGCGCGTGCTCGGTTCAGGTGCCATGTTTACCTCTGAAATAGCATCAATCATGGCGCGCGGCTTGGGTCAGGCGCCATGTTTACCTCTGAAATACCATCAAACATGGCGCGCGGATTGGCTCAGGCGCCATGTTTGCCCTTGAAATCGCGTCAATCATGGCGCGGGCTCGGTTCAGGTGCCATGTTTGCCTCTGAAATTGAATCAAACATGGCGCGCAGATTGGCTAGGCGCCATGTTTGCCTCTGAAATAGCATCAATCATGGCGCGCGGCTCGGTTCAGGTGCCATGTTTGCCTCTGAAATTGAATCAAACATGGCGCGCGACTCGGCGAGGCGCCATGTTTGCCTCTGAAATAGCAGCACTCATGGCGCGCGGATTGGCTCAGGCGCCATGTTCGCCTCTGAAATTGAATCAAACATGGCGCGCGGCTCGGCGGGGCGCCATGATTACCTCTGAAATTGAATCAATCATGGCGCGGGCTGGGTTCAGGCGCCATATTTACTCTTGAAATCATGTCCAACATGGCACACGCCTGAAAACGGCACAAAATAAGTAAGGGCCGCCGCCCTAACGGTTATTTTCCGTTAATGCGACAGCCCCTTTTAATGAGCAGATGTATAATTTACAGACTGTTTGCTATTTCTTCTATCTTTTTAAATCTGTTGTTTATTCCTGATTTTTTCATAGGTGGATTCATCATTTCTCCCAGCTGTATCAGGCTTGCTTCAGGGTATTCCAGGCGAAGCAGCGCTGCCTGACGAAGTTTAGGAGGAAGAGAGTCCAGTCCTTTAAGTTTTTCTATTTTGCGGATGCAGGCAATCTGACGAGAAGAGGCATCCAGCGTACGATCTGTATTTGCATTGTCGCAGTTTGTTAATCTGACTGTTGCATTTACGATTCCCTTGTTCAGAACAACCTCATCAAAACGAAGTCTCTGGGCATTAGCTCCCATAATAGAAAGAGTATCGCAGATGTTTTCTGAACTCTTCATATATACTATATATTTATCTTTTCTTTTTACAACTTTAGATGTAAGATCGATGAAACTGTTTATCATTTTCCTGAGATCTGTGGCTAAAGTCTGCGTAGGGCAGACAAACTCGAGATGATAGCCCTTACTTGGATCGTTCATAGTTCCGGATCCCATGAACATTCCTCGAAGATATGATTTTTTGCAGCATTTGGATCGTATCAGAGATGTGTAAATGCCATCGCTTATAAAGTTATTTCCTTCCTTTACAAGAAGAATTCCTGTTTCACGCAGAATCTGTTCACTGTGCATATCAGGATCTATGGTAAGCATGTATACGTGACCTTTTTTAGGTCCCTGAGAATCGCCGATTTCAAGTGCAGTCTCTACATTAAAGTATTCTTTTATCAGCCTTTTATAATGACGGGCGACAGCAGGATTATCTGTAGCTGTAACTATTTTAAACCTGCCTCCGCCTGCCAGTCTGATACTTCCCGAAACTCTTAAGAAACCTGCTATTTCAGCAAGCTGACAGCACTTCTTTTCCGGAACAAGTCTGGATAATTCGTTTTTTGTTTCTGCAGCGAATGACATATCTGACCTCCGAGTGTAATAATACAAATGTTTCACATTTGTGAACTGATTTTACTATATTATACATCGAAATTAAACACTTTTTCAAAAAAGTGAATGGAAAAAGACGCAAAAACATGTAGAATTATGAAGATAGTTTTGGATGCAGACGGTATAGAAGAAAGCAGGTGGAAACATGTTTGATTTTAACTACGCAATCACTACAGATATTCATGTAGGTGTGGGAGCAGAGGCAAAAGCGGGAGTTTTGATGGCACCTTACGCAAAGAAAGTAATGATGCTGTATGGCAGGAGAATATGACTTTGCAGGAATGATGGTAGAAAGATTTGCAGGATACCACAGACAGAGCTACTGCGGATGTAAAGTAGGAGTAGGTGACGTTGTAATCGGAGCAGCAGCATTAGCAGCAGAATACAACGGAGCAGATAAGGCAAGCCACATTAAGGATAAGCTTATCGAAATGACACACCTGAACGAAACACTGTACTGCTGCGGAATTGCATGTTCAACAGAAGGACAGCAGACAAAGGCCGGAAACTATCAGATTGACCTGCTGCTGGCAAACGTATGTAAGCAGAACATTACAAGATTCCCTTACGAAATTGTAAGACTTGCAGAAGATATAGCAGGCGGACTAATGGTAACAATGCCGTCAGAAACGGACTTCAAGTCAGACATGGTAGTAGGAAAGAATGGAGAAACAATCGGCGATTACTGCAACAAGCTGTTTGCCGGAAGACCAGAAGTAAGCACAGAGAACAGAATGAGAGTTCTGAGACTGTTAGAAAACTTATGCCTGGGTGCAGCAGCCGTTGGATACAGAACAGAATCAATGCATGGAGCAGGTTCACCACAGGCTCAGAGAATTATGATTTCAAGACAGAGCAACCTGCAGGCAAAGAAAGACATGGCAAAGGCTATCTGCGGCATTAAATAAGCAAGCAAGGTCTATCCTATTAATAACACTATACACTAGAAATGCTCTCAAGACTATCTTAGCGGACTAGCCTTGAGAGCATTTCACTTTACAAAGGAAAATAAAAACATATATAATATAGATATTACAGACATGGAGGTGTAAACAATTATGAAACTTGAGACGTTAAACAGCATGAAAGAACGTAGAAGTATAAGATCATATGAAGAAAAGCAGATTACAGATGCCGAATTAGATGCAGTTCTTGAGGCAGGAACATATGCAGCAACAGGCATGGGGAAACAGTCTCCAAAGATGGTTGTTGTTCAGGACAAGGATACAATTGCACAGTTATCCAAACTGAATGCGCAGGTTATGGGAAAGGACACAGATCCTTTCTATGGCGCACCTACAGTTGTAATCGTATTTGCCGACAAGAATATTCCTACATATGTACAGGACGGTACTCTTGTTCTTGGAAATCTTATGCTGGGAGCATATGCAGCAGGACTGGGTTCATGCTGGATAAACAGAGCTACAGAAGTATTCGAAATGCCTGAAGGTAAAGAATTTATGAAAAAATGGGGAATTTCGGAAGACTATGCAGGAATCGGTCACTGCATCCTTGGTTACACTAAGGGAGAAATGCCGGAAGCAAAGGAAAGAAAGGCCGATTATATTGTCAGAGTATAGTATGGAAGATAGAGTATAGTATGAAAAAAGAAGAATTATACAGCAGTATACAGAACATAATAGACAATCAGGCAGATCAGCCAGGAAGATTTAACTACTTGCTGAGCCTGAAACTTGAAAGTGCAGAGACAGAGCCAGTATCCATAACACTGAGTTTTGATGCGGGAGAATGGTGCCTGAACCCTTTTGGAGACGTTCACGGCGGCGTTGTTGCCAGCATTCTGGACACATCTATGGGAATCGGAGCTGCAGCCCTGTCCGGAACCAGTGTAAATACGACAGACATGAGCGTAAGCTATCTGAGTGCACTGAAAGGTGATAAGTTCTACATCCACTGCGAATACACAAAAGTGGGAAGACGGATGATTCGCAGTATGGCCAGAGTTCTGGACCACAAGGGAAAGATTTACGCAACAGCCATGGGCAGCTTCATGGTTTTAGGAAATGAAAAGATGGTAGGTTAAGGGGAAAAGAATGAAATATTCAGAATCAGACATCAATCCGAATATATTAAAGGGACTTGCTGAAATGGGTTTTTGTGAAATGACACCTATTCAGGAGCAGGCAATTCCAGTGCTGATGCAGGGGAGAGACATTATAGGGCAGGCGCAGACGGGCACAGGAAAAACCGCCGCCTTCGGCATTCCCATGATAGAGAGCGTCTCCCCGTGGTCAAAGCACATTCAGGGACTTGTACTTTGTCCGACAAGAGAGCTTGCTATTCAGGCAGCTGATGAAATTGCAAAGATTGCAAAGTATGTGCCGGGAGTGAAAACTGTTGCAATTTACGGAGGACAGGAAATCGAGAGACAGTTCAGAAAGCTTGAGGGTCATGTTTCTATTGTCATAGGCACGCCGGGACGAATCATGGATCACATGAGAAGGGGGACTCTGGATTTTCATAAACTAAAGATGCTTGTTCTGGATGAAGCGGATGAGATGCTGAATATGGGATTCAGAGAAGATATCGAAACCATCTGCAGGGAAATGCCGGCTGACAGGCAGACTGCCCTGTTTTCGGCAACTATGCCCAGAGAAATTCTTGAAATAACTGAGGAATTTCAGAAGGATGCGGAGCTTATCCGCGTCAAATCCGAGGAACTCACAATTCCTCTTATAAAGCAGACATTCTATGTCGTTAAAGGGCGCCAGAAGGACACATCACTGTGCAGACTCCTGGACTATTTGTCACCTAAAAGGGCTTTGATATTCTGTAACACCAAGAGAAAGGTTGACGAGCTGACACTTGTGTTGAAAGCTAAGGGATACTCGGCTGAGGCACTTCACGGGGATTTGTCACAGCATCAGCGTGACCGGGTAATGAATCTGTTCAGAAACGGAAATCTTGAGCTTCTTCTGGCTACAGACGTTGCGGCAAGAGGAATAGACGTTGACGACGTGGACATGGTTTTTAACTACGATATGCCTCAGGATATGGAGTACTATGTTCACAGAATCGGGAGAACAGGACGTGCCGGTCGCAGGGGACGTGCCGTTTCAATCATCACCAGTCGCGAACGCTACAAAATTGAGTCCCTGATGGAGTACTGCAACACGGAAATCAAGGAAAAGGAAATGCCATCAGCAGGCAGTGCGCTCACGGTCAAAGCTTACAAAAACGTGTCTGAGGCCATGAACTACTGTCGCGATAAGGATTTGATGCCGTACATGAAAATCGTGTACAAGAAGTGCGTGGAGGAGAGCATGGACCCTCTGGAGGTTGCAGCTGCTTTCCTGCGTGTGAGCCTGGGTGAAATTGACCAGCAGGCTGCCGAAGAATTCCATGCATCAAAACTTAAAAAGGCGGCTTCCAGGGCCGTAAAGGCTGATTCGTCCGGTGACGAGGAAGGAAAAGGTCGCCGTGAAAAAAAGCGTGGCGAGAAAGCAGGACGCAGAGAGAAAACCGAACGCAGCGCGAGGGCAGAGAAAAGGAAGAAGGAAAAGTCTGTAAAGAAGGAGAAGAAAGGCAAGAAGAATGGAAAAAGGGCAAAGAGTGCAGATAAGAATAGAAGACATGACGCAGGAAGGGGCCGGGCTCGGAAGAGATAACGGTATGGCTGTCTTTGTGAAAGGAACGGTATTAGGCGATCTTGTGGAATGTGAAATTACAAAGGTTAAGAAGAATTATGCCTTTGGCAGGCTGGTTGAACTTGTGGAGCCGTCACCTGACCGAATCGAAGCAGAATGCCCTTACAGTGGTATCTGCGGAGGCTGTCAGTACAGCAGACTGGCATATGATGCCCAGCTTAAACTGAAGGAAAAGCAGGTGAGAGACAAGCTGACCAGACTTGGCGGTCTGGAAAACCCTAAGGTGAATCCGACTATCGGAATGGAGGAGCCTTTCAGATACAGAAACAAGGCAACTATGCCGGTGTGGACCGGTGGAATTATAACACGCAAGGGCGGTATAGTTGAGAATCTTGGAGAGCCGGCCATAGGTTTTTATCGCGGAAAGAGCCATGACGTTGTGGACTGTTATGACTGCTATCTGCAGTCAGAGCCTGCAATGGCCGCAGCTGAAGCACTGCGCCGGTTCATGGCCGAAGATAATATTACTGCTTATGACCCTAAATGGGACAAGGGGCTGATAAGGCATCTGATTGTAAAAACAGCCCGCGGCACCGGTGAGGTCATGGTAATTCTCGTAATTAACGGCAAGGGGATTCCAAATGCCCAGAAGCTTATTGAGATGCTGGACGATTATATTTACAATCTGCCTCCTGCAGAAAACGGGGTGGAATACAGCCTGGAGAGTGTGGTACTCAATATTAACAAAACAGGCAAAGACATAATGTCTGATGAATGTATCACTATTGCAGGAAAACCGACTATCCTTGAGGAGGTAGGCGGACTGAAATTCGAGATATCGCCGCTGTCGTTTTATCAGGTAAATCCTGTGCAGATGGAAAAACTGTACGGCAAGGCGATGGAGTATGCCGACCTTCACGGATCGGAAACCGTTCTTGATTTATATTGCGGAGTCGGTACTATCGGCATCTTTGCTATGCAGGCAGGTGCAGGCCGCGTAATAGGTATCGAATCGGTTAAGGGTGCGGTGATAGATGCCAACAGAAACTCAGTTATCAACGGCATCGTTAAATCACGATATGTCTGCGGACGTGCTGAAGAAGAGCTTCCAAAGCTTATCAGCGGGGAGGGTCTGAAGGATGAAGACCTGAAAATCGACAGTGCTGACGTAGTTTTCCTGGATCCCCCAAGGGCAGGCTGCGATGAGCGTCTTCTTGACGCCGTCGTATCAGTTGAGCCTTCGAAAATCGTGTATATTTCATGTGATCCTGCTACACTGGCGCGAGATATAAGGTATCTGAGCGAAAAAGGGTATGTGTTCGAAGAGGCCACACCGGTAGATATGTTCCCTTGGACGATGCATGTGGAAGTCGTCACATGTCTACAAAGGGTGAATTCGTAGAAATCCTTGAATTTACGCACTTTTCGAGGGTTTTCAAGTTCAATAAGACTTCGGAAATAGAACAAAGCGATAGACCGCTTGTTTTCTACATTTTTTGTGGAGAGCAGGTGGTCTTTTTATTTGGAGTAAACTGCCAGCTTTCCTGTGATACCTCTGAAAAAGTTAAGAGGAGGAAGAAAATGGAGAGAGCAAATGAAATGTGTTCCTTTGGGAAAGTCGAGTATGGGTTACAAACGGGAACCGTCAAAATCAGTGAATTGCACGAGTTTAAAGGACACCCGTTTAAGGTGGAAAATGATATTCAGTTGTTTGAACTGATGCGGAGCATTGAAGATAAAGGTGTGTTAGTTCCTTTGATTGTAAGAAGCAATCCCTATGGCGAGGGTTATGAAATTATTGCCGGACACAGAAGAAAAGCAGCGTGTGCGTGGGCAGGAATTGAGGAAGTGCCTGTAATTATTCGAGAGTTGGATGATGCAGATGCAGTGATAGCGATGATTGATAGCAATTTACAACGAGAGCATATCAAACCCAGTGAAAAAGCTTATGCCTATAAGATGAAGCTGGAGGCAATGAAATCACAGGGTAAACGAAATGATCTGTTTGTGTCCCAAGTTGGGACAAAGTTGGAAAAGGAGCAGACGAAAGAGGGAAAGACAATTCTTCGGGCAGATGAGAGACTGGCAAAGGAAGTCGGAGAAAGCCGAAATCAGATAGCAAGATATATCCGCCTTACGAATCTTGTTCCGAAGATTTTGGATATGGTAGACGAAGGAAAGATTGCATTTACCATTGGAGTGGAACTTTCCTATCTGACGGAAGAAGAACAGTATGAACTTCATGCAGTGATGGATTTGGAACAGTGCACGCCTTCCTTATCGCAGGCAAATCGAATGAAGCGTATGAGTCAGGCAGGAACTTTGGATATGGATGAAATGTATTCCATTTTGGAGCAGGAGAAGCCAAATCAGAGAGAGCAGATAAAGATTCGTGCAGATACTTTAGCAGATTATTTTCCAAAGGATTTTACACCAAAACAGAAAGTGGAGCTGATTGAATCACTGGTAAAAGAATGGCACGAAAAACAGATGGTACAAACAAAACCATCAGTGCAACAGAAATTAAAGAAAAAAAGTATGGAACGATAGGAGGAATAGTCGATGAAGAAAGAATTATCAATTTTTGAACAGATGGGTGGAACTTATACAGAAATAGATGGGATTTTTTATCCGAATCTGGTACTGAAGCCGGAAAAGAATGTTTTTGTAGGGAAGTACGGGACTATCTGGATGAGTTATCTGGAGAAAAATTATCCAATGCGATATGTAGAACTGCATTCCGCCGGGGAATTAAGGCAAAAGGCAGCAGAAGTCAATGAAGAAGCCATGAGTGTACTGAATACGATGGTGCAGGCGTATTTGAAGAAGCATAAGCCGAAGAATCCAAATTCCACAATGGAAATGCGGAGATTAAGGGAACAGGCGAGAGCCATAGCAGAAGAATTTATTTTAGAAGATATTGTTTGTAGATTTCATTAAGGAGGAGATGTGAGTATGACAGAAAAATTAAGAGATTATAGTGTAAATGGTGCAATGATCATTGGCGTAGACAATGGTTATGGGAATATGAAAACAGCCCGCAGATGTTTTAAGACAGCGTTAGTGAAGTATGATTCCGCACCAGTTTTGAGTAGGGATTATCTGGAGTATGATGGTAAATTCTATGTGATCGGTGAGGGACACAAGGGCTTTGTAGCTGATAAGCAGTCAGATGAAGATAATTATATTCTGACATTGACTGCGATTGCAAAGGAACTGGAAGCGAGAGGAATGAAGAATGCGGTAAATACAGCAAGGGTTCATCTTGCTGTCGGACTTCCGCTGAAATGGGTGCAGACACAGCGAGAAACATTTCGTCAGTATCTGATGAAAAATCGTATGGTGGAAGTCAGATACAAAAGCAGATTATATCGGTTGGAGTTTGTTGGATGTACAGTTATGCCACAGTGCTATTCTGCGGTAGCAGAAAATCTGAAAGACTTTAAAGGGATTACCCTTCTTGCTGACATTGGAAACGGCACAATGAACCTGATGTATCTGAACAATGGCAGACCGATGGAGAGTAAAGCATGGACAGAAAAACTGGGCGTGTTCCAGTGCTATCAGAAGATTCATAATCTGGTGCAGGATAATACAGGGGAATGCCTGATGGAAGAGGTGATTGAATCCTTTCTCCGCACCGGAGAAACAGATTTGCCGGAAAAATATGCGGAGCTTATGAAACAGGCAACTGTCACATATACGGAAGAGATCATGCAGAAGTTGCAAGACCATGAATTTAATGGAGAATTGATGAGAGTATATTTTATGGGTGGCGGTGCAAGGCTTGTAGAACAGTTTGGGAAATATAATCCAGAGCGAACCGTTTTCAACCACGATATTCGGGCAAACGCAAAAGGATATGAGTATTACTGTTATATGCTGCTCCGTCATCAGAATCAGAGAAAGTAGGTGATGACAGATGGAAAAAAGACAGAGGAATCATAACATTCGTTTTAATATGGAAAACGAAGAAGCAAGAAAGGCTTGGGAGAATCTCCATTCCAAAGAAGTGGAAAAGGATTTTAAATCCTTAAATGCATTTGTGATCACTGCAATCAATGACTACTATGAGAGACACTTGCAGATCAAGGCAGATTCTTATTTCGAGACAAGAGAAAAAGAAGATGCCTTCGCAGAACGAATGGTGCAGATGGTAGAGCAAAAGGTACTTGCGAATCTCCCGGCACTTGCCGGAATGTACCAGATGCAACAGAGTATGCTGATGGCAGGATTGATAGGAACTGGACAGGGAGTGGGCAATATTTACCCACAACCGATGAGTGCAGTTTCTACAGCACCTGTCAAAGCAGAGCAACCATTCACAAAAAGTGACAGCAACGAACCCGAAGAGAATGAATTTCTGGATTATTCCTTTGGTGTGTAGTGGATACACTTTTAGGTGAAACGGTTGCCCAAAGACCGAAAATATCAGCCCACCTTTATGAATGGGCTGATGTTGTTCGGTCGGGGGTTCTTAGGGGGCGAAGCCCCATAAGCAGGTAGAACCGATGGCGCAGACAATGAGGAGAAGAAAATGGAGGTGTCACGCAAGTGGCAGTTCCATTTTTTTGACGATTTGGCAAGCCATAGGTACTACCTGCCTATATCATCCCCACCACATCGGGAACATTCGATACGTTTATTTATCCGGGAAACGATGTGGGAAATATGTTTTGAGCGTGGAGCGAAAAGCATATTTCGTCTGTCTGGAGAGGTTTTATCGACAGACAGATATAAAGGGGATGATGTGCATTGCTTACGGAGGACGGCTCTGATAGGAAGATGGAACATCTTCCCAAATGGCTACGGAGAAATATCAGAATGTTAAAAAATGGATATGGATTGGAACGGATGGGATAAGGATAGGTTGCATATATCTTTGGAAATACAGCACTTTTGCAGTATGACTGGATAAATTTGCAACTGCTTCGATTGTTATTACTTCTATTCCACCAGCCATATAGTCATTTTTGATAGAAAATGTAGCCGAGATAATACAACTGAATAAAACAGAAAAAGGGAAAGAGAAAGTCATACAGTTCTAAAACAGGATTGTGTGGCTTTTTTGCATTTATGGGAGGAGATGAATTTTATGGGATTTCGAGCAAAGAATGAAATTATTTATTCCCGTGTGTATGGGAAAACGAAGAGGGAATTTGAACGACAAATGGCGGATAGTGGATATAAAAATTCTTCTGATTTTATGGAATATCTTCTGCGTGTCAATAAAGGAAAACAGGTAGACGGAGTAACATTAAAGGAATTTACAGATGTGATGAAAGAAGTGGCTCATGAGCTGAAAAAACAAGGGGTAAATATCAATCAAATGGCAAGGTATATCAACCAATATCCAGACCTTGCAACAGCAACATCCTTTCGGTTTTATGAACGGGCATACAAGAATCTGGAAGATAAGGTATTAGAATTACTGGAGAGGGTGGCATAATGGCAGAGGTATTTGGAAATGTAAATGTGAAATATAATCCTTGTAAATCCATCGCACAGTTAAAGAGTACTGCGGATTATATCTTGGGAAAACGAAAAGAACAGATTGCAGAAGGGATTGAAAAAACAAGACCAGAGCTTTACAACGCATTTGGATGTAATCGGGACAATTTTGCAAATAGCCTGATTATGACCAGAAAAATGCATCAGAAAAAGTATTCACGATATAAGCCGAAAGAGATTCTGGCACAGAAACTATCCATTTCTTTTCATCCGGACGATAACGATAAATTGACCTACGAAGAAGCATATAAAATGGCAGAGCAGTTTGCAAGGGAGTTCTTCTGGAGTAAAGGGTATGAGGTTCTGTTTGCTGTTCATACAGATACAGACCATATCCACGCACATTTTCTTGTGAGTAACTGCAATCAGAAGGATGGCACATCTTTCCGCAGAGGACCGAAGGAACTGGTGGAAATGTCAAAGTATTTGGGAAATCAATGTCGGGAACGAGGACTTGTCAATTCTATTCGAGATTCTTATTACAGCAAAGATCAGGACAGGGAAGAAATCACTTTTGCAGAACATCAGATGAAGAGGCGTGGAAAATTGTCATTTAAGGATGAGATTAAAACGTATATCCGGCTTGCAATGAATGATAGCCAAACAAAGACCGTACAGGATGTGGTGGATATTCTAAAAGATGTATATGGCATGGATATCCGATGGAAAGGCAAGACAATTAGCTATGCTCTGCCATACGATTTAAACAAAGGTGGCAAGACAAAGGCTGTGCGTGGCAGTAAGCTGGGAAAACGATTTACCGTGGAGGGGATGGAACAGTATCTACAGGAAAAGGAACGCAAGCACTTGGAGTATCAGCGAACAGATTGGGAAATTGAAGAATCAAAGCTGCGAGTAGATGATTATTTTGAGTGGGAAGAACAGGCAACAGCGGATAAATCCGTCTATCAAGCCTTTGACGAATTTATGGAAAAGGAAAATATTCTGGAGAATGATACAGATACGTTCTATGGTGGTGCATTTCAGGATTTTCATAAACAGTGGCAAGGGATTGAGGAAGAGTCAAAGGTGGAAGAATCAGTTGATTATACGAAGTTTTCTATGAAAGAACGTGCAGAGCTTCTTCCACCGCCTACAGATAATACGATGGAGGAATTTGAACAGTATAAAGTCCGTATGGGGTACAATCAGGAAAAGCTGAAATCAGTACGATACCGAATGAGTGTGTATGATGATTTCTTAAAGGAATATGATTATCGTAAGAAAATCAAAGGTATGGACAGAATGCAGCCAAAACCTGCGAAGAAAAAACAAAGAGATTATAGCAGATAGCAATTTTTATAAGCCAAGCAATGAAGTCACAATTTATATGATTTTGTTGTTTGGCTTTTTTATCAGAGAAAATTGGTATTAAAAGGATATGGAGGGGATAAATGAAAAATGAAAACAATATTTATGGATATGTTCGAGTATCCAGTATTGAACGTTTGGGAAGAGATTATGAGAAAAGAAGGCTATGCACTGAAAGTGCATAGTCTTCTTCGTAATCATATTTACAGTGATGGCCAATAATTTTTGGTAACACTACCATTTTTATTTGTAATAACCTGACAGCCTAAAGCTTTTTCTTTAAATTGGATTTTTAGTTTAACAGGTGTAGTTATGGAAATACTGCCGGTAACCTTGCCTAAATATTTATAATGCCAGCTTGTTCCGCTATACTGTTCACTTTGCTTGGCAATCTGCTTAAATGTAAATGGTGAACCGTATGCTTCTGCAAGATTATATGCATAATAACTTGCATTGTGTTTTGCGATTGATCCGTTGTATTTCACTTGTCCTCCAGTATGAGCAGAATAAATTTTAAATGAATATGTTTTTTGGTTAACAGTAGCTTTGTAATATAGTGTTCTGCGTGTTGCGACGTCTTTGTATTTCCAACTGGTAGATGCTTTGGCAGAACTTGAAATGGTAGTTGGATTGCTGATATCTTTTTCAGCATATTCATCTACATAAATACTGTCTGGAGTTATTGTGATGCTTGTACTGTCGTCTATATCATAATGATTAACATATTTTTTATACTCTTCTGAATTTTCATTCAGGTTGATGGATATATTATTGCCATCTGCCGCAGATAATGCTTTATCATAAATAGCACCTGATATTTCATCATAATGTGCGGAACAGTAATCAGAAATGATTTTATCCATTTCTTCATTTTTTTGTTTTAAATTTTCTGGAGTGACAGAGCTGCTTTTTGCAGATTTTTTTAAAGCATTGACAAGACCTTCGTCCCACTCTATCTTTTTGCTTTTGCTCAAATCTAATGAATTCATATCAACATTAATAATTTCTTCGTCTTCAGTTTCTGCTTTTATAGTTTCATTGTCCATAGCAAATACAACTGAAGTTGACAGCATAGAGATAATTAAACACAATGTAATGATTATTGATTTCTTCATAGGAACCTCCTTTTCTTACCATTTTTAATTAGTTCACACTATAAACTGGGATTAGATAAATTTGTATAATTCTGTAATATCACCTTCTTTATAGTATAGCGCCAGATTGTACGTACATTGTTTGTTGTTTATAAAAGAGCTCTATTAAATATCAGTGTTCTTGAAAAATTTATTACATTGTAGCTGCTATATACATCCAAAAAAGTGAATATAGTATAGGAATAGACATTAAGACTACAATGACAATAAGAACTATCTTTACAATTTTAATTATTTTTTTGCGCTGCTTGTTTTTAACAGCTAATTCTTCATTTAGGTCAGCTAATAATTCTACAACAGGGTCTTTATCAAAGTCTTTGCTTTCAATTTCTTTATTGCTATCTGATTTTTCTGTTTTATTTTCATCCAATAATTCACTGGAACCCAGAAGGTCAATCACAGAAACATCAAAAATATCCGCTATTTTATTTAAAGTATCTGCATCTGGAACAGAAATCCCATTTTCCCATTTGGATACTGTTTGGCGAGTTACGCCCAGTTTTAATGCCAGTGTTTCCTGTGTCATTTTATGAGAAGTGCGAAAATATTTGATTGTTTTATTAAGCATATTATTCAGCTCCCTTCATTACTTGTATTGTTTACACCTAAATAATAGACTACATCATAGCATTGCGCAAGCAACGCATATTAACATTTTGCGTTGCACTGTTAATACTGACTGGTTGGAACTGAAAAAATGATGATTTTTAATATTATCTGACTAATAATGAAGGAGAACGAAATGTGGATTTGTTTCTTACTCAACTTATATTTTTTCGTTTTTTCTGAATTCTTACATACTAAATATGAAGAGATTTTCTACTAAAAGAAAGTGTATAAATTTACGAAAAGGCAAGTGATAAGTCTTTGCAACACAATCGAGCAGGCTGCAGAAGCAAGGAAACTTGCAGAGAAAGAATTATTAGAACCTTATATAAATGACGAACAACCACCGACTAATGATTAGTTGATGGTTGTTTTTCTTTTTCAAAAGTGAAAATTTATTTTTTATATCGTGTAATTTTTGCCCAATTTTTAGGGAAGCCCATTTCTTTCAGTAACTGGTCTTCTGTAAGATGAGGGCACTTTTTAAGCACATCTTTAATCAAAAGAGCCAGATTCCTGCGAAATACTTTGAACTCATTATCAGAAATTAAATAGCGAAGGGCGATTACAACAGCGAATAAGTCTTTCTTGCCGTTCTGATACAATCCTTTTTTGCAAGGGATTCCGAGTTTGCTATGTAACAAGGTGTCTGGAATCATATCTGTGGTATGGAAATCAAATAAACGTTCTCCGTGTGCACATACATTCCGGCATTTTGCAATAATAGTAATGAACTGGTGTAATTGCTTTTCTGTATATTGAGGGTACGCTTTACTTACCTTGACCTGTATATCGTTGGGCATATACTGATAAAATGCAGAGGTTTGTCCCATTGTCATTGCATTGGTTGCTACCCATAACGGCACATTATGATATTTTTTGGCGTGATGAGCAATATAACGATAATGGCTTGGCATTGCAATCGTCTTACTCAAAGAATCTACCAAGCGTTTTACCTGTTTTTGATGATGGGTATAATCAAAAGTGTTTGGGTCTAAATATTCGTTCTGAGATTCCCCGTATTTTTCTGTAAAGTGGTATGAAATCATAGATTTCAAGTGTCGTTCCACTTGTAAAATGTATTTTAAGAAAATACTGCGGAGTTGTTCATCAAAATGGTAAAATGCAACGATTTCATCAAAGGTAACACCATATTTGTATTTCTTTGATGCTGGATGCAGAAATAGTCCTTTATATCCACCGATTAAAGAATAGTAGCTGATTTCTTCTAATGTTTTTCGAGCGAAGTCTGTATCGGGAATGGTCAGTCCTTTATCGACTCGCAATTTATTTAGTTGTTGTTCGTAAGTCATAAATTTCTGTGCCATCGGAAGACCTCACGTTCTTTAGATAGTAAAAAAGGAGCCCACGCATGAGCTCCTCCGGCTGTGGGCCCCTCGAGCATCCACAGCACAACCACTAACGATAATATACCTTATGACAATCGGATTGTCAAATGGTTTTTCAAAAGTGGCAGTAGTAGTTTATGCATTTTTGCCGGTTATTATGAGCGTTTTATAGGAAGCAATTTTTGTTTGTATTTTTCTGCTAATTCCGGTTTATTCCATCTTGCATATAAGCTGTATAGATGACGATAAATCGTTTTCATATAATCATTATCTGCACCCATAACGGAGAATACAATCTGTTCGGCTTGCAGCAGATGTTGTTCCGCTTCGATAGGTTTTCGCTCTCCGAGAGCCAGAACGCCATACATTGTCTGACAGATTCCATAATCCAGGCACTCTGCACTTTCATATTCCAGAACAAGAGATTCATATAGGGCTAATATCTGTCTTGCCTGTTCCCATTCTTTTCCGAGTAACAGCATATTAGTCAAATTCATCATCTGCTGGAGTGTATCGTGGGATTCCAGCAGACCAAGATGAGCGTATTCTATCCGTATATCAAAAGCGGTACGGAGTGCCTGAGCAGCATCTTTTCCCTGTTTTAGATAGAGATAGGTATTGGAAAGATTATTGTATAGGTTGGAAAGCAGGCTGGCAGAAGAAACATCCGCTTCTGGTGTATGAAGTTTCTCCATAAGTTGAATTGCTTTCTTACGTTTCTTTAATGCATTGTCAAAATCCTTTCTCAGCACAAACAGTTCGGCTTTATAATCCAGAAGTAATGCTCTGTCGCATATGGTGTTTAATTGGTATTGTTCCATCATATAAGAAATTCGTTCCACCAGTTTTGGGAGATAATCGGTAACCAGATATTTTTCCAGATATGGGAACAAATCCTGTAAAAAGTCTAAATAATCTCTTGGATTATCTACAATAATCCGTTCTGTCACGCTGATGAGTGACTGGATTACTATTTCCGGTCTTCTTACTTCCAAGCCGTGCACCAGACAGATTACATGAAGACTATTTAACAAGGTATGACATGAAGACACAGATGGAAAGGTTTCTGTGAAGGAAAGCTCCTGTATCATGGGATGCAGGCTGATCCGTTTGTTTTCTGTATCTTCTGTAATAAATCCATAGCGGATGAGATAGTTCACAGCATTCAGATTATCTAATCGTAACCATTGCTTTAGATATGCTTTGCTTATGCCGGATGTTGGCAGGAGTGATAAATTCCGGAGAATATCCAGTTTTTCTTCATCCAATTTGCTTAATTGCAGGAGCTTTTGCAGGTGTTCTGCCATTCGTGCATTGGTAAAGGTTTCATCCTTATAGAGTTCCACTTCCTCTGAAATGTTGGAACAAATGCTTGAAGTTTTTAATTCGTATAGCAATTCTTCAATGTCCATGCCACTTGCTTCCAACGTCAGAGCAGAAAGGCAGACTGTAAGCGTATGGGCATTTAGCACGTCTATTATTTCTGATGTGGTTTCGGGCTCCGATTTCGCAGATGGACAGTGCCGAAAAAACAGTTCAGTCAGTTCTTTCTCTTTATCCAGTTCTTTCAATTCCAATGCTTCAAAGGATGTGATCTTGCAGCGAGTTGTTATGAGTATCTGGAAGTTGTTTTTTATAAATTCCCGAAAGAAATCATCGTCTTTTGGCAGAATGTTGAAGTTGTCGATAATCACGAGACTATCCTGATATAGCTGTTGAAGATAATGGTAATGAGACTGAAACAGCTCATTTTCCGTCATTTCCGCAGTATCTGTGGTAAATTCCAGACCAGCAATACATTTCTTCAAATTCCCGGTATAGTAAATGTAAATAATGTTGGTATATTTCTTCTCGTTTTTCTTTGCGTATTGTTTTGCAAATTCGCTTTTCCCAATTCCGGCAATACCCGTAATAAACAGAAGAGAATTGTTCTTGAGTAGCGTGGCTGCTTCGGACAGTTCTTTTTTTCTGCCAATAAACTCTTTGGCACAGGAAGGGGTTCTTCCAGACAATAATTTATCGCAGAGTTCCGGTGAAAATAAATTTTTCTGGGAATGGTCGTTTAAAATGGCATAACGAATAAGGGCTGTAAAAAAGGTAGCATTATCTGTTGTATTCTTCAATTCATTTGCCATTGTTGTTCCTATCATATCCACACTCTGGTCAATAAGCATTTCAGCCTGTGAACGGGCATTTGGTTCGTTAATCAGGTTCGGGAGAATCTTTTTGTTAAAGTCATTTCTCATTTTATCCCAGCGTTCATCATCGTCATAGGTTCTGATGATTTCGATTGGGATTGGTCGAGCACCATTGCACCAGCGGCTGTAGAGAATACTATTATCAATGCTTAAATCTCTGCTTTCAATGGTGTGTTCACCAAAATATAGAGAAAACATATCGTGGATCATCCGATACTGCGGATAGGTTTTCTTCTTATTATCAAGCAGGACACCGATGATATCGGTAAAGGTCAATCTGTTTTTCAAGTCAAATTCCTCTCTTTTGGCAACTTTTGGTCAAGTCACCGTCAATTATATTTCCATAAAAATCTTGTTATCATTGGCTCATAAAACGTAGCCGGATGAAGCGAAAATGCTTCTGAATTGGCTACAGAAAAAGTATAACACATCAAGAACTGATGTCCTATAAGAACTTTGAAAAGTGAATGAGCTGTATCTCTTTTGTAATAGGATTTGCCAGGATGTCAAAAGACGGAGCGAACAAAGACACTTCCGCAAGGGTACGAGAGGATCTCGACAAGGAGAGGCGTACAGGCTATCGGTAGATAGCTAAAGGTCAACTGAAACGTTGACGCAGGAGATACGAATGGAAGCCAAAGCGATCACGACCAGCTTTTCTAAAAATGTCTTTGGATACACCGAAAGAAGGTGATAGCAAAAAAAGGAGGAGTGAGAGAGTATGACAAGAGAAATGGAATATGCAAAATGTATGGTGGTATTAAGAAAGATTGTTCGCTTGGGGATGCTCACAGAAAACGAATATGTGGCAGCCAGAAATAAATTGATGGATAAATATCTGGTAATAAACGATTTTGATCATCAGGCAGCGTAGCGAAACTATTTGCAGCAACTTTATTTTTCGCACATTCGTTAATAAATAAAAAAGACGATACAATGTCAGCAGACACAGGGGAGATAACTTGTGGAGCTGACATTTTTAATGACAATTATTTTAAGGAGGAACGCCTATGGGCAGAGTAGAAGTTTTAGAAGCAACAAGAACTGCGCCGAATAGTAGGGGCAGAGTAAGAGGAGAAGCATTAAAAGTAGAAAGAATCAGGGTGGCAGCATATTGCCGTGTATCGACAGATGATGATGACCAACTTGGAAGTTTTGAATCACAAAAACTTTATTACGAAGATAAGATTCGTAATAACAAGGATTGGGTTAATGCTGGTATTTTCGCTGATGAGGCAATAACAGGAACAAAGGTAGATAAGCGAGAGGGATTTCAGTCGATGATACAGAAGTGTCAGAATGGAGAAATTGACTTGATTCTGACAAAATCTATTTCACGATTTGCAAGAAATACGCTGGATACACTTTCCTATGTGCGAATGCTTAGAGAACGTAACATTGCCATTTTCTTTGAAAAGGAAAACATAAATACGATGGATATGAATGGAGAAATGCTTCTTACGATTTTAAGTTCGATGGCACAGCAGGAAGTGGAATCTCTTTCACAGAATGTAAAGATGGGACTCAAGATGAAAATGAAGCGGGGAGAACTGATTGGTTTTAATGGTTGTCTGGGTTATGATTATCATCCGGAGGACAAGACCTTAACAGTCAACGAGGAAGAAGCAGAAATTGTTCGTTTTATCTATGATATGTATTTGCAGGGATATGGAACTACGACCATTGCAAAGAGATTGGTGGAAATGGGCAAGAGAAATAAAAAAGGTGAAGTCAGTTGGCATACCCATGGGGTTATGGGAATCATTAAAAATGAAAAGTACAAGGGAGATATTCTTCTTGGAAAAACATTTACCACAGATCCGATTTCCAAGCGCAGACTGGCAAATATGGGAGAGGAGGAGCAGTATTATATTCGTGATCATCACGAAGCCATTGTGTCCAGAGAGGTTTGGGATGAAGCGGAAAGAATCCGTCTGAAAAGGAATAAGAATATCGTGGTGGAAACCACAGGAAATCGAGAGAGATACACCAGACAATATGCGTTCAGCAGTATGTGTGAATGTGCCTTTTGTGGTCACAAGCTGACAAGACGTACAAGGCACAGCCGTTCTGATTATGAAAAACCAGTATGGCAATGTATGAATGCTACGAAGAACGGGATCAAGAATTGTCCGAATTGTAAGGCGATTGATGAAGTAATTTTAGAGGGAGCATTTATGGAAGCCTTTGGTCTGCTGGCTGGGAATTTTGAAGATGTATTAGAAGTTGTTATGGAAGCGGTGGAGAGTTCTCTTACGAATGAAGAGGATGTTCACAGAAGACAGCAGCTTGATAAAGATATTTCTTCTTTGAAAAGCAAAAAAAGCAGAATGACAGATATGCTGATTGATGGTACAATACCCAAAGAGATTTATGATGATAAGATGATTGAATTTAATCGAAAACTTCATGTCCTTGATGGAAAGAAACAATTATTAGACGAGAGTATCAACAAGCAAAAAGATGTGGGAAAGCGTATGGCGGAACTTCGTCTGACACTGGAAAACGAAGAGATTTTGGATGAATTTGACAGAGTGGTCTTTGAAAGTATCATCGACAGAGTATTAGTCGGTGGTTACAACGAAGATGGAACAGCAGATCCTTATAAACTGACCTTTGTGTTAAAAGGAAATCAGTCGGGTGTTGTACCAAATGCAAAAGAGCACTTTAAGGAGCAGAAGAAATCAGAGAAAGGCAAGAAGGTGTCATAAGATGGAGAAAAAGCTGGCAGTGATTGTTGATAATAATGAAGAAATAACTACAGGAGCAGGTAACACAGAAATGTGTTCATGTGGCACAGACGTGGTGATGGAAATGTGTTCACCAGAGAGTCACGACACATGTGGAAGTCGTGTGTTGTCTACATCGGGTGAATTCGTAGAAGTGTT
>JAQYNQ010000043.1 GCA_028727785.1 Eubacteriaceae bacterium | reverse complement strand
TTTAAACACACATGGATGCTTCCCGGTATTTTGACGGAGGCATCCATTTTGTTTTTACTTGAATCCGTTCATTGTTGTAATAATTAATATAGTCTGCGACTGCTTTTGAAAAACTATTGAATGAGTCATAATCTTTCTCATATCCATAGTACATTTCGTTTTTCATTCTTCCAAAGAATGTTTCCATAATGCAGTTATCATAGCAGTTGCCTTTTCGGGACATGGATTGAATAATTCCATGTTCTTTTAATGTGTTTCTAAAATATTCGTGTTAATACTGCCAGCCTTGATCCGAATGGAAAATCAGCCCTTTGACAGATGGAAATTTCTCAAACGCACCATTAAGCATACGACGAATCTGATCAAGATTTGGACGTAATGATAAATCATACGAAACAACCTCATTTGTATTCATATCTAAAACAGGTGACATGTAGCATTTCCCCCATGAGAAATTAAACTGTGATACATCTGTCGTCCATTTCTGTAATGGTGCAGTTGTGCTGAAGTCCCGGTTTATGATGTTATCAGCTATTTTTCCAACTTCTCCTATGTATGAGTGATACTTTTCTTTTGGTCGCTTTCCAAGAAGGCCCATATTATGCATGAGTCTCTGAACACGCTTATGATTTACATTGTGGCCACGATTTACAAGTTCTCTGTGTACTCGTCTTACACCATATCTGCCTTTGTGATGTTCAAAGATTTCTTTGATTTCATCCATTAATGCTTGGTTCCTTGTCTGAACCACATCTATTTTACTAATTTCATAGTAGTATGTAGATTTAGCCAGCTTCATAGCGCTAAGTAGATGTTTCAGTTGGTGTCCTTGGTCACGGAGTTCTTTGATAATCGCTGCCTTTTCGCCTTGAGTCGCGCAGCCTCCTTTTCTTCTCTCAAGGCGATCTCTTTTTTTATGACTTCGTTTTCTGCCTTCATATATTCAATTTCAGCACGAAGACGAATCAATTCTTCGCGTTCCGATTCTGTCAGTTGGGCTGGTGTAATCTTCTCTTTCATTTCGGGATCCTTTGAAGGTCTACCTTTCTTCATATTTACAAGCCCATTATATCCTAAAAGTTTGTACTTGCGAACCCATTTGTACAGCATACCATCATTAATTCCAGCAGAAATGGCTACTGATTTACACGATTGGCCAGCTAAAACTTTTGCAACTAATTCGTAGCGTTCTTCCGCAGTCCATTCTTTGTTCTGATTTCTATGTCGTAAGGCTTCCGGACCAGAAGACTCTTCGATTCGTGCCCAAGTTCGTATGGTATCATGAAACCTTTTTCTTCTTATACCTTCTGGCGTTTCCATCCAAATACCTTGGCGATAAAGTTCGACACATTTCATCTTAAATTCATAACTGTAACGCATAGAAAAACCCCCTCTACTGGTTTTGTCCAGTAAAGGGGGTACATATCATTCTCAGCGTCATCTGCTTTTTTACACTATTGCTGTCTGTGTTGCATCAAAGCATTTTAACCTTTAACAAAGTTGAATTTTGTGGTATAATTCACGCAACAAGCTATGCATATTATGAATGCTTATGCAGAAAGAAAGTATGGGTGTATGAGAATGCAGGAACTGAAAGAGAAGAATAAGTACGTTTTTGGAATTGATATAGGCGGAACTGCCTGCAAGCTGGGTTTGTTCAGCGATGACGGAAGTCTTTTGGAAAAATGGCAGATTCCCACTGACAGATCAAATGACGGAATGAAGGTCTTTGAGGATCTGGCAGAAACAGTTGATGCTAAGATTCGTGAGCGAGCTATAGAAAGACACAATGTGATAGGCATAGGAGCAGGGGTTCCGGCATCCATCTCTGCGGAGGGTGTGGTTCAGAAATGCCCGGCATTGGGATGGTCCGACTTTAAAGTGGCTGATAAGATTTCCCAGGTGGTTGGATTACCTGCAGTATGTGGTAATGATGCAAATCTTGCTGCAGCAGGAGAAGCCTGGAAAGGGGCAAATCACTCATACTCAGATGTTGTGTTTGTGACACTGGGAACCGGGGTCGGAGGCGGTATCATCTGTAACGGAAGAATTCTGCAAGGTGCGCATGGCTGCAGTGGTGAGCTGGGTCACATCAAGGTTAACCCTCATGAAACCAAAGCAGACGGATGTGGCGGATGCGGATGCCTGCAGCAGTATGCCTCAGCTACAGGGATCGCAAATATGGCTGAAGAGGTTTTGATGGAGAAAGGAGATTCTGCTCGCGGATCATATCTGGATGGGATTGGAAGCATAACTGCGAAGGATGTATTTGACGGAGCGAAAAAAGGTGATGAGATTTCCTTAACTGTAGTGGAAAAGTTTGGGGAAATCCTGGGACGAGCTTTGGCCGGAATATGCGTGGTGTTTGATCCTGAAGTTGTTATTATCGGAGGCGGTGTGAGTGCTGCCGGGGAGATTGTAATTGACGCAGTGAGAAAACATTATGTAAAATGGGCATTTCCCCCATGTGCAGACATGGAATTCAGACTTGCATCGCTAGGAAACGATGCGGGGATATATGGCTGTGCCAAGATGGTAATTGATGAATTATAGTAAGGACCCCTTTTGGGGAAGGAGAAGAAAATGGATAATGTAATTATGACTCAGATTGAAAAATGGAAAAACAGCTCAGTATTAACAGAAGAGGAGAGAAAAGAACTTGCAGCTATGAGTGAAGAGCAGCTGGTATCTGCCTTTTCTTCAGATCTTGAATTCGGTACAGCCGGATTAAGAGGTGTAATGGGACTGGGAACTGCAAGAATGAATGTGTATGTAATCAGAAGAGCAACTAAAGGCCTTGCCATTTATCTGAAGAATCACTTCAAAGAACCTAAGGTTGCCATAAGCTACGACAGCAGAAATCATTCAAGAGAGTTTGCTGAAGCTGCTGCCGGAGTTCTTGCAAAGGAAGGCGTTAAGACTTTCATGTATTCAGAAATGATGCCTGTTCCGGTACTGTCCTATACAACCAGATTTTTAAAATGCGATGCAGGAATTATGATTACCGCAAGTCATAATCCTAAGCAGTATAACGGATATAAAGTTTATGCCGCTACAGGCGGACAGATTCTTGATGCTGCGGCAGATGAGATTCTGGCAGAGATTATGAATCTCGACATGTTCGAAGACGTTGATTATTTCAGCTTCGAAGAAGCTCTTGAAAATGGATGTGAATTTGTGGCTGAAGAAGTATATAACAGTTTCCTGGATGAGGCTGAAGCAGCTTCACAGTTCTCTGATGAAAGAGATATTGAAATTGTGTACACACCGCTTAACGGATCAGGTGCCAGACCGGTACAGGACATTCTTGCACGAAATGGTTTTGATAAGGTTTCTGTTGTAAAGGAACAGCTTGAACCTGATGGAGATTTTCCGACTTGCCCTGCACCAAACCCTGAAAAGAGGGAAGTGTATGATATTGCAACAGACCTTGCAAAGGAAAAGAATGCAGACATTATTGTTGCAACTGACCCTGACTGTGACAGAGTTGGCGTAATGGTTAAGCAGGGAGAGGAATTTGTTCTTCTGACAGGCAACCAGCTTGGAATTCTGTTTACAGATTACATCGCAGGCCGTGTGGAAAACCCTGAAACAAAGACAATGGTCACTTCAGTTGTAAGTACACCTATGGTTAACAGAATGTCTGAAAGCTACGGAATCGGAATGAGAAGGACTCTTGTAGGATTCAAATATATCGGAGAGCAGATCGATCTTCTGAAAGATGGATTTATGTTCGGTTTTGAAGAAAGCAACGGATATCTTGTAGGACAGTATGCAAGAGATAAGGACGGAGTTGTAGCTGCAAAGATGGCTTGCCAGATGGCTGCATACTATAAAGCTCAGGGAAGAACTCTTGTTGACGTTCTGAATAATTTATATGCTAAGTTCGGTCACTGTGTGGACCAGACTGTAAGCGTTGATCTTGATGATATTTCAAAGGCAAAGGACATCATGGCGGCAATTGCAACTAAAGAAGCTGCGGAAAAGGTATTCGGAGATGTAAGCGTATTTGTAAATTACGCGGCTGATGATACAGGTCTTCCAAAAACAAATATGATCCAGATTGAAAAAGAGGATGGCACAAGAGTGATTGTCAGACCTTCAGGAACAGAACCTAAGGTAAAACTGTACATGTCATTCTATGAAGAAGATGAAGAAAAACTAAATGAGAGAAAGCAGGCTGTTTTAGATAACTTTAACACAATTATTTAGAGGGCTCTGTCGACAATTACAGAAAATATATTAGAGAGGTTTGGTGATTTATGGCTAAACAACACTTAAATAAGCACGAGAGATATTTTTTTGCAGAGGGGACTTATGTAAGAGCATATGAAAAATTCGGTGCACATCCTGCGACTGAAAAGGGAAAAGAAGGATATAAGTTCTGCGTGTGGGTTCCCGACTGTAAAGGTGTTAGCGTAGTCGGAGATTTTAATCAGTGGAATGAGAATGTACACCCTATGAATAAGGAAGAGGGGGATATTTATACACTGTTTATTCCGGGCATGGAAGAAGGTGCTAATTATAAATATGTGGTGAAAGCAAATGATGGGGCTTTGATATATAAGGCTGATCCATACGCATTCTATGCACAGAAGAGACCGGAAACAGCATCCAGAACCTTTGACATTGACAAGTACAGATGGTCAGATAAGAAATGGATGAACAAAAGGGCTAAGACTAATCACATGGAAAGCCCTATGAACATTTATGAAGTCAACCTGGCATCCTGGAAAATGCATGATGACGGGCAGCTTTACACTTATGATGAGCTTGCAGAGGAACTTGTTCAGTACGTAAAGAAAATGGGATACACTCATGTGGAGCTGATGCCTGTATCCGAGCATCCTTTTGACGGCTCATGGGGTTATCAGGTTACAGGTTATTATGCTGCAACTTCAAGATACGGTGAGCCTACAGGATTCATGAATCTGGTTAATGCGTTCCACAAGGCAGATATCGGTGTGATTCTTGACTGGGTACCCGGACATTTCTGCAGAGACTCTCATGGACTTGGACTGTTCAACGGCGGCAAGGTTTATGAAAAGAAAGACCATAAGCATTGGGGAACATATGTATTTGACTTCGGAAGAGGACAGGTTAAGAGCTTTCTGATGTCTAATGCATTCTTCTGGCTTGATAAATTCCACATTGACGGAATCAGAGTTGATGGTGTAAGCAGTATTCTGTACATGAATTACGGTGTAGAGAATGAGGCTGAAAAAAGATATAATCCGGACGGAACTGAAGGCGACCTTGATGCAATCAAATTCCTGCAGGATACAAATGAAGCAGTAGGCAGAGAATACCCGGGTGTATTTATGATTGCAGAAGAAAGCACTGCATGGCCACTTGTTACCAGACCACCGGAAGTTGGTGGACTGGGATTCCATTACAAGTGGGATATGGGATGGATGCATGACACACTGCACTATATGCAGAACGATTTCATATACAGACAATACCATCACAATGCTCTTACATTCTCAATGATGTATGCATATAATGAAAACTTTATTCTGCCACTTTCGCATGACGAAGTGGTTCATGGGAAAGCATCCCTAATCGGAAAAATGCCGGGAGATTACTGGAGAAAATTTGCCGGACTTAGGACGCTGCTGATGTATCAGCTGACTCATCCGGGTCATAAGCTGAATTTCATGGGAAGTGAAATTGCTGAGTTTATTGAATGGAGAGATTATGAAGGCCTGGAATGGTTCCTGCCTGAAGAACACGAGGCACATAGAAAACATCAGCTGTTCGTTAAGGAGGCCAATGAATTCTATAAAGCAAGCAAGGCACTATGGTATAAAGAATTCAGCTGGGAAGGTTTTACCTGGATTGATGCCGACAACGGATCACAGAGCGTATACTCCTTCATCAGACATGGCAAGCAGCCAATCGATGATCTTATCGTAGTTATCAATATGACTCCTGCAACTTATGAAAGCTTTTCAGTGGGAGTACCTAAAAAAGGATATTATAAAGAAGTTTTCAATTCGGATAAAAAAGAATATGGTGGTTCAGGAGTTATTAATGATGTGCTGATACGGAGCAGAAAAAAGGAAATGCACAATATGGAAAACTCCATAGAGTTCCGACTACCGCCTCTTGGTGCTGTCATTTTTAAGAGAACAACAGTGACAAAGAAGAAAGAAGGAAAGAAAAAAACAAAGAAATAAAAGAAATAAACAGATTGGAGAAGAGTTACTGCTATGAACACAATTTTCAAAAACAAAGAAGAGTTCAAAGAAAAATACGTTGAAAGCTTTAAAGGCGAACTTGGGAAACAGTTTGAAAGTGCCAGTGCTGTTGAAAGATACAACGTGCTGGCCAAGCTGATTGCATCAGAAGCAAAGATTATTCAGTCAGACTGTAAGAAGAAGGTTCATCTCGAACAGACAAAAAAGGTTTACTATTTTTCAATGGAATTCCTGATTGGCAAGCTTCTGAAAAATTACCTGATAAACTTCGGCATTGAAGATATAGTAAAAGATGGACTGGCTGAGCTGGGAGAATCTCTTGAGCATCTATGCGCACAGGAGAGAGATCCGGGACTTGGCAACGGTGGTCTTGGAAGACTTGCAGCGTGCTTTATCGATTCCCTCGCAAGCCTGGGATATTCCGGACATGGTAATGGAATCAGATATAACTATGGACTGTTTAAACAGGAAATCAAAGAAGGTCAGCAGATAGAATTACCGGACAACTGGCTTGAAAAAGGATTCCCATGGGAAACAAGAAGAATGGAAAATGCAGTTGTTGTAAGATTTGGCGGAGAAGTAGTAAAACACTACGAAAATGACCAGTTCTGGTGCAGCTGGGAAGGCGGAGAAACAATTCTTGCAGTTCCATATGATGTTCCCGTAGTGGGTTTTGGTGGAGAAAACGTAAACAACCTGAGACTGTGGAGTGCACAGCCATGCGAAGAAAACTTTGATATGGATGCGTTCAACAGAGGTGACTACAGCGGAGCAATGAAATTCCGCTCAGATGTTGAAGCGATTACAAGTATTCTATACCCTAATGACAACGGTCTTGCAGGGAAAATCCTCAGACTGAAGCAGGAGTACATGTTTGTCTGCGCCGGCATCAACAACATTGTAAAAACATTTAAATATGAATATGGCAATGACTGGGCAAGATTCCCTGAACTTGTTGCAATCCATACTAATGATACACATCCTGCTCTCTGCGGACCTGAGCTTATGAGAGTTCTGGTTGACAATGAAGGACTGGACTGGGATACAGCATGGGATATTACTATCAGGACAATATCTTACACTAACCACACAATTCTTCCTGAGGCTCTTGAAAAATGGCCAATTGACATGTTCAAGCAGCTGCTTCCGAGAGTATATGATTTCGTGGAAGAAATCGATAGAAGATATAGAGAGAGCTTCCCTAAGGACAGACCAAACTGGCAGGAACTTCACTGCAAGACAGCTATCCTTTGGGATGGACAGGTTAGAACCGCCAACCTTTCAGTAATCTGTGGACATGCAGTAAACGGAGTAGCTGCACTTCATACAGAAATTCTGAAGAAAGATGTTCTAAAGGAATTCAATGAGCTGACACCTGAAAAGTTCCAGAACAAGACAAACGGTATCACACACAGAAGATTCCTTGCAGAAGCAAACCCTTCATTCGCCAAGCTTATTACCAATGCCATCGGTGACGGCTGGATGAAGGATGCATCTCAGCTATCAAAACTTACAGCTTTCGAAAATGATAGTGAATTCCTGAGTGAAATGGATAAGAGCAAGCGTGAAAACAAGGAAAGACTTGCTGCATATATTCACGAAACATCCGGAATCTCCATTGACTGCGATTCAATCTTTGACGTTCAGGTAAAGAGATTTCACGCATATAAGAGACAGCTTTTGAATATACTTAAGGTTATGCACCTGTATAATGAAATTCTGGAGAATCCAAACAAAGATATTGTTCCTTCAACTTTCATTTTTGCAGGTAAAGCTGCACAGGGATATGCCTTTGCCAAAGACGTTATCAGACTGGTTAATTCCGTGGCAGATGTGGTAAACAATGACCCTAAATGCCACGATAAAATAAAAGTTGCATTTGTACCGAACTTTGCAGTTTCAAATGCCCAGTTAATCTATCCGGCTGCTAATATCAGCGAGCAGATTTCAACTGCAGGCATGGAAGCATCGGGAACCGGTAATATGAAATTCATGATGAACGGTGCAGTAACACTTGGTACTATGGACGGAGCCAACGTTGAAATTTCAGAACAGGTAGGCTTGGAAAACATCGAAATCTTCGGCCTGAGAAGTGAGGAAGTGGATGAGCTAAGGAGAAATCACAGCTACTACGCATGGGACGAATACAACCATAATATGGCACTGAAGAGAGTAGTTGACCAGCTGATAGACGGAACATTTGGCAGACTGTCCGGCAACTTTGATCATATTTATGACAGCTTACTTCGCAGTAACGACGAATTCTTCGTACTGAAAGATTTCAACAGTTACGTAGATGCATGGCACAGGCTGGAGAACCTGTACACAAGAAAAGATGAGTGGAACAGGATTTCCCTTCATAACACTGCAACATCAGGCTTCTTCTCAAGCGACCGTACAATTAAACAGTATGCAGAAGAAATCTGGAAGCTATAAGTCCGTCATATCCTTTACAACTTAATACTTAACACATATTGCACAATTAAACAAGAAAAAGGAAGGAGTGCAGTTTGAGGATGAAAAGAAACGAATGCATCGCAATGTTGCTAGCCGGCGGTCAGGGAAGCCGTCTTCTGGCACTGACAAAAAGTATTGCTAAACCAGCTGTTTCATTTGGAGGAAAGTATAGAATAATCGACTTCTCACTTTCCAACTGCGCCAACTCAGGAATTAACACAGTTGGTGTTCTGACACAGTACAGACCATTTTTACTGAACTCATATATCAGTTCAGGTGCGAGCTGGGACTTAAACAGCAGAGACGGAGGTGTCTTCGTATTACCACCATATGAGACGGAATCAGGTGGATCTTGGTATGAAGGTACAGCAGATGCAATCTACAGAAACCTCGAGTTCTTAGATCTATACGATCCGGAGTATGTCTTGATTCTTTCAGGAGACCACCTGTATCGTATGGATTACCGTATGATGCTTGAAAATCATAAGACAAAAGGGGCAGATCTCTCAGTATCTGTTATGCAGGTGCCTTGGGAGGATGCATCAAGATTCGGAATTATTACAGCCGATGAAGAGGGAAGAATCGTAAAGTTCACAGAAAAACCTGCAGAACCGGATTCAAACCTTGCATCTATGGGAATTTACATCTTCAACAAAGACATTTTAGTTAAGGCACTTATTGAAGACAGCACTGACGAAAACTCAGACCACGACTTTGGCAAGAACATTATTCCTAAGCTTCTTGCAGAAGAAAAGAACTTATTTACTTATGAATTTTCTGGGTTCTGGAAGGATGTTGGAACTATTCCGGCGTACCATGAAACCAGCATGGAACTTCTGGACGATGATCCGGCATTTGTATTAGACGATCCTGAATTCCCGTTCATGAGTAACTCCAACATTTATCCTCCACAGTACATCGGACCAAATGCTGATGTTAAGCAATCACTTGTATCCAACGGATGCAGCGTAAAGGGCAAGGTCCTTCATTCGGTTCTGAGCACAAACTCAAGCGTTGAGGAAGGAGCTTTTGTAAAAGACTCCGTACTGCTGCCGGGTTCAAAGGTTGAAGAAGGCGCCACTGTTATCAAAGCCATCTTAGGCGAAAATGCTGTAGTTAAGAGTGGTTGCACATTTGGCAGCGAAGAAGAGGGAGCTGAAATCGCTTTAATCGGAAATGGAGAGGTTTATGGAGAAGGAGGTCAGCAGTAATGGATAAGGTTATAGGAATTATTACGGCGAACTACGACACACCGGAGCTAGAAACACTGACAAAAGACAGAACTATAGCTTCACTTCCATATTGCGGAAGATATCGTCTGATTGACTTTCCGCTTTCAAACATGGTGAACTCAGGAATTGAGACTGTAGGATTAATTCTTCCATACAAATATCGTTCAATTATCGACCATATCGGAATCGGTAAGGAATGGTCATTAGATAAGAAAAACGGAGGATTGTTCATCCTACCGGGTTCAGCTTTCGGAGTTACAAGCTCGTCGAAAAGATTTCTTCTCAGAGATTTCGGAAGAAACAGTGTGTATCTTCGTCGCTCACCGTCACCATACGTTATTGTTACATCGGCAAACATTGTGTGCAACATTGATTATTCCAAGCTGTATAATGCACACCTTGAGAGTGGTGCTGACATTACTGTAGTTCAGACTACAGCCAGACACGACAATACATATCTGTCAACAGTAATATCTGAAAACGGCAGAGTAAAAGATATTGAAAAGAGTGTAAAGAAGGGCGATAAGGCGTTCATTGACAGCTTTATAATTAACAGAGAACTCCTTGTTGACATCATTGAGGGCTATAAGGCAGTAAGCTATTCTGATCTGTTTGAATGCTTAAAGGGTTCATATGGACAGTTTGACGTAAGAACCTTTGATTACGAGGGATACGGAAAGAGCGTATTTACTGTTGATGCATACTTTGACGGCAACATGGACTCATTGGCATATGAAGTGGATAAGGCTTTATTTGACCCTAAGAGACCTATTCTTACAAAGGAACAGGACTCTGCTCCTACAAAATACGGCAGAAACTGCAATGTTAAGAATGCAGTAATTCCTGCAGGCTGCAAGATAGAAGGCCATGTTGAAAACAGCGTACTTTTCCGTAACGTAGTTATTGAAAAGGGCGCTACTGTAAAGAACAGTATCATCATGCAGGGTTGTACAGTAAAATCAGGTGCAGTTGTTGAAAATGCCATTGTCGACAGAAGAAATATTATTGACTGTGATACAATAATAAAGGGAACTGCCGAAAAGAAGATTATTATACCTAAAAAAGAAACAAGATAAATCAGAAAAGGAAAAGAGATTATGAAACGAAAGCTTAGAGTGTTATTTGCATCCTCTGAGGCCGTTCCATTCATCAAAACAGGGGGCCTTGGCGACGTTGCAGGCTCCCTTCCTAAAGCATTGAATGCAACAGGCGAAGCAGAGGTAAGAGTAATATTACCTAAATATAAAGATATTCCTGAAGAATACAAGGACCAGATGAGCCACGTATGCGATTTCTACATGATGCTTGGCTGGCGACATGTGTACTGTGGAATTGAAACGTTAGAGTATCAGGGAGTACAGTACTACTTCGTTGATAATGAGTACTACTTTAAACGTGACGGTGCATACGGATACTTTGACGATGGCGAAAGAATTGCATTCTTTGCAAAAGCAGTATGTGAATTTATCCAGTACGTTGACTTCAAGCCGGACATAATGCACTGCAATGACTGGCATACCGCTCTTTCAACTGTATTCCTGAGAGAATTCTACCAGAACATGGAAGACTACAAGAATATTAGAACATTATTCACCGTTCACAACCTGAAATTCCAGGGGCAGATGTCAGATGCGGTTCTGGGTGACATACTGGGCTTAGCCGGAAACGAGGCTGCAGCTAATCAGCTGAGAAGTGACAGGGTATCCATCAACTTCATGAAGGGTGCTTTATGCTACAGTGATCTGCTTTCTACTGTAAGCGAAACATATGCGAGAGAGATTCAGACACCTTTCTTTGGTGAAAATATGGATGGTATTTACAGAAGAAGAAAAGATGCCCTTTACGGAATAATGAATGGCCTGGATCAGGAACAGTATGATCCGGAAACCAATGAAAATCTTCCTGCCCATTTCTCTGCAAATGATATGTCAGGTAAGGCTGAATGTAAGGCTGCACTTCAGAGAGAGCTGGGTCTGGAAGTTAATGACCAGATTCCTCTGTTTACTATGTGTGGAAGGCTTACTCAACAGAAGGGTCTGGATCTTGTTGAGCATGTCCTTGATGAATTCCTGCAGCTGCCTGTACAGTTTGCTGTTGTTGGAACAGGGGACAAAAAATATGAAGATATGTTCAGAAACTTTGAGACAAGATATCCGGGCAAGGTATGTGCATACATTAAATTTGATGAAAAACTTGCTCACAGACTGTATGCAGGCGGAGATTTCTTCTTAATGCCTTCACTGTTTGAACCATGCGGCTTATCACAGATGATGGCTATGAGATACGGCAATCTGCCGATTGTACGTGAAACAGGCGGTCTGCGTGACAGTGTTCAGCCATTCAATAAATATACAGGCGAAGGTACCGGCTTCAGTTTCTCAAATTACAACGCTCATGAAATGCTGTTTGTAATGAAGGATGCACTGGGCGTCTACTATGACAACAAGGAGGCGCTGAATCAGTTAAGATATCAGGCGATGACAAGAGATTTCAGCTGGAATGTTGCTGCCGGAAAGTATATGAATATTTACAGAAGACTTCATCCGGAAATCGAATCTCCTGTAGCAGTGGAAACTGCTCCGGCTAAAAAAGCTGCAGCAAAGAAGTCGACAACAAAGAAAACTAAAAAAAAGACTGCTGAAAAGAAAGGCAAAAAATAAAAAATGAGAGCTTATCATAACAGTAGGCTAAGTGAATACAGAAATCCATTCGGTGCCATTATTGTTAATGGCACTGTTTCACTAAGCATAGATATTTTTGAAGAAGAAATTGCAGAGGTAGTACTGAGAACATGGATTGATGGGATTGGCGAGGAACTTTATCCTATGTCAGAGGAAAACCTGGGAGACCGGGTAAGATACACCTGTAATCTTAAATGCCGGATGACGGCGTTATACTGGTATTCTTTCCGGATCAGACGTTTAGATGGATCATACATGTACTATGGAGCAAAGCCGGGACGTACCGGAGGAGAAGGAGAGTTATCATTCTGCAATCCGCCGTCATTTCAGATTACCTGCTACAAGGAAAGAAAACTTCCTGACTGGTATAAAAATGCGATAGTATATCAGATTTTCCCTGACAGATTTTACAGAGGAGAAGGTTTTGATGCGGAAAAATTAGCCCTGGCTGATGAAAATCACCGGGGACCGGGACGCATCCTCAATGAAGACTGGAGCAAGCTGCCGGGCTATGACAAGGACGATAACGGTAGAATCAGAAACTGGGACTTCTACGGAGGAACGCTTAACGGTATTAGAGAAAAACTTGATTACCTTGAGTCTATTGGAATCACTGCAATTTATCTGAATCCTATTTTTGAGGCTGCAAGTAACCACAGATACGATACGGGGGACTACAGTAAAATTGACAGCCTGCTTGGAACAGAGGAAGACTTTGAAGATCTTTGCAAAGATGCAGAGGCAAAGGGAATATCAATTATTCTTGATGGTGTTTTCAATCATACAGGTTGCGACAGCAAGTACTTTAACAGATATGGCAATTATCCGGATAAGGGTGCCTGCCAGGGTACGGATTCGCCATATTATGACTGGTTCAGTTTCAATGAAGACGGGACTTATGACTGCTGGTGGGGTGTCGATGATCTGCCAAATGTAAGAGAAAATTCTGAGAGCTACAGAAACTTTATTTTTGGAGGTAAGGACAGTGTAGTCAGAAAATGGCTGAGACTTGGAGCTAAAGGATGGAGACTGGACGTTGCTGATGAACTTCCGGATGATTTTATCGCTGGAATAAAAGATGCTGTAGTCGCCGAAAAAGGTGATGACGGCCTGCTGATGGGCGAAGTATGGGAAGATGCGTCTAACAAAATCAGTTACAGCCAGCTGCGCCGCTATTTTCTGGGTGAAGAGCTGGACTGCGTAATGAATTACCCCTTCCGCGACGGCATCGAACAGTTTATTATCGGAAATATCTCAGCTTATGACCTTACTGAAAGGCTGATGAGCTTATATGAAAACTATCCGAGGGAGAACTTCTACGGAAACCTAAACCTGCTGGGAAGCCATGACAGGATGAGAGTTTTGACCCTGTTTGGAAATACACCGCAGGAATATACTCTGTCTGACTGGGATAGAAAAAACTATAGAATGAATGAGGGACAGAAGAGCCTTGCACTGGGAAGGCTGTGGCTGGCGGTTTTGACACAGATGGCTATGCCCGGGGTACCGTGCATCTATTACGGAGATGAAGCCGGGGTGGAGGGCTACAGCGACCCGTATAACAGAGCAACCTTCCCTTGGGGAAATGAAGATGAAAACGCGGGAAATATTTACAGAAATGCGACCATTTTGCGTAAGCAGTATCCGGTGCTGACCCATGGTGATTTCCAGCCTGTGGCGTTTAATGATGATGTTTTCGGTTTCTACAGAAGAAGTGAAGGCGAATCAATGCTTCTTCTAATCAACAGAAGTCTGTCAGACACATATAACCTTAGAATAAAAGCCGAAGGTGAGGCGACGGATGTTGTTGCATGGGGACCGCTTCCTGCTGACGAAGAGGGATATATCAGCGTTCACATGCGCCAGACAGGATCATCACTGATACATTTTTCAAGGCAGTCAAAACTGGCTAAGCCTATGGAAAAGGGCAGCGGGGTTCTGGCTCATATTACATCAATTCCTGGAGGAACACTTGGTGAGCCTGCGAAGAATTTTATAGACTTTCTTGCAGAAGCAGGTCAGAAGTACTGGCAGATTCTGCCTCTTAATCCTACTGATGCTTTTGGTTCACCATACTCCGGACAGTCTGCTTTTGCCGGGAATTTCTCTCTGACAGGTCTGTCACATAAAGAAATCAAAACCCGGTTTATGGCTATGAGTGCCGATGAAAAGAAAGACTTTGAGAGATTTATAAACGAAAACTCAAACTGGCTTCCGGGATATGCAATGTTCTGTGTGCTGAAGAAAAAATATGACGGAGCGGGAATGCAGCAGTGGCCGAAGAAATACCGCAAGTATACAGAGGTGCTGTATAAGGATGCTGAAATGGCAAAAGATGCCAAGCTGTATATGTATGAACAGTTTGTATTCCAGAAAATGTGGGATGAAGTGAGAGAATATGCTCACAGCAAAGGTGTCATGATAATCGGAGACATGCCTATGTACGTTGCTGCTGACTCAGCTGATGTATGGACTCACCCTGAAATGTTCAAGATTGATGAGAATGGATACCCATCATCTCAGGCAGGGGTGCCGCCAGACTATTTCAGCGCTGATGGACAGCTCTGGGGAAATCCGATTTATAAATGGGATGCCATGAAGGCTGACGGATACACATGGTGGAAGAACAGATTCTCCCGCTGTATGGCTTTATATGATTATACGAGACTTGATCACTTTAGAGGTTTTGAGGCATTCTGGGAGATTCCTGCCGGAGAGAAGGCTATGAACGGTCACTGGTGTGTGGGCGGAGGAACCGAATTCTTTAAAGTGTGTCATGAAAGCCTTGGAAATCTTCCATTTATGGCTGAAGATCTGGGAACTATTACTCCCGGAGTTAATGCACTTCTTGAAGTAACAGGGTTCCCTGGGGTTGATGTGATGCAGTTTGCTGATACAGACCCGCTGGAAGGCTATAATCCGCCGGCAGGAAAAATTGCATACAGTGGAACTCATGATAATGCTACATTAAAAGGATGGGCTGAAGGACGATACGGGCAGGATGTACTTGACAGGCTGAAAGAAAACCTTTACGCATCAAGTGCAGAAATTGTGATTATGCCGCTGCAGGACGTTCTGGGACTTGGCGACGAGGCAAGAATGAACGTACCGGGTGTTGCTTTCGGCAACTGGTCCTGGAGAGCGGAAGAAAATGCTCTGAAAGGAGTGGCAGAACAGCTCAAATCACTGACTGAAAAGTATGGAAGAATGTAGAAGTAAATAAAATTGTAGATAACCACAAAGGATTATGCAAACTTTGTGGTTATTTTAT
>JAQYNQ010000042.1 GCA_028727785.1 Eubacteriaceae bacterium | reverse complement strand
GTTAGTGTAAAGTAGTTGTGGAGTTTTTAGAAAAAAAGAAATAGAGATCAATCCCAAAGTGTTAAAATGGTTTTACCACAAATCATTCAACGAAAGGAAGATCTCTATGGAAAACATTATACAGCAAATAGCAATTGAAATGGTAGAAAAAATCAATAAAAAAGCATTTAGTGAGAAATTAACAGATTTGGATAAGCTGGCAGCAGAGATATTTGAGGACTGCACAGAGTCTGCAAAACTAATCGTGCAGGAGGTTGTCCGCATTCGTAATCTTCAGTTTAGAGAAGACAAGGCCTTTCGCAAGCAGGAAGGTCTGGTGCTTAAGGAAAAAGATCGTCCACGGCAAATTCTCACAAAGCTTGGAATGATTGAATGGAATAGAGATTACTACTACGACAAAGGCGCGGAAAGCTATGTGTTCCCACTTGATCATATGCTCGGAATCAGGAAATATGAGCGAATTGGGGATGAAGTGACAGCACAGCTTCTTAGCAGAGCAACAGAAGTATCATTTGCAAAAAGTGCAGACATCGTTACCGGAGGAGCTGTAAGCAGACAGTCTGTACATAACCATATTATCAAAGCAAACATCCCGGAGAAACAGCCTGAAACGGAGAACAAACCGGTAAAGGAACTTCATGTCTATGCTGATGAAGACCACGTGCACATGCAGAAGCCTGGAAAGAAGAGAGGCAAACAGAATCAAATGGTACCGCTGGTCACAGTAACAGAAGGAACAAGACCTGTTGGAAGCAGACGCAACAGAACTATTAAGCCAATGCATTTTGTAGACGAAAAGCAGTCTTCAAAGATGCTGTGGAAAAGCGTAGAAGGATATATGGCCAGGGCTTATGATGTCGAGCAAATAGATAAAATCTACATACATGGAGACGGCGGCAAATGGATATGGAACGGTTTGGAGGCTTTCCCAAATGTCGTTCATGTAATGGATGGATACCATTTCTTTAAGGAACTGAAAGGGATTGCAAGGAAGTTTCCTAAGCGAAATGTCAAAATCACAATTGTAAATGCATTGGCAAAAGACGACCGCAAAAAAGCGGACAGGCTCCTTCAGGAGCTGGCAAAAGATGATATAGAAATACTGGAATTCGGGAAGTATCTCTTTGGCAACTGGGAACAAATCAGGAATCTAATCATACTCGACATACCGGGAAGCTGTACGGAAGGTCAGGTAAGTCATGTGTTATCAGAACGATTCAGCAGGAATCCAATGGGCTGGAGCAAAGTAGGATTAGGGAAGCTAAGCAAACTGAGAGTATATAACATCAATGGTGGAAAACTGACCGGAAACGATTTAAAGGAAGAGCAAGTGGAACGTTATTGCGAATATGCAGACAGGTTCATAAAAGAGAATACCGAAGGGGCAATAGATTGGAGCATATTTGAAGGTGAGCGTGCAGTCATGGATGTAAATTCCGGGACTCAGGTTCTGCTGAAAAGGTATGGCACAGACCATGGCATATTAAGTAGAAACATTTTGAGTTGAGCTCTGTCAACCAAAAACTCCACAACAACTTGACACCGTCACGAGCAAGCCAGAGGTTGACACTGGTTCCATAAAGTGCTACAATTCCAATGAAAAAAGCGGATAGTATCCAGTCGGCACGACGGAACTGTACCGGCCAAGTAGAAAGAAAGTTGTTCCTGTTTCAGAAATCTGGCATCAACCGAGATTAAATGGTAGGTGATAATATGAAAGTAGGATTTGTTGGAGCGGGAAAAGTAGGTTTTTCCCTGGGAAAGTTTTTTGCTGAAAACTCAAAGGCTTGCGAGGCATCAGGCTTGAATTCAGATAATCAGATTCAGGTGACCGGCTATTACAGCAGGCACGAAGAATCAGCCGGAGAGGCAGCAGAATTCACAAACTCGAAATTTTATAAAGATGTGGAATTACTTGTAAAGGACAGTGATGCCATATTTCTTACCGTACCGGACGGAGCAATTAAATCTACATATGACCGAATAAAGGTGTTTGACATAACAAATAAGCAGATTTGCCATTGCAGTGGCGTCCTTTCGTCAGGAGAAGTTTTCTCCGACGCCGGCGAACGAGGAGCCTGCGGGTATTCGATACATCCGTTATTCCCTGTCAGCGATAAGCTGAACAGCTACAGGGAAATGCCGGATGCTTTTTTTTGCCTTGAGGGAGAGGAACACGGCATCAGATTCTGGGAACAATATATCCAAACCCACTGCCGCGGTGTCAAACTTATCAACGGCAATGACAAAGTGAAGTATCACGCAGCCTGTGCAATTGCAAGCAATCTCTACTGCGCTTTGATGCAGGAAAGTCTAGAACTTCTGGGCCAATGCGGTTTTGATAGAGATGAAGCCCTGAAAGCTTTAGCGGCACTGGTGGAAAGCAACACAAGGCACATTCTGGAAGATGGACCTGTGAAGGCTTTGACCGGTCCCGTGGAGCGAGGAGATGCAGGTACAGTGGACAAGCACATTGGATGTTTTACCCGAGATGCGGACAGAAACCTTTATCTGGCAGCCAGCAGCAAACTGGTTGAGGTGGCACAGGCGAAAAACCCGGAAAGGGATTACGAGCCGCTGAAAAAGGTGCTGGATACAGCTGAAAGATAATGCTATTTAATAATGGAGGATGTAAAAATGGCTAAGAGAACCGTTGCAACTTTACTAGAAATGAAGAGAACAGGACAGAAGGTATCACAGGTTACCTGCTATGATTACTCAACTATGTGCCTTATAGAACAGTGCGGAATTGACACCGTTCTTGTAGGAGACAGCCTTGGAATGACAATGCAGGGCTATGACACAACTTTACCCGTAACAATGGATGACATGATTGTGTATGGTAAGAGCGTTGTACGCGGCGCAAAGGAAGCTTTTGTTGTAATTGATATGCCGTTTATGAGCTATCAGGCTTCAGTTGAGCAGGCAGTAATGAACGCAGGACGTCTGATCAAGGAGACCGGCGCAAACGCGGTTAAACTGGAAGGTGGCGCTGACGTGAAGGATCAGATCAAAGCTATCGTAGATGCAGGAATTCCTGTTTGCGCTCACATCGGAATGACACCACAGTCCGTAAATGTTTTTGGCGGATTTAAGGTGCAGGGCAAAGGCGAAGCTAATGCTGAACGCGTGCTTCAGGATGCACTGGCTGTGCAGGAAGCAGGAGCTTTTATGTGCGTACTTGAATGTGTACCTCCTAAACTTGCTGCTCTTATTACTGAAAAGGTAGAAATGGTTACAATCGGTATCGGTGCCGGAGCAGGCTGCGACGGACAGGTGCTTGTATGGCAGGATCTTACCGGAGTTAATCAGAGTTTTACTCCTAAGTTTGCTAAGCACTTCGGTGAAATTGGTGAGGCTATGAAGGATGCTTTCAGAGCATACAATGAAGAGGTTAAGGGAGGAACTTTCCCTGCTGCGGAACACAGCTTCGTTAAGAGTGACTGCACCGACGGATTCCTTGCAGGATTACGTGCAAAATACTGATAATATTTTGATAATATAAAGTGAGAAATGAGGATATAGAAATGATTATTGCAAAAACAGTTGAAGAAGTTCGTTCTCAGGTAAGGGAATGGAGAAAGGAAGGGCTTACTGTTGGCCTGGTTCCTACAATGGGATACCTGCATGAAGGTCACGCAAGCCTTGTTGATAAAGCCGTAAGTGAATGCGACAGAGTCGTAGCGTCTGACTTCGTTAATCCGACTCAGTTCGGTCCGGGCGAAGACCTGGAGGCTTACCCTAGAGATTTTGAACATGACTGTCAGCTTCTTGAAGCACACGGATGTCACATGGTATTCTATCCATCCGTTGATGAAATGTATCCTGACGGAAACGGCAAAACTGATACATATATTGAAATCCTTGATGATATGCCTAAGCAGCTTTGTGGAAAAACAAGACCTATTCATTTCCGTGGTGTGTGCACTGTGGTTGGAAAGCTGTTTAACATTGTTATGCCTGACAAAGCTTTCTTCGGACAGAAGGATGCTCAGCAGCTGGCAATTATCAGACGCATGGTTCGTGACCTGAGCTACGGAATTGAAATTGTAGGATGCCCTATCGTTCGTGAGGCTGACGGACTTGCAAAGTCTTCAAGAAACACTTATCTGAATGATGAAGAAAGACAGGCTGCTCTTGTTCTTTCACAGGCAATCCGCATGGCCGAAAAGATGACAGGCGAGGGAGAAACAGATGCTGAGAAGATTCTGACTGCTATGAGAGAGCATATTGAAAAGGAACCTCTTGCAAAGATCGACTACGTTTCAGCTGTAGACGGAATGACTATGCAGCCGGTTGAGAAAATCGAAGGAAATGTTCTTATTGCAATGGCTGTTTATATCGGCAAAACAAGACTTATTGACAACTGTTCTGTAAACGCATAACAGGAGGTGCCCATGACATTAGAAATACTTAAGGGAAAAATTCATAGAGCCACTGTAGTTCAGGCAGAACTTGACTATGTCGGCTCTATTACAGTAGATGCTGACCTGCTGGATGCGTCAGGAATTCTGGAATACGAAAAGGTGCAGATTGTTGACATTAACAATGGTCAGCGCTTCGAAACCTATACTATTGCAGGTGAAAGAGGTTCCGGAATGATCTGCTTAAACGGTGCCGCTGCAAGGTGTGTAAGCACCGGAGACAAGATTATTATCATGGCATATGCATCCATGACTCCTGAAGAGGCAAAGGATTTCCATCCTACAGTGGTTTTTGTAGATGATTCAAACAAGCCTTCTCGAATAACAAACTATGAAAAGCATGGCCTGCTTAAGGACATGGAATAGTGTAAATTCGAACCTATATTCGAACATATATAATGTCTGATGTATTGAAATCGGCGGAAGAAAAGTGTAAAATAGCCATATTGTTTTGTATAGGAAACCGGGTGCATGAGAGCAGGATAACGTTATTGGCTCAGGACAGCGCAGGACAGCATCAGAAGGAGAAGACAAAGTTATGGAATGGAAAAATTTTGATTTACTAAAGGTATACAACAAGCTGGATGACTTAAAGGATGAAGTCGTTCTTAAGGAAGTAATGGCCGGAGAAGAGGGAGCGGCGAGAGTTGCAAAGTATCAGATCCCTATGTCAAATGGGATGACATACAGTTTTGCTGCCAAGCAGGTGAACGACAATGTGCTTGCTGCGTTGCAGGAACTGGCAGACGAGGCAGAACTTACTGAAAAATACAAGGCTCTGTATAACGGGGAAATGATTAATACTGGGGAAAAGAGACTGGTTCTTCATCAGCTGACTCGCGGACAGCTGGGAGAAGATGTTGTTGCAGACGGAGTAAACAAAAGAGAATTCTATAAAGCTCAGCAGAAGAAGGCTGAGGATTTTGCAAATAAAGTACATAGCGGAGCAATCGTAAACGAAGACGGGGAAAAGTTCACAACCGCCGTACAGATTGGAATCGGCGGAAGTGACCTTGGTCCGAGAGCTTTATATCTGAGCCTTGAGAACTGGGCAAAGGCTAATGAGACTTTAAAAATGGAAGCAAAGTTTATCAGCAATGTAGACCCTGACGATGCTTCTGCAATCCTTTCACAGATTGATGTTGCGCACTCAATCTTTGTACTGGTATCAAAATCAGGTACAACCCTGGAAACACTGACTAACGAGTCATTCGTAAAGAATGCAATTGAAGCTGCAGGTCTGGATCCGTCAAAGCACATGGTGGCGGTAACAAGTGAGACTTCGCCATTGGCAGGAAATCCGGATTACATGGAGTCCTTCTACATGGATGACTATATCGGAGGAAGATATTCATCAACTTCAGCGGTAGGCGGTGTAATTCTGTCACTGGCATTTGGACCTGAAGTGTTCAACGGAATCCTAAACGGTGCTGCTGCCGAGGATGAACTTGCAAAGAATACAGATGTTATGAAGAATCCTGCAATGCTGGATGCTTTGATCGGGGTGTATGAGAGAAACTTCCTGGGATACAGCGCAACAGCTGTTTTACCTTATTCCCAGGCTCTTAGCCGTTTCCCTGCGCATCTGCAGCAGCTTGACATGGAATCAAACGGAAAGAGTGTGAACCGTTACGGTGAGCCGGTGAATTATCCAACCGGCCCTGTAATCTTTGGCGAACCGGGAACTAATGGACAGCACTCCTTCTATCAGCTTCTGCATCAGGGTTCAGATATCATTCCGCTTCAGTTTGTTGGTTTCAGAAATAATCAGATGGAAAATGATGTTGTTATTCAGGACAGCACAAGCCAGCAGAAGCTGAACGCAAACGTCGCAGCTCAGATTATGGCATTTGCCTGCGGCAAGGCTGACGAAGACAGAAACAAGTGCTTTGAAGGGGGACGTCCATCAAGTATCATTGTTGGTGACAGACTTGCACCGGAAACTCTGGGCGCACTTCTGGCACACTTTGAAAATAAAGTAATGTTCCAGGGATTTGTCTGGAATCTTAACAGCTTTGACCAGGAAGGCGTGCAGCTGGGAAAGGTTCTTGCAAAAAAAGTTCTTGCAAGGGATACAGAAGGCGCACTTACTGCATATAGTGAACTTTTGGGTATTTACTAAAAACCCGAATATGTGATATACTAATAAAACGATATTTTTTACAAGAGGTATTAGAAAATGAAGGATATACAGCTAAGAGAGCTTCACAGAAATACAGCTGAATATGCCGACAAGCAGATTGTAGTAAGAGGCTGGGTCAGAACAAACAGAAGCTCCAACAAGTTTGGATTTATTGAATTAAACGACGGTACTTTCTTCAAGTCCGTTCAGGTAGTATATGAAGCAGATAAAATCGACAATTTCGACGCTATCGCAAAGGCACCGATTTCTTCTGCTTTAATGGTTGAGGGTACTCTGGTGCTGACACCGGACGCTAAGCAGCCTTTCGAGATCAAAGCTGACAAGGTCGTAATGGAAGCTGATTCTGCTCCTGATTATCCGTTGCAGAAGAAGAGACATTCCATGGAATTTATGAGAGAGATTGCTCACTTAAGACCAAGAAGTAACACTTTCTCAGCAGTATTCAGAGTAAGATCACTGGTTGCGTATGCAATCCACAAGTTCTTCCAGGAAAATGATTTTGTGTATGTTCACACTCCAATTATCACAGGCAGTGACTGTGAAGGAGCCGGTGAAATGTTCAGAGTTACAACTCTGGATATGGATAATCTTCCAAAGAATGAGGATGGCAGTGTAGACTACAGCCAGGACTTCTTCGGAAAGGAAACAAGCCTTACAGTAAGCGGACAGCTTGAGGCTGAAACTTTCGCTCTTGCGTTCAGAAACATTTACACTTTCGGACCTACATTCAGAGCGGAAAACTCAAACACTGCAAGACACGCTTCTGAATTCTGGATGATTGAACCTGAAATTGCTTTTGCAGATCTTGAAGACAACATGGAACTTGCAGAAGCTATGGTTAAGTACATTATCAACTATGTACTTGAACATGCCCCTGAAGAAATGGCTTTCTTCAACCAGTTCATTGATAAGGGCCTTCTGGAAAGACTGGACAACATTGTAAATTCAGACTTCGGTCGTGTAACATATACTGAAGCAGTTGAACTTCTTAAAAATTCAGGCAAGGAATTCCAGTATCCTGTTGAATGGGGCATCGACCTTCAGACAGAACACGAAAGATACCTTACAGAGGAAATCTTCAAGAAGCCTCTTTTCGTTACTGATTATCCAAAGGATATTAAGGCTTTCTATATGCGTCTTAACGACGATAACAAGACTGTTGCAGCATGTGACCTTCTTGTTCCGGGCGTTGGCGAAATTATCGGTGGAAGCCAGAGAGAGGAAAGACTTGACGTTCTGACTGCCCGTATGGCAGAGTTGGGTCTGAAGGAAGAAGACTACTGGTGGTACCTAGATCTGAGAAAGTACGGCGGTGTAAAGCATGCAGGCTACGGCCTTGGATTCGAAAGAATCATCATGTACATTACCGGTATGAGCAACATCAGAGACGTACTTCCGTTCCCAAGAACACCAAAAACTGCAGAATTCTAGATTATCGAAGACGAGTTCCATGGGAGCTCGTCTTTTGTATAAGAAACTGTATAAGAAAAAACCGGTATTTGACGCGAGGGCGGCTGTTCGCGCTAAGAGATATGAGTTTTTCGGCCGCGCGCCATGTTTGATGTTATTTCAGAGGCAAACAGGGCGCCTGACCTGAGCCGCGCGCCATGTTTGATGCTATTTCAGAGGCAAACATGGCACCTGACCGAG
>JAQYNQ010000041.1 GCA_028727785.1 Eubacteriaceae bacterium | reverse complement strand
AGATAATGGAACAGAACCTGGAGCTATACTATGCGGCATTTTCTGCTCATAGTATAGCTTAAACTATCTTCATTAGTGAGATGTCCTCTAATTTTTCTTGTTGTCTTCATAATCTGTTTGCCCGCAAAAACCACAGGCCCTGCAAATTTTGAAAAAGGAACAATATTAATAATTACACATATTGTAACGTATACGACGCAATTTATTACGTTCATCTGTTTACCTCCTAGTAATTAAAAACCTGCATAATGCGAGCACTTAATGAAATAATTTAATGAAATAATTTATATACTTAAATGTTACGGGGCGAAACAGCTTAAGTTAAGTCTTGCCGCTTCTCTTCTGATGAAATATTAGGTTTATCTAAAGCACTGATTTTTTTGCGATCTCTTTATTTGTGAAGGCTCTTATGTTGCGTTACATCGTGTCGGCTTGTCTTTTGCTAACAGAAATTCTACATACCAAGGCCTTAATAATACACAGCAGAAACCCGCAAAATCAAATGGCTTTGGCTTTATTGATGCCCTTTGCCGTTCTAGTCTCAGATGCGTGCAAAAAAGAAGAGCTTCTGCCCTTCTTTTTTATACCTCACTATTTTTTATAGAATGCTACAGCCTGAGAGCCGATAGACTTATATCTGCTTTCTACAGTGCTCCTCTTATATCTCTTATTCTTACCGCTAATAGGGTCATTGAAATAGTAATATGATGAATCATATCCTATAAGAAGAACGCAGTGAAGTGGACTCTTCCAATATCTTTTGCCACTTGGTGTATAAAGCGTCTTCCTTGAACCTGGCTTTTTCATCTTGGTCGTAGCCCAGATTGCAACAGGATAGTTGTTATCAATGTATGTGCTACAAATACTTGACAGGCTTTTCTTTTTTAACACTGTCGCGCCTACTGATGTATCTGCTCTATCTACAGCTTTTTTGATAACTGGTGCATAGCAGCCCCATCCGCCTCTTGAACGAGGGTTGCCCATGAATACTGACCACGGATTTGATGACCTGAACTTATTCTTTCCTATTGAATGAGGTCTTGAACCTTTTGGTAGACATTTATCCATAAAATGTCCATAGCTTATGTCTGCTCCAAGATATTTCATTGCCATAACTGTCGATACGGATTCGCATCCTGTTGGATAGCTCTTCATCTGGTTAAGATAAGGGACGCCTCCAATATGGTTGCATTTTTTAGAGCCACTCCATGCGGAATAATATTTCGTTCCGTTTATTGTCTTATAAGTTCTGACTCTAGCGTATGTCTTACCGTACTTACTGAATCCGCCTTTTTTAGCTGAAAGCTTTGTTGTGTACACATTTGATGCGTTTTCATATGATGCGTTCTTCGCAAATTGAACATGATAACCGGAGATTCCTTTCAGGGTTTTTATCTTAGTATAGAATGTTCCATTGTTGCCACTTGTAATAGATGTAAGATATGTTGTTTTTAAAAAGTAATATACTTTAGTATCTGGCGACTGGAGTTCTTCGTTATCGTAATAAGCTCCGACTTTGTACTTATACGGATACCCGTGGATTCCGTTTGTTACATTAAATGATAATGTGTCTTTGTCCAGGGTTTTTATCTTTTTAAAATCTCCACTTTTAACTCTCTGATAAAGATAATATCCTTGTGCATTTTCTACACGGTTCCACTTGATATTAAAACCCTTTGACGTGATGCTTACTGATGGTATCTGAGGGTTTTCCATGAACGTCTTTTCGTCACTTGTTTCGCTGATATTTCCATTGCTGTCTTCAAAGTAAAGAGCATACGTACTATTTAGCTTTCCATTCTCATCAGTGTAAGTCATCTCTGAGGGACGGTTTGACACTACGCTTTCTGAAGGGTCTGGCTTTGGAGATTCTGTGCTTGTCTCATCTTCCTGAATTGCTTCTTCTGAAAGTTCTACATCCTCTTTTGTTCCGCCTTCATCAAGAGATTGGGTCTCATCTTTTATCTCTGCTTCTGACGGGCTTTCTTTTTGAGCTGTCTGCTTTTCTTCTACTTCTAACTCCTTATATTTTTCAAATTCTCCATTGGAATTCTTCTTTAGCACGATATATCTATTGGCGTTTTCTGCAACATCCCAGGAAAGCGTAATCCCCTTCCCTTCTTTTGATATTTTTAGAACAGGAGCAGTTCCTTCTGTCTCAGTTGCGAAAGCATTTGCTGGAATTAATGTTAATATCATGCAAATGCTGATTGCTATAGATACCAATTTTCGTTTCGTTAACATTTCTTCTTTCCTTTCTATTATTATTTTCCTGTATTAAAAACTCTTTATTATAAGCATGTGATGTTATTCTGATATTGGAATCAGCTGCTCACTTTGATTACAACTGATGCAGATTGAAACTGATAAATATCTTATTAAGATACTTAGCGCTACAAAAAACTGCCTCGCAATGAATCAGTTTAATGCCGATATTAAGTTTTAATAAACGGCGTTTTCTGCTCATAGTATAGTCCATCATTTTGTATGCCGTGTATCCCATTAAAACAATATGTTGACCCAATCAAATCACCATATTGAAGCCAACTCCCTTTTCATAATATTATATGACTATTTCTACCAACAATCAATTCCTGCCTGTCTGGTTCACCTGTTAGATACCAGATGTTTTCATACTGCTTTTCGGTCAATCTAATCACACGAACAACGCAGGTTGAAGGTACATGCTCTGAAAGTCTTCTGATATGCTTCTCTGCGGTTTTCCTGCTGATTTAAACGTTTAGAATAGCAAAAGAGACGCTCTCGCGTCTCTGTGAAATGGTGGAGCATAGGGGGCTCGAACCCCTGACCTCATGACTGCCAGTCATGCGCGCTCCCAGCTGCGCCAATGCCCCGCATGGAGCCACTGGCCGGGATCGAACCGGCCACCTGCACGTTACGAATGTGCTGCTCTGCCAGATGAGCTACAGTGGCTCGTAGATCATCTGAAGACAATGTTAATTGTCGAGATCATCTATAAGCTGGTCAATATCATCATAATTCTGCCCATTGGTCGCATTTGGACCGGCGTTAGGATTATCACTGGTTCCAAAGAACCAGAAGTAGCCTGCAGTCAGAAGACCGATTACTGCGACAATTGCAGCGAGGATGATAAATGATTTCTTGAGTTTTTTCTTTTTTTCTTTTTTATCGGGCTGTTTCTCGCCAGCCGGTTCCTCAGTTTCAGGAGTTACGGCTTCAGCTGAACCGGATGCAGTATCAGTATCTTCCGAAACGTCCGCAGTGTCTTCTGAAGTCGTTTCGGCATCACTTTCCACATTTTTTGCCACAGCAGTTTCCTCTTCTTCAGGAATTGCTGAAGGGGATTCACCTTCC
>JAQYNQ010000040.1 GCA_028727785.1 Eubacteriaceae bacterium | reverse complement strand
ATGTAAGAGGCATTGACAGAAGACACAGATATGCAGGAATGGATTCAGTCAGATTGCTGAAGTTGATTTCCACAACTGCGCTGATCATAAGGAATCCTACGAAAATCAGTGCCGGTGCAGTAGCAAAGCTTGGGATGGTTGTGAACACAGGTGCCAGGAACAGTGATAACAGGAACAGAACCCCTGTAACAACTGATGAAAGACCGGTTCTTCCGCCTTCAGCAACACCAGCTGAGCTTTCTACGAAAGTGGTTGTTGTTGAAGTACCCAGAACTGCACCTACGGAAGTTGCAACTGAGTCTGCAAGAAGTGCACCCTTGATTCTTGGAAGATTTCCGTCTTTGTCAAGCATGTCAGCCTTGTTTGCAACTCCGATAAGAGTTCCAAGTGTATCGAACATGTCCACAAACAGGAATGAAAGCATGATGATGATGAAATCTACAAGGTTGAAGTCCATAGCCTCAAAGTTGAAGCACTGAGCAACTGTTCCTTTGATTGCGAATATATCAAAGCTTGACCAGGAAGGAATCAGTGAGTAGAAGCCAGCATCCGGAGTTACCTGATAGATACCTGTAAGCTGGCAGATGATACCAAGAATCCAAGTGATAAGGATACCGATAAGCATTGCGCCCTTTACTCTTTTTACATACATGATTGCAATCAGGAATACACCTACGATTGCAAGTAATGCTCCGATTCCAACTGTGCTGAAGTTTTCGCGGAAGTTAACAAGTGTTACAAGAGTTGCACCGTCAACAACAATCTTTGCATTCTGAAGGCCGATGAACGCGCAGAACAGACCGATACCTACTGAAACACCTTTTTTTAACTGGAGTGGAATTGCATTGAAAATAGCTTCACGAACGTTTGTAAGTGAAAGAACTATGAATACAAGACCCTCTACAAATACTGCAAATAATGCAAACTGCCAGCTATATCCCATCTGTCCGCAGATTGTGTATGCGAAATACGCATTTAATCCAAGTCCGGGAGCAAGTGCAAACGGATAGTTTGCAAATAATGCCATGCAGAAACATCCGATAAATGATGCAAGTGCTGTTGCGGAAAGGATTGCGTTAGGATCCATGCCGGAAGCTGACAGAATTGATGGATTTACTGCAAGGATATATGCCATAGTCATAAAAGTGGTTAATCCTGCAACCATCTCTGTGCGCACGGTTGTGCCGTTTTCCTTCAATTTGAAGAATTTTTCCATGATTTTTCCTTTCGTATATTTATTAATAATGATTATAGCTTACCCACTAATTCTACATACATAGTCATTCTATGTCAATTTATTCTGTCCATTTATTTATCATATTTTCAATAGCTGCATCCATTTCCTCAAGAGGAATCTGATTATAGTAGAAAATAAGGGCAGATGTGTCCTGATCCGTCAGTTCTGCAGTGGGAATAACATTAAGTCCGAGAGACCTTGCCAGTTCTGAAAGATGTATAGGATCCTTCTTGGTTCGGACTTTTAAGAGGATATTAATACCTGACTGAGTGTTAACCGGCTGGACAATGCCATCTGCATATGCGTTAAAAGCACTCAGTGCCACCTGCAGTTTCTGAGAATAAAGCTTACGAAGCTTCTTTATGTTAGTGCTGTATGAGCCGTCTGCCATAAAGAGCGCCAGAGTAAGCTGCTCAGTTTTAGAACATGTCTGAGTGTAGTCGGTTTTGATATCGGACCAGATATTCATCATTTCTTCAGGCAAAACCATATAACTGATTTTAATTGCCGGGAATAGAGTAGATGAAAAAGAGCCCAGATAAACTACGCGTGAATTCTTGTCCAGCCCCTGAAGAGCAGGCACAGGCTTGCCGAAGTAACGCAGCTCGCTGTCGTAGTCATCCTCAAGAATATAGCTTTTGTTTTCAGTAGCCCACTTTAGCAGCTGGTATCTTCGGCCTACAGGCATTACAGAACCTGTAGGAAACTGGTTGGAAGGGCTCACATAAACTGCCGAAGCCAGATTTGTCGGCAGCTTGCTTATGTTTATACCATCCTGAGTGACAGGAATTTTTGTCAGAGAAAAACCATGGTCTCGGAAAATATTCTGAACAGGCAGATATCCCGGGTCTTCTGTAGAAACCAGACCTATATTCATCCGCTTCATAATTCTGCATAGGTGAGAGGTCAGCTGCTGAGTACCGGCTCCGATTACAATCTGATCCGGACTGGCTATTACCCCTCGGGAACTGTAAACGTATTTGGATATTTCACACCGCAAAGCCTCCTCACCCTGGGGATCACTTTCATAGAGGAGTGCCTCGGGATACTCGTTCAAAACTTTTGCCATGCATTTTTTCCACTTTACAAAATTGAAACAGGACAGATCGCAGCGGTAGGCCGGTTTATTTATGGTAAAAGTGTCATGTCCAATCAGCTTCTCCGGCGGTGTTATTTCGTGATCGGCTCCGAAATTCAGTTCAGAAACATAGTAGCCTGACTGGGGAACGCTGTATATATAACCTTCAACGGCCAGCTGGCTGTAGGCAAGATCAGCTGTGGTAATACTGATAGACAGATCTCTGGAAAGCTTTCTGAGAGACGGCAGTTTTTCTCCGGAACCTATGGCACCGCCGGTTATCTCACTTTTCAGATAGTCATATAACTGTATGTATAAAGGCGTCTTGCTACTGTTATCAAAATCAGGAGAAATCATTTTCATTCTCAAAAAACCTCCAAACTGTATATATAAAATTAAACAAAAGTGTATGCTTTATTAAATACATTTCCATGTTATTATAATATTAAATCGAAAAAAGGTCAAATGAGAAATAACTTGAAGGAGGAGAATATAAATGTCTGGAAACCCAAATTCAGAGAAAACATATAAGCTGGTCATGACAGGCTTGATGATGTGCCTGGTGACAATGGCGATAATGCTGTTCAAAATTCCTGTATTTCAGGGATATGTTCATCTCGGTAATTCAATGATGTTCATGGCGGTGATGGTGCTCGGCAAGAAGAACGGCGCAATCGCCTCAGGTCTGGGAGCCGCATTAGGCGATGTAATCGGAGGTTTTGCCGTATGGGCACCGTGGTCACTTGTTGTGAGTGGTGGCATGGCACTGATTGTTGGCTTATTGATGGAGAAAAACAAGAAGGTTCTGGGTCTGATTCTAGGTGGAGTATTCTTAGTTGCAGGCTACTACATTGCAGAAGTAGTGATTTACGGCAACGTTCTTGCACCTATGGCGGGTGTTCCGTGGAATATCGGACAGTACGCATTTGGTATTGCCATCGCATATATCCTTACAAAGGCACTTTGCAAGACCCCTGCTGAGAAATACTTTGCTATCAAAGCTGACTAATTGGCATTAATATGATATAAATCCCCTCTGTTTTGTGGTATACTATAATATCACGTGACTGAAGGGGGTTTTTAGTTATTATGAGAAAAAAAAGAACGGCTTTAGTCTTAAGCGGTGGAGGTTCGCGAGGTGCGTATCAGTGTGGTGTATGGCAGGCACTCGATGAACTGGGAATAAAGATTGACATTGTTGTAGGGGTGTCCGTAGGTGCACTTAACGGTGCCATGGTAATGGATGGCGATGTGGTCAAAACAGCCAATCTCTGGCGTCAAATGGAAACAGATATGGTATTCGATGTTGAGAACGATGCCGGGCTTCCTGAAATTGTACATGAGATGCTGATTAATCATGGCGCGGGTACATCAGGACTTCAGGAACTGGTCGAAAAGTATGTGGATGAAGATTCCGTACGCCGGTCACCGGTTGATTTCGGACTTCTTACTATTGAAATACCATCGATGAAACCTCTTTATCTGTGGAAGGAGGATATTCCTGAAGGAAGGCTAGGGGACTACATTACTGCAAGTGCATCCCTGTTTCCTGCCCTGCAGGCCCATGAAATTGACGGGAAATATTACATCGATGGAGGTTATGAGGACGTTATGCCTGTTTTGATGCCTCTTGAGAAGGGTGCAACTGACATAATTGCAGTATATCTTAGAGCGGCGGGAAAGCTGAAGCGGCAGAATCTGAAAAAGGCACCGAATCTGACGCTTATTGAGAGCAAGTGGGATCTTGGAAGTGTGCTTCTTTTTGACAAGAATCATACGAAGCGAATAATGAGGCTGGGGTACATGGATGCCATGAAAACCTTCGGTGTGTATGATGGGGAATATTTCAGCTTTATCAAAGGCTCATTCAATAAAGCGGAAACCAGGGCAGCTGATGCTGCAGCCAGGATTTTTGAACTGGATCCACTGATTCTTTACAGCAAGGAAAGCCTGCTGGAAGCTTTGAGGGAGGAAATGGACAAGCTGGCAGAAATCCGTAATTCGGACAATGCGCTGGAAAGCCTGAAAGAAGCCCTTGCCATCAGCAATAAAAAACTGTTAACTCTGATTATAATTGACGATTTAGTTAAGTTTGGAAAGAAGAGCATTTTTGCAAGTGCCACTGCAAGCAGACTTCTTAAGCAGGAGGTTGCCGCAGCAAAATTCTTTCTAAAATACCATTTGATATAGGAGGCAATGACTATGGACGAGAGACTGAAAAAGGTAATTGATGAGAGCCGAAACATAGTATTCTTTGGGGGCGCCGGAGTTTCGACTGAAAGTAACATTCCCGATTTCCGTTCAGAAAGCGGGCTGTATCATGCGCAGCAGAAATACGGATATTCTCCGGAAAGCATGCTGTCTCACAGTTTTTATGAACAGAAGACGAAACTGTTCTATCAGTATTATAAGGAAAACCTGATTTATCCTGATGCGCAGCCGAATGATGCTCATAAGGCATTGGCTAAGCTGGAGGAAATGGGAAAACTTAAGGCTGTAGTTACTCAAAATATTGATGGTCTTCACCAGAAGGCGGGCAGCAGGAATGTTTTCGAGCTCCACGGAAGTGTGCTGAGAAACTACTGTCAGCGCTGTGGAAAGTTCCATGACCTGGATTACATAATGGATGAGGCAAACTGCAGAGATGGTATTCCTTACTGTCAGTGCGGAGGCATAGTGAAACCGGATGTGGTTCTGTATGAGGAAATGCTGGATGACAACTGTATTTCCGGTGCTGTGTCGGCAATCTCTAAGGCAGATACACTCATTATCGGGGGAACCAGTCTTGCAGTTTATCCTGCAGCAGGGCTGATAAACTATTTTAAAGGAAAGAATCTTGTTTTGATTAATAAAACTGAGACCCCATATGACAATAGGGCAAGTCTCGTAATATATGATGCAATTGGAAAGGTAATGAAATTTTAGATGAATGTTTTAGTTGTAAATGATGATGGAATAAAAGCAGAGGGCATTTTTCACCTGGTGCAGGCACTGAGCAAGGTTGCTGATGTTTATGTGTGTGCACCAGATGGGCAGAGAAGTGCCAAGAGTCATTCCCTAACTTTGACTGACTGTGTATACATGAAGACTGTTGATTTTCCGGGAGCTGTTGAAGCTGTCCAGCTTAGCGGAACTCCTGCAGACTGCACCAAGTTCGGTCTTCAGTATTTTGGTGAAGCAGGAATTGAAATTGATATGGTTTACTCCGGAATTAATATGGGAAGCAATCTTGGAATGGATACCTTGTATTCCGGAACTGTGGGAGCAGCAGCTGAGGCGGCTCTCTTCGGGATAAAAGCAGTTGCCGTCTCTGTTGACAGTCACACTCCTACATATTTTGAAAAGGCTTGTGAATTAGCTGTAAAAATGATGAATCAGGTAATGGAAAAACTTCCGTCAGGATATGTTCTGAGCATAAATACTCCGGATTTACCATCCTCTGAAATTAAAGGCGTGAAGCTGGCCAACCTGGGACCCAGATATTATGAGGACAAATTCTATCTGAAGGAAGACGGTGGATACATGCTTTCCGGAGAGCCTTCCTTTGAAGAAATCTGTGAAAATCAGGATTCAGTTCTTATTACTGAAAAATATGCGACTATTACTCCTCTGCAGTTTGATTTCACAGCCTATAATCAGTTTGATAATGTAGGGGGCTGGGAATTCTAGTATGAGTATATTGGCAAACAGTTTTGATAATTTAACAGAGGAGAATAAGCAATTAATAAAAGAGTACTTCGCAGGATATGATTATAACAGTTCCGGTTACACCTACCTGGCGAATTATGCGTGGAGAACGGGCTATGAGATTTACTGGGAGGTTATTAACGGATATATGTTTACGGGAGCTGTGAATCCGCTGTACAGGGAACCACACACTTTCTTTTCTATGCCACTTACTGCTGACGGCAAGTATGAGCCGATATCTCTTCGTAATGCTATTCTGGAAGTGAAAGGACGTTGCGAGGCTGCAGGAATCGAGTTCGAAATCGGAGTAGTGCCCCGGCATATGAAGAAGTATCTGGACGAGGCATTTCCTGACACAGATGAAAAGGGAGCTTCTTGTGAACCTAAAATAAAATGGGAGAATGATCCGGGAGATGCTGATTATGTTTATCTTAAGGATAAGTTGATCAGCTTAAGTGGCAGAGCTCTTCACAAGAAGAAAAACCATATGAATTATTTTAAAAAAAATTATAATTATACGACCATAAAAATCAACAAAAACAATATTGAAGAGATAATGGACTTCGTAGTTGAATCCAGGCTTGCAAAGGAAGCTGAAAACGGCACTATGATAAAGAGTCTGCGCCTTGAGGAGGAGGCTATTCGCGAATATTTGCGCCTGGTAAGCTGTGATGGGGAAACCAGACCGGGATGCAGGAAGGAGAAGGCCGATGCCGGAACTGATGCAGGTGCTGAGGATGAGGGAAAATGCATTGGCTGTGAAGAAATGTATTCGGTTGCATTGTCTGTGGACGGTCAGATTGTAGGTGTCGCCCTGGGAGAACGACTCAATGAAAACACTGCTGTGGAACACTTTGAAAAAGCAAGAGAGGAATACCGAGGCCTGTATCAGGTTCTGTGCAGTGAATTCTGCAAAATCCTGCCAGAAGATATCATGTATGTTAATCGTGAAGAGGATATGGATCTTGAAAATCTGAGACAGGCAAAACAGTCACTGAAGCCTGATCACATGGAAGAAAAACTGACCTGCAGTTTTGTATAAAAAATGTTTACAACCGCAAGAAATAGAAGCTAATATGGGTTGAATTTATTGTCAATTGGTAGTATTATTAATGTGAGAATTTAACAAATGGTAAATTTGTTAAAAATATAACATATGATTTGCGCCAGGTTGGGCGCCATATTTAGGAGGTACATATAATATGAGAGAAGTAGTAATCGTAAGTGCAGCTAGAACACCTATCGGAAAATTTGGTGGAACACTTAAGTCAATTCCTACAAGACAGCTTGGAGCTATCGCAATCAAGGAAGCTATCAAAAGAGCAGGAATCACTCCTGAACAGGTAGATGAAGTTGTTATGGGTTGTGTTCTTCAGGGTGGCTTAGGACAGAACGTTTCAAGACAGATGGCTTTAGACGCTGGACTTCCTGTAGAGGTTCCTACATTTACAATCAATAAAGTATGCGGATCCGGTCTGAGAGCAGTTGCTTTAGCAGCTCAGATGATTAAGGCTGGAGATGCAGACGTAGTAGTTGCCGGTGGTGCAGAAAATATGTCAGCAACAGCTTACGCTATGCCAAGCGCAAGATGGGGAGCAAGAATGAATAACACTAACATGGTTGACATGATGGTTAACGATGGTTTATGGGATGCATTCAACAACTACCACATGGGTATCACAGCTGAAAACGTAGCTGAACAGTGGGGCTTAACAAGAGAAGAATTAGATGAGTTCTCAGCAATTTCACAGCAGAGAGCTGAAGCTGCAGTTGACGGCGGCGTATTCGACGAAGAAATCGTTCCTGTTGAAATTCCTCAGAGAAAGGGTGATCCAATCATCTTCTCAAGAGACGAACACCTTACTCGCGGAACTACTGCTGAAGGTATCGCTAAGCTGAGACCTGCTTTCAAGAAGGACGGTATCGTAACTGCTGCTAACGCATCAGGTATCAACGATGCAGGTGCTGCTCTTGTAGTAATGAGCAAAGAAAAGTGCGAAGAATTAGGATTAGAACCTCTTTGCACAATCAAATCATACGCTTCAGGCGGTGTAGATCCAAGCATCATGGGTGTTGGACCTGTTCCTGCTTCAAAGAAAGCATTAGAAAAAGCAGGCTTAACTATGGAAGACATCGACCTTGTAGAAGCAAATGAAGCATTTGCTGCTCAGTCACTTGCAGTAAGAAAAGAGTTAGGATTAGATCCTGAAAAGACAAACGTTAACGGTGGAGCTATCGCAATCGGACACCCAATCGGAGCTTCCGGCGCAAGAATCCTTATCTCACTGATCTACGAAATGAAGAGAAGAGACGCTAAGACTGGTCTTGCTACTCTTTGCATCGGTGGCGGTATGGGAACTACAGTTATCGTTGAAAGATAATTCAAGATTTAAATTTAATAATGATATTCATAACCCGAATGAGCAGAAGCCCGTTCGGGTTATTCCTTTTTTTGAAGCCTTGCGTATAACCATCTTTGTTTTCGACTTCATGACAATCATGGTGGATGCAATGCGCAGCAGATTGATCAGATAGTGAGAACTTTGATTTTACCTCACATGGGCATATAATGTTATCTCGAATGGCTATTGACAAATAGCCTTTTTTAAATGAAAATCATAAACAGATAGACTGTGCATTTGTCACATTTGTATATATGTATAAAGGAGAAATCCCATGTTCAGGTTAATTATAGATAATTCGGCAACTATAATCGTCGTCATTATAATTGCTACACTTGCCTTAGCGGCAGTACGCAAAATTGTAAAGGATAAGAAAGCAGGAATACATCACTGCGGTGGAAACTGCAGCGGATGCACTATGAACAGCATGTGTAACATAGAGAGCAGGATGGATAAGGAGAAAAAGAATGCAGAATAAGAAATCTGATACAGAGGCACGTGTAATGCCCGAAATAGCAATTCCCCGTCATATTCAGACTGTACTTGATACATTAAAAAAAGACGGTCACGAGGCATATATTGTAGGCGGATGTGTAAGAGACTCAATTATGGGTAAGATGCCAAATGACTGGGATGTATGCACATCTGCAAATCCGCAGGAAACAAAAAAATGCTTTCCTAATCATCAGACCATGGATATGGGAATGAAACACGGCACAATTGGGGTTATCTTTCAGATGAAAGACAGCGGCTGCGTTGACTGCTGCGACACCTATTATGATGTCGTTGAAATCACAACATATAGAATAGACGGAGAATACAGGGACAGCCGTCATCCCGATGAAGTAAGATTCACAAAAGAAATTGAAGAAGACCTGGCACGTCGGGATTTTACCATGAATGCAATTGCATATATTCCGTCAGATGGATATGTGGACCCATACAATGGTAAGGCAGATATTGAATCAGGAATAATAAGAACAGTGGGTAATCCTGTAAAGAGATTTAACGAAGATGCCCTTCGCATTATGAGAGGATTGCGTTTTGCGGCGCAGCTGGGATTCGAAATAGAAAAGGAGACCGCTGAAGCCATGTCACAACTGGCAGACACAGTTTGCCGGGTTTCACAGGAGAGAGTGCAGGCAGAACTTGGAAAGCTCATAGCAGGAAGCTTTGTTGACAGCGTCATGGAAAAATATGGGCATGTTCTGGAGAAGGCTGTTCCCGGAATCAGATGCGTGCCTGTAGCACACTTGCCAGACATCAAAACCGTCAGACTGGCAAAACTGTTTCCGATGGAAACAGAATACTATATGAGAAATCTCAGACTGGATAAAAAAAACACCGTTGAGGCAGCCGCCCTGGCACGGCTTTTTGCCGGAGAACCGCCCGAAAACAAGATAGCCGTTAAACGATGTATCAGGGCAGAGGGGTTGGATACCGCCACTTTATATATGGACGCACTGGGGCGAAAATCTGAAATAGATGAAATCGTGGAGAAGGGAGAATGCTGCACAGTGGAGCAGCTTGACATATCCGGTCGTGATCTCATAGAAATGGGAATAAAGGATGGACGCCGGATAGGCGAAACTCTGGAAAGAATGCTGGATATGGTAATAGAAGGCAAACTTGAGAATGAAAGGGGAAAACTGATTAATGGAACAGACTAGTAACACATGGTGTGTGTGCTTTTCGCCCACAGGATCTACTGAGAAGGCCGTACGAGCTGTAGCGGAAGGAAAGAGTATTCATACTCCGGATAACCGGGAATGTGAGTATATCGACGCGAACCGGCCTAAAGTGCGAAGCCTGGCATATAATTTCAGCAGCGAAGATTTTGTAGTACTTGGCACGCCTACATATGCCGGTCGAGTGCCAAATAAGATTATGCCTTTTTTCAGAGACAATATAAAAGGGAATCAGACAAAAGCCGTAATTGTTGTAACCTATGGTAACAGAAGCTATGATGACTGCCTGATGGAAATGATATTAATGGCAGAGGCAAATGGTTTTTTAGTTACCGGTGCAGCGGCAGTTCCATGTGAACATGCTTTTGCCCCTGCTCTGGCAGCAGGAAGGCCGGATTCCGAAGATCTTCAGAAACTGCATGAACTGGGTAATATGGCAGGTAAACAGTTAAATAATGACGTTTTTTTAAGGAGGAACATCATTTCGGGAAACAATCCTGTGGGTCCGTATTATGTTCCAAAGAAGCCAAATGGGGAGCCGGCAAAGTTTCTGAAAGCCAAACCGGTAACTGACATGGAAAAATGCATAAGGTGCGGTTTATGCTGGGAAAACTGCGTTATGGAAAGTATAGAGCAGGGCGTGCCGGAAAACGTAAGCGGAGTTTGTATCAAGTGTCAGCGATGCGTGAAAAAGTGCCCGAAAGGCGCAAAATACTTTGACGATGAGGATTTTATTCAGCATAAACAGATGTTAGAGGAAAACTTTGCCTCAAAGGATGAAGGCAGCAGGAAAGAAATTGAAATATATTTCTAATATATTTGTAAACTAAAGGGCTTTAGTATATAATAGAAATATTAACGAGACAAAATCCAGTTAGGAGGAAAACATGAGCGATACAGTTTCAACTAATTTTATTCATAATATCATCGAAGGCGACTTGGAAAGCCATAAGTATGGAGATAAGGTAATCACAAGATTTCCGCCTGAACCAAACGGATATCTTCATATAGGACATGCAAAATCAATTACTTTGAATTTTACAACTGCCATGAAATACGGCGGCACATGTAATCTGAGATACGACGACACTAACCCTGTAAAGGAAGACGTGGAATACGTAGACTCAATCGAAGAGGACGTAAAGTGGTTGGGATTCCAGTGGGATAAGAGACTCTGGGCTTCAGACTATTTTGAAAAGATGTACGAGGCTGCTGTAGAACTTATCAAGAAGGGAAAGGCATATGTTGATGACCTAACACCTGAACAGATGAAGGAATACAGAGGAACGCTGAAGGAACCAGGAAAAGAAAGCCCTTGCAGAAATCAGAGCGTTGAAGAGAACCTTAAGCTTTTCGAAGATATGAGAGCAGGAAAGTTCGCTGACGGCGAGAGAGTTTTGAGAGCGAAAATAGATATGGCATCTCCTAATATCAATATGAGAGACCCCATCATCTACAGAATCGCACACATCACTCACCATAACACAGGTGATAAATGGTGCATCTACCCAATGTACGACTTTGCTCACCCTATCGAAGATGCTATCGAGGGAATCACACATTCAATCTGCACTCTGGAGTTCGAGGATCACAGACCTCTTTATGACTGGGTTCTCAGAGAAGTAGGCTGGTGGGAGACACCTCCGCAGCAGATTGAATTTGCAAGACTGGACATTACCAATACAGTAATGAGCAAGAGATATCTTAAGGCCCTGGTTGATGACGGTGTAGTTGAAGGATGGGACGATCCAAGAATGCCTACTATTGCAGGTCTTCGCCGCAGAGGATACACTCCTGAGGCAATCCGTGACTTCTGCGAAAGAATAGGCGTTGCAAAGTCCAACAGCCAGGTTGAAGTTTCACTTCTTGAGCACTGTGTACGTGAGGATTTACAGGACAAGGTCAGCAACAGGAATGTAATAGAAAAGCCAATCAAGGTTGTAATTACAAACTATCCTGAAGATAAAACAGAAATGATCACAATTGAAAACCACAATAAGATTCCTGAAATGGGAACTCGTGAAGTTCCTTTCTCAAGAGAACTGTACATTGATGGAGATGATTTCATGGAAGTACCTGCAAAGAAGTACTTCAGAATGTTCCCGGGAAACGAAGTCAGATTCAAGGGTGCATACTTCATCAAGTGTAATGAAGTGGTTAAGAATGAAGATGGTTCAATCAGGGAACTTCTCTGTACGTATGACCCTGAATCAAGAGGTGGCGAGAGTCCTGACGGCCGAAAGGTTAAAGGAACTATTCACTGGGTTGATGCAAAGACTGCAGTTAAGATCAGAATCAGAAACTACGATTATCTGATGATTCCTGATGAAGAGGGAAAGAACCAGTTCAATCCTGATTCAGTTGAAGACACATGGGGCTATGCAGAACCGTCTGTTGCTGATGTTGAGCCGGGTGAACGCTTCCAGTTCTTCAGACACGGATACTACATTGCAGACAGCAAGCTTACAACCGATGAAGAAAAAGTATTCAACAGAATCGTCGGCCTGAAGAGCTCCTGGAAGCCTGCAAAATAGTATGGCAGACCAAAAGAAAAGTGTGCAACAGTAAATGGATACTTCATTGCACACGTTTCTCACGAAAAAGACTACATTCTTTATATCAAAGCTAATATCAAGGCGGCAAGTATTATGACAAATGATACTATGTCGCCTTTTGTTTCGAAAACTTTACGGCGCGCCTGGAGCCGGCTCCACAGGTAGACAAGAAAACCGGGACCGAATATGAAGGCGGAAATAACCACATTGTCCAGGCCGGTTGCAAACAGCATCCAGAAACCGTAAACAGTGCCCAAAATAGAGATAATCCAGACTTTTGGAGTGACAATGTGCTCATGAACAAAATTGTCATGTATGGTTGTTTTGAGACAGTACATTGCTGACAGGACAAATGGAATCATTATGGCACTGGTTGCCAGAGTGTATAGTGTCTGATAGGTAGACGACTGGAAATATACGACAATCAGGAGCACCTGTATAATAACTGCTGACAGCAGCAGAGAGGCTGCCGGCGCCTTTTTTCTGTTTTCTATGGTTACAAATGCAGGAAAAGCTCCATCCTTCGCCGGTGCATATACACTTTCAGCAATAACAAGAGTATATGCAAACATGGCTCCGATAATGGATATTATAACGCCGGCATTAATGAGTGTCCGACCCCACGGCCCCACCACATATTCCATCAAAACTGCCATAGGCGGGTTGCTCAGACCCGCAAGCTGTTCTCTCGGCATAATTCCCATGCTGAGAATGGAAATCAAAACATATAGAACAAAGAGAGTCAGAAATGACAATTCTGTTGCCTTGCCTGCTGTTGCAGTGCTTCTGGCACGTGCCGATATTACAACGGCACCTTCAATTCCCGTAAAAATCCAGACTGTGGTATAGGTTGTTCGAAGAACCTGCTGAGGTAAAGTCAGACCTGTATCTTCCCCATTAAAGTTAGAAATAAAAATGTCCCAGTCAAATGCCCCAAGAAAGATGACGCAGATTATGAATGCGAAAATGGGCAGGAGTTTTGCTATTACAATAACCACATTTATTGTCACAGCCTCCTGAACTCCGGTCATTACCATAAAAGTGAAAAGCCATACGATTAATGAAGCACCAACAATAGATGGGATATTATTTCCGTCTCCAAAGAGGGGGAAAAAGTTTCCAAGGGCGGCAAACAGCAGAGTCGCAAACGAAACCTGAGAAAGAATTGCACTTACCCAATAGCCCCATGCAGAGTTGAATCCGGCATATTCACCGAAACCCTCTTTTGCATAAGAATAAATCCCACTTGTCAGATTTGGTTTAATTACACTTAGCCGGTTAAAACACATGGCCATGGCATACATGCCGACTCCTGCAATTGCCCAGCCGATGAGTACGGCATAAGTTCCGGCACCGCCTGCGGCCAGATCACCGGACATACTGAAGACTCCACTGGCCAGAGTGGTACCGATTGCAAAGCAGGTCAGCTTAAAGAGGCCAAGACCCTGATTATTATTCATACAAAAAACCTCACTTCCTTTAGCTATGAATAATATAGCCTGTGAAGCAAGGTTTTATGTATATTTGAGTGTAGATTATATTAAATCATAGGAAGTTTGAACATAATTATTGTAAAAATTATCATTCCAAACAGTGCGAAGGGATAAGTTGCACCATACCCTGCACCGGGATCGTCACTGCCCATTGCATCTGTTGCAGCACCCAGTCCGGGTGTGGATGTCATGCCGCCGCATATTGCGCCGCAAAGCATTACCCAGTTAATCTTAAAGATATATCTTCCCAGAAGGAAGCCGGCAAGTATTGCCAGTGTTCCTACGATCAGCGATACGACTGCCAGAGTAATTCCGGAGCCTGCAAGAGCAGTAACTGCTCCATATCCGTAATTCAGTCCCACAATTGAAAGGAAGAATACCAGACCGATATCCCTTATTACAGAAAGGGTATCAGGATTCATTTTGAAGGAGATCGGTCCTATTTTCCCCATATATCCGAGAACCAGGCTTGCGATGAGAACTCCCCCCGTCGACTCCAGACATATGTACCCCAGGGGACCCAGATTGATATTCAGGTTACCAAGCATATACCCGGCAAAGCAGACAATGGCAAAAGAAATCATATTAAACGACTGTACAGGGATATCCTTTACCCGGACATTCTTTTTTGCAAGGGACATTTCTTCAGAGTATTTTCGCTTTTCTTCTTCAACATCTATCCGGAAAATAACACTAAGCAGATTTACAGCAAGAATTACAATAATTACACCGAACGGATAGCCTACGGCATATCCCATTCCCACCTGACTTGCCGCATTGGAAACGTACAGGTCAGTCAGGGTTTTATCAAGCTTATCCACATCGGACACTTTCAGATTGTAGCCATCAGTCAGGTTGATTATTTCTATCACCGATTCCTTTTCTTTATCAGAAAGATTTGAATAATCACCGGCTCGTTCTTTTGCAAGCTTCTCGGAGGTTTCGATAGAAGAAGCTAATCCGGGAGAACTTGTCAGAGCACCTGTATATACACCGGCAACTCCGTATGAACTGGTGTTTTTTACAATTCCTGTTGCAGCATAGGTAGCTCCGGCACCTACAAGTGTAATAACCAGACCCAGGATAACAAACTTCACACCGTATTTTTTGAGTACGATTCCAAGATCTTTTGCAGCAAGAAGTCCTACCGCAGCAACAAAGAAAATGAGAGATGTCTGGAAGAAAGCGGAGTTTATAAGTTTTCCTCCATTAGATTCAAAAATGGTTCTGGCAGTTGAAAAACCTGAAACAGTATCATCTCCGGCGCTGTAAATCTTTGCCGCCAGCTTGTATACTGAAAATCCGATTGCCAGACCGGAAAACAGGGCACCTGATGCGCCGAAGCTGAATCGGCCGAACTTTATTTTGCCAAAGAGCAGTCCTGATGCTATTGTAATAAACATAAGAACAAAAGGATTAAAAATAAGCGACATATAATCGAATCTTATTATGTCCATTTTTCCCTCCCGGCATTTTGATTATGTATTTCCTGCAATTCATTATAAGCCGGGGCGTTTTTGTTTACTATAAAGAAGAAATTTATAAACAACAATAAATGTTCTATTTTTGTATGACTTGAATTGCATGGAAAATTATGGTAGACTATTACAAACAAGTATTTTCAAGAGTTTAACGCAATACTAAGATAAAGGGGTAAAGGGATGGCAGAAACGCTTCTTTTAATAATAAAATGTTTATCGGCCATATTGTTAGGAATATTTGAGGGTAACGGTGCAGTATATATCTTCAATCATCTGCCGGCAGAGTGGCTATGTGATTATGGGGAAAAACCCGATGAAAATCTGCTGGATACGTATACTCAGAGAGTGAAAAGCTATCCTTGGAAGTATGTTTTCACTATGCTTTTTGCGATTCTTAATATACGACTTGTAGTAGATGACTGGCAGTTTGCCGTAAGTGCCAGTATTGTTATCTGGTTACTGCTGGAAATTGCTATTTCAGACGTGAAATACAGAATTATTCCGGATCAGCTGGTTGTGCTGCTTGCTGTCAGCGCTCTGGGTTTTGTAACTTTCCATAACGGCTTTATGGACTGCCTTGCAGGAGGCCTGTGCGGTTTCGGGATTATGTTTGCCGTGGCAATTATTGGACGGATTACTTCAAAAAGAGCAGCCTTAGGCGGAGGCGATATCAAACTGTTTACCGGCCTCGGACTCATTTGCGGATTTACAGGGATTCTTGCTGTATATGCTTTGACTGCACTCATTGCCGGAGGACACATGGTCATTCTTCTGGCCATGAAAAAAGTTAAGCCTGGGGACTCAGTTGCGATGGCTCCATACATTGCTGTTGCTACAACAGCGTACCTGGTTTTTCTGTGGGGATTTGAACAAATTCTTTATCTGTAGGTTTTGATATGATATAATAAAAAAATGGAACGAAATATACTTTTGACAATAGAATACGATGGAACTAACTTTTCGGGATGGCAGAGACAGCCGTCGGTGAGAACCGTTCAGGGAACTCTGGAGGAGGCACTTTCAAGGGTTTGCCGTGTGCCGATTCAGATCCATGGGACAAGCAGAACTGACGCGGGAGTGCATGCGCTGGGTCAGAGGGCGTCCTTTAAGGGAGACTTTGGAATTCCTACTGATAGATTGAAGCCGGCTCTGAACAATATGCTTGACGGCGGGATGAATAAAAGGACAAAAGGCAGCGATGTAAGAGTTGTTGATGTTCAGGAAATGCCCGAAAATTTCCATGCCCGTTTTGATTCTAAGGGAAAAAAATACCGGTATGTGATTGACTGCAGTGAGGATGTGAATATTTTCAGACGCAACTACTGCTACCATGTGAAAAGTGGACTCGATACTGATGCTATGCGAAAGGGTGCGGAACATATTGTGGGCACTCACGATTTTGCATGCTTTCAGGCTGCAGGCGGCAATCTCCGAGAGACAACAGTAAGGACAGTTAACTCTCTGGAAATAATTGAAGAAGGAAAGGAACTGCATGTTGAAATCAGCGGCGATGGTTTCCTCTACAATATGGTAAGAATAATTGTTGGAACACTGGTTGAAATAGGCCAGGGAAAGATGCAGCCTGACAGTGTAAAAGATATTATTGAAAGCTGTGACAGGCAGAAGGCCGGACATACCGCACCTGCGGAAGGCCTGTATCTTGTTGAGATATATTATTAGTTACTGATTTATTTGAAGAAAGGATTTTACATGGAAACTAATAAGAGACCAAACTGGGATGAGTATTTTATGGAAGTTGCAAAGCTGACAGCCACAAGATCAACTTGTTTAAGAAGACAGGTTGGCGCTGTTATTGTAAAAGATAGACACATTATTGCAACAGGATATAATGGAGCACCAAGAGGACTGTCACACTGTGATGAAAGAGGCGGATGTCTGAGACAGGAACTAGGTGTTCCTTCAGGACAGCGACACGAGCTTTGCAGAGCATTACATGCAGAGCAGAATGCTATTATTCAGGCAGCGACTCTGGGACAGAGTATCGAAGGCGGAACAATTTATATTACACATCAGCCATGTGCGATCTGCTCCAAAATGATTATCAATTCAGGAATTAAAAGAATTGTTGTAAATGAAGGTTATCCGGATGACCTGGCGCTTGAGTTTCTTGATGAAGCGGGTCTGAAGGTTGTTATGTTAGGAGAATAAATACATGAACATAAGTCTAGGTACGCTGATGACGGCGTTTGTAGTAGCCGGATGTATTTCAGCACTGTTTACTCCCGTTTCTATAAGGGTGGCACATCTTATTGGGGCAATTGACATTCCGAAGGATGACAGACGTATGCATACCAAGGCTATGCCGCGGTTCGGTGGAATGGCGATTTTTATTGGGACTATGTCTACTCTGTGTATATTTGCAGGGTCTAATCCTAATATTTTCCCTGTAATAATAGGAGGATGCCTTATTTACGCATTAGGGGTTGCGGATGATTTGCTGTGCCTTAACGCAAAAGTGAAATTTATATTACAGCTGCTGATTGCAATACTTATGTATTATATGGGTTTGAGAATAAAGTTTATTGCTAACTACTTTGGCGAAGGCAATATTCATTTTGCAGACGCTGCATGCTTTATTGTGACAGTTATATGGATAGTTGGAATAACAAACACAATTAACCTTGTAGATGGCCTGGATGGTCTGGCTGCAGGTGTAGGGGCGATTGCGGCTCTATCTATTGCATATGTGGCATACATCCACGGAACACAGAACGGTATGATGATTGTATGTCTTGCGATGCTTGCAGTGGCGGGAAGCTGCATCGGTTTTCTTCCTTTCAACTTTTATCCTGCCAGAACCTTTATGGGTGACAGCGGTTCCTTGTTCCTTGGATTTATGATGGCTACGTTATCAGTGGTCGGTCCTTTGAAGAGGTCCACAATGGTAGCGGTGGTTATACCTGTACTCGTACTGGGTATTCCTATTTTTGACACAGCTTTTGCAATCCTTAGAAGACTGGTTAACAGAAGACCTATTATGGAAGCAGATAAGGGTCATCTGCATCACAGACTGATGCAGTCTGGATATGGGCAGCGAAGAGCTGTTCTGATGCTTTACGGTATATGTGCAATTATGGGAATGGCGGCTGTGCTTATAAGCAGAGAGCTTTACAAGGACTCTTTTGTGCTGGCGGCTATCGCCGGGGTTTACCTGTATGTATTCCTGACAGATCCTAACCATAAAATGCCGCATATTAAAGCTGTAAATATTGCAGAAGAAGAACGTAAAGCAAGTAAACTTGAAAAGCAAAAGGAGAAACAGGATAATCGTGAATAGTGACAACAATAATGTAACCATTGACGACAGACAATTATATAAGAAACTGGTTAAGATTGCTTTGCCAATATCAGTTCAGGGAGTGGTTTCGGCCACTCTCGGTTTAGTTGATAACCTTATGGTAGGGTTTCTGGGTGAAGCAGAGCTTGCAGCAGTAGGTATCGCAACGCAGATATATTATATTCACTATCTGCTGTTATTTGGCTTTGCCAGCGGTACCGCTACTTTTTATGCGCAGTTTTTTGGTACGAAGGATTACAGAAACATACGAAGAACCATTGGCTTTGCCATTTCTGCAGCAACGATTGTGGGAGTTGTATTCTTTATCATAGGCTTTTTCTTTACAGATGGTCTGCTGAATATCTACTCCAATGATGAGACGCTCATTGCAATGGCTAGACCATATGTCAGATTCTGCAGCGTCACATTCTTCTTTTTAGGAATTTCTTCACCGCTGGAAATGGCGTTCAAAGCTACCCAGCAGACTAAGGTTCCTATGGTAATAAGTGCTGTTGTATTTACAACAAACACAGCACTTAACTATGTATTTATCTTTGGAAAGTTTGGCCTTCCCGCAATGGGGATTATGGGAGCGGCACTTGCCACCACCATAGCCAGAGGGATGGAAGTATTAATCGTATTATATTTCACCGGTCGAAAGAGTAACAGTTTCAGGGGTCCTGTAAAAGACTTCTTTGACTGGAACAAGGAGATGATCGTGCGCATAGCAAAGAATGCGGCACCGACTACTGCCAACGAGCTTTTATGGAGTATCGGGCAAACCATGTATGTGGCAGCATTTTCAAGAATAGGAACTACAGCTTATGCAGCATATCAGGCGGCAGCTGCTATACACAGCATATTCTCTTTTGCCGCATTCAGCATAGGCGATGCCACACTGATTCTGGTAGGAGAAAAGCTAGGCGAAGGAAAGCTTGAAGAAACATATATTCTTGGGAAGAAACTGCTTAAGGTTGGAGTAGCAGTAGGCCTGGCTGTGGGAATCCTTCTTATGATATGCGCCAAACCTCTTGTAGGACTGTTCAACCTGACAGACGAAGGCAAATATTATGCCTTCATGATTCTGCTTGTTTACGGAGCATTAACCTGGCTTCATCTTTATAACGGAATAAATATAACGGGAACTCTTAGAGGCGGCGGTGATACAACCTTTGCTATGATTGCCGAATCATGCTGTGTATGGTTCGTAGCAGTACCAATGGCATTCTTTGGGGCACTAGTGCTTCATGTTCCGATTTACGTTGCAGTACTTATGGTAAACACTGAGGAACTGGTAAAATCCATATTGATGACAAAGCGCTTCAAATCAAAAAAATGGCTGAACAATGTTATTGGAGGCCTGTAGCAGAGGAAAGATATGGGTAAAAAAATACTAATTACTCTAGCAGTTTTGATCAGCCTGATAGGAGTTGTCTTCAGTCTGCCGGAAACAAATGCAGATTCTGCAGCTGAAAACTCACCGAGTTATGGACAGGTCATTAAAGCACAGTCCAACCGGGAATTTTACACTATGGTTGGAGAACTGGCAAAGGCAGGAGCTGAAAAATCATCTGCAAGAATCATTGTCAAAGCTGATCCGAGCTATGTCCTTCCCAAGCTTACGGGAATGGATTCAGCTATATGTGACGATGAAGGAATGTATGTAATTCAGTTTGAAACAAAGGAACAGGCAGAGGCAGCGGAAAGAATTCTGGCACAGGATGAAAAAGTGGAATATGCTGAACCTGACAAACTGATGAAAATATGCGAGGAAGAGAATCTCTCGGAGACTGCAATGGCGACAGCTGCCTGGTCCGGCTCTCATTATTCCTGGGGATGCGAGCCATTAAAAGTTGATGCATACGGCAAATATGCCGGGTATAAATCAGATAAAGAACTGATTGTGGCAGTAATTGACTCAGGGATTTGTTACGAGCATCCTTTTTTTAGAGGTCGTCTGGTCGCCGGAAATGACTTTATTAATTATGATCCAAACTGTGAAGATGATAATGGACACGGGACTCATGTTTCAGGAATAATTGTGGACTGCACAAGGGAACTGGACAACATTAAGATAATGCCTGTAAAGGTGCTGGATTCTGAAGGAGAGGGTTTTCTTTCAGTTATTGCTTCAGGAATACGCTATGCGGCGGATAGTGGTGCAAAAGTTTTAAATATCAGTCTGGGAGGATCACATTCAAGAACTGTAGACAGAGCTATTATGTATGCTATTGAGAACGGGTGCACACCTGTCGTGGCCGCCGGTAATGAAAATGAGAAAATCGATTCATGGTATGACTGCCCGGCACATATCAGTGAGGCTATTACAGTTGCATCGGTGAATAGCGAAATGAGAAAATCCGTTTTTTCCAACTATGGAAGTGAAGTGGATTTTGCTGCACCGGGAACCAGAATAAAAAGTGCTTTTTTAGGAAATACATACGCAACTTTTAGCGGAACCTCAATGGCGACTCCGCATATTACGGCATGTGCCGCTATGGTAAAACTGGTAAATCCAAAGTTTTCAGCAGCTCAGATTGAAGCTGAGCTTGCAGAGTGTTCGAAGGATTTAGGGGTTTCGGGAAAGGACAAGTACTACGGATATGGTATTCCGCAGCTTAGCAGACTGGTAAAGCCGATTCCCATTACTATTACCTTTAATGACAACGGTGGAAGCGGCGGACCTGAATTCCAGAAAACTGCAGCAGGCAAGAGTGTAACACTCAGTGGACTGAAGCCTGAGAGACATTATACTGTCAAACTGAATGCAATGGGTGGCAGCCTGTCATCAAATGCCGCGTATATATCTGTTCCTTTCGAAGGCTGGAATTCTGCATCAGATGGGACAGGCAAAAACTATATGGGCGGGAAGCCCTATGTATTTGAAAAGTCTGTTGATCTGTTCGCACGGTGGGGAACTGTTAACCTGGGAGAACTGCCTGTGCCCGTGAGGGACGGATACGAATTTGCAGGATGGTATGCTGATGAAGAATACAGCGCTGCTTTAGACCCTGATATGATTATATCAGGAAACATAAAGGCATATGGAAAATGGAAAAAGGCTCTCGTAGTAACAAGTGACTGGAAACAGCTTGAAAGTGACCATGAATATAATAATGACGACGAGGCAGAATGGCTGTACACAGCACCGGCAGATATAGTAGGAACAATGGAGCTTACCTTCGATGAGAGGACTTTCACAGAAGAGGATAGGGATTACATTGAAATAACTGATGAAAAGGGAAACACAGCAGGACGCTATACGGGAGGACAGCTTGCCGGCAAAACAGTAACTGTAGACGGCAGAACGGTCAGAATTAAGCTGGTATCGGACAGTGAGAACTGTGACTGGGGCTTCAAAGTATCACAAATAGTGTTCAGGTCGGCAGAAGACGGCAGAATTGTGAATCTAGTGAGTTTTGATGCAAACGGGGGTCAGGGAGGACCTGAGTGCCGGATTGCAGATGAGAACGGCAAAGTAGCCTTAGGCTCTGAGATACCGAAAAAGAATTATACGATAACCTTCGAACCGAGAGGCGGCCAATGCAGCTATTTCGGGAAATCAGTGAAAGTTTCTTTTGGAGGATGGAACACAGAGGCCGGAGGCAAGGGAGAAAGCTTTGATACTGGAAAGGTTTACGACATTAGTGACAACCTCACCCTGTACGCTCAGTGGAACAGTGCAAAACTTGGGACTATGCCTGTACCGGAACGTGACAGATATTTGTTTATCGGGTGGTATGATTCTCCTGCAGGAGGGGAGCAGGTCAGCAGCGAAACAGAAGTAAATGAGGATACAACTGTGTTTGCACACTGGAAGCCTCTGGATCATAAGGTTAACGACTGGTATGGGTTGGAATCCTCCCATCCGTACAGATGCGGAGTCGTTGAGACATGGAAATATACTTCTCCATCCTCACAGACCTTATATCTGGAATTAAAATTTGACAGACGAACTTTTGCCGAAAAGGATTCGGACGTTATTACTATCCGAAACAGCGCGGGAAAGATAATAGGACGCTACACTGGAAGCGGGCTCAGTGGCAAAACAGTGCTTGTACCGGGCAAAACCGTAAAGATTTCTGTTGAATCCGAGAGCAATGCAGGTGGCTGGGGATTTAAGGTCAGCCAGCTGAAGGAAATCAGAACCATCAGAGGTACGTATATCAGATCTCTTTCAGCCGGTCGCGGTGCCGTGACTGTCGGCTGGAATAAGGTGAATAATTCAGGCTATCAGATAAGATACAGCAGATATTCTTCCATGAAATCATCGCGTTATGTCACTGTTTCGGGTTCCGGTACAGTAAGCAGGAAGCTGACTTCACTGAAGCCGAAGACCAGATATTATGTACAGGTCAGAACATACAAAAAAGTTGCAGGAGTAAAATATTACTCGTCATGGAGTACTAAGAAGAGCGTGACAGTAAAATAGAACGTAATGGGTCTTGCCCGGCTATCCGAAGTATTGTAGAATCTTGGTGTGTAAAACAAAGAATAATCGAGTAAGTCTCTGTGATGATTCATAGGGGTTTTACAAATTACTAATGAAGGGCTGAGAGTTTTTGTGTGTAGCTGTATTCTCAGCCCTTTTAATGTGATATTATAATGTTAGAATAAAAGAATCGAGAATACTTGATGAAGTAAATGCAAATACTGAACGAGTGGACAGTTTACTCATAATTAATGGAGGTTGGGGCGATACGTGCCGATGTATCGTACGTGATAAAGAATATATGGAGTATATGGGAAGTATACGGGAATTTCTTCTTGAAATTACCGACTATTATTTGGGATTAGGATTCAAATGGGTTTTGATAGCCGGAGCCGTAGCTGCAATTGGGATAGTTTTTCTGGCAGGGAGGATTGAAAAGGGTAAGGTTATTGCGGCGGGACTGCTGGTTTTCTACTGTATGCTGGTGCTGTCTTATACGGTGCTTGGCAGAACGGGAACTGGTGAGTACTGTTATGTGCTTGAGCCTTTCT
>JAQYNQ010000039.1 GCA_028727785.1 Eubacteriaceae bacterium | reverse complement strand
AGTGTAGCAGAGAATTTGGGTTATAAAAATTCATACACACAAATATTTATGTTTTGAAGCCGTTTGTGTCTGGGCCATTTTGCAAATTCCAGATAAATCAAAGCCAAAATCCGGGCTTTTTCTTTGGATTTCGATAAATCGATAAATCGTGCCTGATGAGCACCGGAAGACGGCACGAAGTAAGCTAAGGGAGCAAGTTAAGGGCACCGCCGATTTTACATTTTCAAAACTTCTTGACCTAAAGCCAACTTCAGGTGTTAGAATATAAAGAGAATTAATAATGAAGGATGGTGTTTTAAATGAGAAAAGTATTAGTCGCGTACTTCAGTGCAAGCGGTGTAACAAAGAAAGTAGCTGAAGAAATTGCTGCTGCAGCAGGAGGGGTTTTGTTTGAAATAGAACCGGAGATTGCATATACAAGTGCGGATCTTAACTGGATGGATAAAAAGTCACGCAGCAGTATAGAGATGGGGGACAAGGCATTCCGTCCTGCAATGGTAAAGAAAGAGTTGGACCTGTCAGAATATGATAGCATCTTGCTTGGATTCCCTATCTGGTGGTATGTTGCACCTACAATAGTTAATACATTCCTGGAAAGCTATGATTTCTCAGGGAAAAAGATAACTCTGTTCGCAACATCAGGTGGGAGCGGATTTGGTAATACGCTGCGCGAGCTGGAGCCTTCTGCGCCGGGCGCACAGTTTGCTGAAGGAGGAATCCTGAACGGTGCAACGGCCGAGGATATTCAGAAACTGATTAAGGAAATATAAATCATAAAAAAACAAACAAAAGCTGCATGCCGCAGACGGAAATCTATATCTGTATGATATTATGAAAATAAAAAAAGAAACGAACATTCTTTTCAGGCCGGATGACCCTACTCAGTAACAAAACCCATTTCTCGCTTTTGACTTTACATGTACATTGACTGACAAGAAAAGTCAATAATAACAATCATTTGTTGATATGGCAATCTGAAATATATATGTAAGGCCCAAAGCTTTACGTTGTCGGAACAGAAAATGGGGACTATAATGAAAGTATATATATGGAAACGGAATATCAGATTTTCAGGTGAATTACATATGATAAACATTAACGAGAAGCCATACTATAAAACAACTGTTGAATCGTCAATTGGGAAAATCACTCTTGGAAGTGATGGTGAAAGCCTGGTTGGATTATGGACAGATGGGCAAAGATACTTTGGAGATAATATACCGAATGAAATGCTGCCAGACGACAATTTGAATGTATTCGCAATTACAAAAGAATGGCTGAACAGATATTTTGATGGGAAGAAGCCGCTTATTTCGGAGTTGCCACTGGCTCCTATTGGGGGAGAGTTTCGGCAGACTGTATGGAAAATGCTGACCGAAATTCCTTATGGGGAAGTGATTACATACGGAGAGCTTGCTAAGAAAATCGCCGAGCAGCGAGGGATTGAAAAAATGTCTGCCCGGGCTGTTGGCGGAGCAGTAGGGCACAATCCGATTTCTATCATTATACCCTGTCACAGAGTTGTTGGGGCAAACGGCAATCTTACCGGATTCTCTGGCGGAATTCAGATGAAACTGCAGCTTTTACAGCACGAAGGCGTTGATGTTAGCCGTTTTTATATTCCCCCAAAAGGGACAGCTGACTCTACTAAGCGTAGATAGTATTCGGTGAAATAATGGAGTATCCTTTTTTCCCAAATGGCACCTACCGGCTACTCCCTGACACCGCCACCGAATACTTATACCGTGTCTGCTGTTCCATGGATAAGTTTCAGCCATTTTGCAGTGCACACCTATGAGAACAAACCGTATTTCTTCCCTTCTGTTGAAGCCGGAAAGATTTACGAAAGTGAAGAGGGAAAAAAGATGCTGCCACTATCAATAACGTGCCATCATGCAACTACCGATGGTTATCATGTCCAGCGTTTTCTGAAAGATCTGGAAGAGGAAATCTCCATATTCTGAAAATATGCATCAGATATATTTGGAAAAGGACATATAATTGATGAGACAAAAAAACCGCCGATATGCTTATCGGCAGTTTTTTTCTTCACATTCATTTTCATATTCATTTTCATGTCTGTTTTTTCCACAGTGTTCTTCTTCGTAGTTATCGCAGACATTATCATTAACTTTCTTCACGCAATTTTCCTGTCTGTTTTCCTTGCACTGTGTTTCCTTGCACTGATTTTCCTCATAGCTGTCGCAGACCGCATCATTATTGTCATCTGTGCAGTTTTTCTGTGTGTTCACCTTGCACTGATTTTCCTCGTAGTTGTCGCAGAACGCATCATTATCGTCATCTGTGCAGTTTTTCTGTGTATTTACTTTGCACTGATCTTCTTCATAGTTGTCGCAGACAGCATCACTCTCGTCATCTGCGCAGTCTTTCTGTGTATTTACTTTGCACTGATTTTCCTCATAGTTGTCGCAGACAACATTATTATCGTCATCTGCAAAATTCCAGCCGCCTTTTGCGTCTGCTGCAAATACAATACCTGAACATATCACTAAAATAGTAGCTATTGCTAATACTCCAATTAATGTTTTTTTCAATGGAAACCTCCCCCAAAAATACTCTATTCTCATTTAAGAAAAACACGCAATTAATTATACTCGTAAGATATTCAGTTTTCAAGTGCATATTTTAATATCATCCGTTATAATAATCTTGAAGTATATGTGGACAAGGGTTTAACGCCGGAAATTAGGACCTGAGGGCTGGAATATGAACTGGACAGAAGAAGCAGCTGCAAAACTAAAAAGGAAAAACCAGATACTATTTTCCAAAAATTCAGAATACATGCAGGATTTGATTATGCTGCTTGGACTTCAGAGCCATCAGGTTTTGACCCTTTGGGCCTTTGATTTTGCCTCTGAATCTGTCGCGAACCTTGAAGAAAAGTATCCTGAAGAAAAGCGCCCGCGAGAAGCACTGGAAGCTGCAAAAGACTGGGCAGCCGGAAGAATCAAGATGCGGGAAGCACAGAGGAAAATACTGGACTGTCATGCATTTGCAAAAGAAATTGATAATAAAGAGGACATTGCTATTTGTCATTCTATAGGGCAGGCATGTGCCGTGGTTCATACAGCAGGACACGCAATAGGCTATCCGATATATGATCTCACTGCAATTATATACAAGCATGGGATTGAGAACTGCAAAGACGCAGTAGAGCAGCGAAAACAGGAATACATCGAAAAGATAACGTATTGGAACGAGCATATATATGATTACCGGGGCACCTGGGCGAAATTTATGCTTAAATAAAAAGATAAAAATTCGGAGGGAATGATTTTTCGGTTGAGCTATTTGTGGGCTTTGTTGTAAAACTCCTGAATATCCTGTGGGAGATTATCAGGAAGCATTTTTTTAATAAGTCAGTTGGAAATTTAAATTCCAGTCCGACTACAAAGAAATTCAGAACTTACCTTTGCAAACAGTATTTAGGAATTTAATCTTGCAAATTATTTGAGGGTTGATATAGTGATGGCTCAGCAATAGAGTCTGAATGGCGTTATCCGAGGAGAATACCATGGCTAAAAACATTCATCTGGTTCTTGATGACAGAATCACTATCGAAGTTCTTCTTAAAGAACGAGCTACATTTACACAGATAGCAAAGGAACTTGGGAAAGACCCTTCCACTATCTCAAAGGAAGTCAGACGTCACTTGCAGGTTGTTCACAGAGGGAAGTACAATCCTTGTGCAAAGCGTATAGGATGCAGGAAGCATGGAACAGCATGTAGAAAGTGCAAGCACAACACACCATTCCCATGTACCAGATGCGGATTCATAGATTGTTATGAGCAATGCGATGAGTTTGTAGAACTCAAATGCAAGAAGATTAACAAGCCTCCTTATGTCTGCAATGGCTGCGTTGACAGACATAAATGCAAGTTAGAGAAGAGATTGTATATTGCAAAAGATGCCCAGAGGGTTTATGAGGCAACGCTTACTGAGAGTCGCAGGGGTATTGCAATCTCGCCGGAGGAGCTAAAACGAATTGATGATATCATTTCACCCCTAATCAAGCAGGGACAATCAATTCACATGATATGTGTAAACAACGCAGATGACATCATGCTTGATGAAAAGACCATATACAACTACATTGATGCAGGTCTACTGTCTGTTTGCAACATAGATCTTCCAAGAAAAGTGAGGTACAGAACTCGACCTAAAAAGAAGCCTGTAAGAGTTGATAAACAATGTCACCTGGGACGCACATATGACGATTTTGAAAGCTACATGGCAGCTAATCCTGATGTACCTGTTGTGGAAATTGATACTGTAGAAGGACGTAAAGGCGGAAAAGTTCTTCTAACCATCTACTTCAGAAACAGCAGCCTGCTGCTAGCGTTCATACGAGACAATAATACTGCTAAATCAGTTACGGAAGTTTTCAACCTGCTGTATGAGACATTGGGTCATGATACATTTACCAATCTCTTTCAGGTAATTCTAACAGATAGAGGAAGTGAATTCACAAATCCACTGGCGATTGAATTCAATAATGAAGGAAAACGCAGGACACGTGTATTTTACTGTGATCCTCAGTGTTCAAATCAAAAGGGTGGCTGTGAAGTGGCACATGAGATGATACGTCGTGTTTTACCAAAGAAAACATCCTTTGATAATCTGATGCAGGAAGATATCAATCTTATGATGAGTCACATAAATTCATACAACAGAAAAAAGCTAAACAACCAGTCCGCCATGCAGTTGTTCAGCTTTCTAAATGGTGGGGATATCCTTGGAAAAATAGGAATTAAATCCATCCCCGCTAATGAAATTAATATTACTCCTCTGTTGCTGAAAAAATAGAGAAAACAATAACGCCGTTCGGAAAAGTGAAACCGAACCAGGGGTGGAATTTAACTTTGCAAAAAAAGCAACAGAAATTCGACCTCCACTTTACGTGACCTTTTTTCAGTACAAAAGTGATTACTGGTAACAGAATACCTGCAAATTAGAAAAAATGCAACTTTTTTCTAAAAGTAAATTCAAGTTACATGTTAATTTGTAATAGAAAGTTCCAGAAAAAACGAATCAAAAAATTAACCAGAATTTACTATTGCAAG
>JAQYNQ010000038.1 GCA_028727785.1 Eubacteriaceae bacterium | reverse complement strand
ATCAACCATGGCGCGGACTCTGTTCAGGCGCCTGGTTTCCCTCGTAAATTACATCAATCCTGGCGCGCGCTCGGTTCAGGCGCCATGTTTACCTCTGAAATTACATCAATCATGGCGCGCCCTCGGTTCAGGCGCCATGTTCTCCCCTGAAATGACATCAATCATGGCGCCCTGCCGAGAATTTGAATCCCACTCCAACCCAGCACCAAATGCCCGGCGCCCACCGAGAAATAGAGCCACGTGCCAGTCCCTCTCCAGCCCGTGTCACAAAACACGGGGTAAACGCGCCAGCTTACATATAGCAAAAACCACCTCCGGGTAATTGGGTAATTCCCGGAAGTGGTTTATTCGACCTTGTTATCCTTCATCGTCCTCCGGGCTGTATTCCAGAATATCTCCCGGCTGACACTGAAGGACATCGCATATTGCCGCCAGTGTAGAAAAACGTATAGCGCTTATATGTCCATTTTTCATTTTAGACAGATTGACGTTGGCTACGCCAACCCTTTCAGACAGTTCGTTGAGACTCATCTTTCTGTCCGCCATGACACGGTCAAGCCTCAGTACAATATGTCCCATCTATGTAAAACCCCCTTTTATAACGTTTCATCAGATTCCTTCTGAAGCTGTACACCATATCTGAATACCATAACCAGGAACATGGTTACAGCGAAAGCTATGAGAACACCTCCCTGAATGCGGATGTCTATAGATCTTCCTGCAGAAAGAAAACTTTCAGAAAGTGTTTCCCCAATGGTGTCAAAAAGGGCAACAGGAAGAAGTGAATACCCGAAAGCACTCATCTCCTTTACAAAATCCTCACAGAAAGGTGAATCGCAGACTGCAAGTACCGCGAACATTCTTCTCAGCAGGAACAGCATCACGACGATGGAAACAAGCAGCAGAGTCATAGATACAATCAGCTTTAGAAATTCTCCTGAACGATACTCAGATGGAGATGACTGTGCTTCCACAACCTTTGTGCCGCCGTCAGTGTGGATTATCGCCTTATAGTAATTGTTTCTAAGAAGATCAAGCTCTGCTTCAAATTCCTGATTCTCAGGCGGCATGATTTCTCCATTTTCAAGAATTTCACCTGGATCTGTGTCTGATGAATAAGAAAAATTATCACTTACAATATCCCAGAAAAGAGGGAAATTCTTTTCATTTACTCTGAACTCCGCGTTATTGGTAACTTTTACTGTCACTGCGTCCTCAGGCAGTTTTGCCACAAACACCGTTGCCGCACATAAAGCAGCCGTTGCCAGAATGGATATAACAAGAAAAATGGTTATTATTACCTTGCCCACTTTACCAAACTTGTGGACCTTTGCCAGTGTACTAGAATTCATAAGATACCCCCCTACGTAAAACATAAATTATTTAACGTTTATCGTTATGTTCACATAATACTATGGTATCTTTTCTTTGTCAACAATTATTTAACGTTTATCGTAAAATTCCCATCCAGCATCTTCGCCAGCTGTTCAAAAGGTTTCTTCAGATAAACTGCAAGAGCCACCGTGGCAGCAGCAGCAGCGAAGAACAGCACATATACATTTTCTCCAAGAAACTGGAACAGCCATCCGTAAACAGCCTGTCCCAGAGGAGAAGCACACATACCGATGCAGCTTACGCAGGCCATTACCTTTCCAAGCAGATCCATGGGTACAATAATCTGCAGGTAAGAAATAATCTGAATGGAAAACAGTGTCGCAAGACATGCCATGAGAAAACAGCTGGCCATAATAATAATGAAAGCAGGCATTCCGAACATACCCGTCATAAGTGAAAGTCCTATAGGAACCACTGTCAGGCCACAGAGCAGAAGTAGGAGATATCCCTTTTCCGTCTTAAGCTTTCCCGCCAGCATTCCGGCACCCATGCCGCCGCACAGCGATCCCACAGCATAGACGCCCTCCGAATATCCGTACAGAGTGTTAGCAGTATCACCGTCAAAACCCAGCATCTGCGTTATGACGACAGGCAGACCGATAATAATCAGCGCACTAAGGACCATGTTTATCACACCCACAGCCAGAGCAAAAGTCATAATAAGCGGGTCGTCATTACGTATATAGTGCATGCTTTCTTTAAGGTCACTCAGACCTATGGCGAAAATATTCCCTTCTGCCTCTTTTTTCTCAAAAGGAATCACAATAAACATTTCCATAATTGCGGACACCAGGAAGCAGCCCATACTCACATAGAGAATAGGCGATATTCCGTAAAATCCGAAAAGCATTCCACCCAGAACAGGTCCAACCAGTCCCGCCAGAGATGCTACCAGATTAATAGCTGCGTTACCCTTCATTATGTCATTGTCCTTTAATAACGCGGGTATACTGGCCTGAACAGCAGGCTGATATGCCCCGTTGATGCCATATAGAATAAACATGGCACACAGGAGCAGCACAACCAGATTCATCCTGCCCAGGAGCACAATAATGCCCAGAACAAGAATGGCCGTTGAAAAGTCCAGAATAACCATGATATTTCGCTTATTCACTCTGTCAGCAAATATTCCTCCCACAGGTCCCAGTACAATCATAGGTATGAAAGCACAGGCCGATACAGTTCCGAAAAGTGCGGCAGAGCCTGTTTCGTTAAGAAGATACAAAGGCAGGGCGAATCGCAGAATTCCGTTCCCAAACAGTGAGATAATCTGTCCCACCAGAATCATAATAAAGTTTTTATTCCACATACCGCTCACCATCCTGCCTCATTACCTTAAGGTGCCTATACAATACTGCTCCCGTCACATCTGCCAGCAGCCATCCCACAGGAATGGAAACCCAGATTGCGACCACACCCAGAGGTGTGTTCGGAGCCAAGGCATACGATAATAGCACACGGGTTCCCAGAGAAATAACTGTAAGCAGAAGAGAAACCTGCGGTTTTTCTATCCCTCTGAAGTATGCGTACCATAAAAATAAAATTCCAATTCCTACATAGGCTGCACCCTCTATTCTCAGATAGTGCACGCCTTCGACAATAATTGCTGTTTCCTCAGGATCAATGAACACTCCCATTAGCGTTCCGGCAAAGATAACTATGAAAACAGAAACCACAGTACAGAAAGCCACAGAAACAGCCACGGCAATATGGGTGCCCTTCTTTATTCGTTCCGTCTTCTGAGCTCCGTAATTCTGAGACACAAACAGGGAATATGCATTAGAAAACTCCTGAGCCGGCATATATGCCAGAGTGTCTATTTTCACAGCAGCGGCAAATGAAGCCATAACTATGGGGCCAAAGCTGTTTACCAGACCCTGAATCATCAGTATACCGAAATTCATTACCGACTGCTGAATACCCGTAGCAATATCGTTAATAATTATCTCCTTCATCCTGCGGGAGTTCCATGAAAGCTCATTCCTTATTCCATGGAGTATAGGTGCTTTTATTACAGAATACACTGCTATTCCAACTCCTGCAATCCCCTGAGCAATAACGGTAGCAAAAGCGGCTCCTCCCACACCCAGATGGAGCATTACTACGAAGATAATGTCCAGGACAATATTTGCAACCGAAGATAATGCAAGAAAAATCAGAGGTATTCTGGAATTGCCCATGGCCCTCATAAGGTAAGCAAAGAAATTATACAAGAATACAAAGATTATTCCTCCGAATACTACGCTGACGTATTCTCTCGACAGCGCTCTCAGTTCATCCGGGGTCCTAAGCATGCGGATAATCGTATCCATACTCAGATATACTGTCACACAAATCAAAATGGCCACCGTGAAAACAAAAAGAAACGATAGCCAGATATCCTGCCTTAAACGGTGCAGATTTGCTGCACCGTAATCAGCCGAAAAGAACGCTCCACTTCCCATACACAGACCAATGATAACTGACGTGATAAAAACCATGAGAGTATACGATGAGCCCACTGATGCCAGTGCGTCTGCTCCCAGCCATCGGCCTACAATAAGAGTATCCACCAGATTGTAGACCTGCTGAAGCAGGTTCCCGGCAATCATGGGAAGTGAAAACCATATTAACTTTTGAAAAATCGCTCCTTCAGTGAGCTTGTTGTCTTGCATTTCCATTCTCAGAATTCAATCCTGTCACGACCGTTGTTTTTTGCAGCATACAAAGCCTGATCAGCTTTCTGGTACAGGCTGCTGAAAGTGCTGTTTTCGTCAGAAATCGCCACACCTATGGACACACTGGTTGGAAGCTCAAGAGCATGGAGCATAACCTGCAGCTTTTCAAATATTTCGTGAGCTCGTCCCATTAAGAGCTCTTCCGGCTGTTCAGGTTCAAAGAACAGAGCTCCCGCGAACTCATCTCCACCCATACGACATGCCAGATCGGTCTGTCTCAGAGATTCCTCCAGCGATTTACCCAGCATCACAAGCAGATTGTCTCCGGCCTGATGTCCCAGAGTATCGTTGTACTGCTTAAAGTTGTCCAGGTCGATCATTAACATCATAACCTTGCAGTTTCCGTCCAGAAGTCTCTTTTCCACATCATTCTTAAAAGGAGAATGCTGCAGAAGCCCCGTAAGCGAATCGCATCGGTATGTGTTTTCCCACTGTTCCAGACGTATCAGAGCTTTCTTCTGCTCCTGCATAGCAATCACTCTCGCCAGATGAGTGTCACTGCTCTTTGTAATGATAAGCTCGCTTCTCAAGGTATTAGCGGCATAGTCAAAATACCTTCTTCCCATGCAGAACACATTGACTTCCTTGCCTGACTTTGTAACCAGGCGATGTTCAAGAAAACAGATATCACTTTTTGCAAGCTGGGCATTCACAATGCCCAGATATTCTGTCCTGCAGTTTTCAGGCAGCAGGTCTTCCTGACGCATTCCTTTTTTCTGAAGGTCCTTAAGTGTATATCCTGTTATTTCTTCAAAACGCTTGTCACAATCGATTATGTGCATTTTTTCATCCAGATAATATCGTGCATAATCTACAGTGAATACAGTTTCAGTGTCTTCCTGACTGTTGAATCGTATAACGCCTCTGCTCTGCCGCTGGCGGTTATCTTCATTTTCCGTAATTTCCGTAATAACCCTTATTCCCTCCATATCTTCCTTACTCATAATCTGAAGGAATTCGGACACAATAGTCGGGTCAAACTGAGTTCCTGCGTGACGTTTCAGTTCAGCCAGAGCACAGTCAATGCTCAATCCCTTACGGTACGGACGATCGTTTACCATTGCGTCATATGTATCAATAACAGAGATTATTCTCGATAAAAGAGGAATGCTCTCTCTGCTTATTCCATCAGGATAACCTGAACCGTCCCAGCATTCATGATGATGACGTATCATAGCAGCAATTCCGTTAAGCTCAGGTGCACTCATAGCAATCTGATATCCCTTGTCCGGGTGAGTTTTGATAACTGCCCATTCCTCGTCGGTGAGTTTACCCGGCTTATTTAGAATTTCCAGCGGAATGCCGATTTTCCCAATATCGTGAAGCATGCATAGAAGTTTTAACTGGCTCTGTTCAAGGTCGCTCAGGCCAAGTCTTTCCCCCAGACGGCTTCCCAGGAGCTGAGTACGGCGAACGTGAGATTCTGTGGTTTCATCACTTTCCTTCAAAGCCTGCATCAGGGATGTCAGTACGGTTGAGTGCCTCGATTCCTGATTCAGCAGTTTCTTGGCCGATATTGTCTCCTTTGCCTGATTAATAGTATCCAGTATGTCGGTGCTGTCTTCAGTTGCACTGCACACTGCGTATTCGATTCTGCCTTCGAAGTCCTCTTCCACCTGTTTCATAGCCTTGATGGCAGCCTTTTCGTTTCCCGAGTAGTCCATTACTATCATCATGGCGTCGTCACCTCTGACAAAGTAGGCGCCACTGGAGAAGTTTTGACGCAGGAGAGTAGCCAGCTGCTTGATAAGCTGATCGCCTGCCGCTCTTCCCTTGGACGCATTGTAAATCGCCAGTGCTGTAATGTCACAGGCCGCAACGGTCAGCGGATATGCGTGAACGTATTTTTTTAGTCTGATAGAAGAGCATAGGCTGTCCCAGTTCTGAAAACCTGTCAGCCAGTCGCTTTCCATGGTCATATCTGAGAAAACGAAGAGCCTTCCCAGCAGTCTCTTCTTGCTGTTATCTATACGTCTGTAATCACATCTGAAAGGTACTTCCTTACTTTCAATCTGATGATAAATCTGAAGTGAGTTGGACTCTGTATTCTCATCATCTCCGGTAAACTTTCCGATGCCGCACTGCTCCAGAAAATCCTCCAGCAAAACCCCTTCATCCATTTCAATATTAGGAAGCATCTCTTTTGCTTTTTCATTTCTTAAAATAAGGGCTCCGTTGTAGTCAAACAGAATCAGCCCCTGCTCTATATTATCAAATATGCTTCCTTTGAAAAATGTAAGCATACCTTTTCTTGAATATGAGAAGCAGCTCCAGTAAAAAGTCATGCCCGCTATGCTGTAGCCCCAGATTGATGCATCAAGCAGACTGATAATCAAATAGCTGTCCATGTACAGGAACACAGCATTAACAGCAAGTACCAGCAGAATAACCAGTAAATTTACAAGGTACAGTCTCCTGTATTCCTTTGCTACCTTACATGATTTATAAATCAGCAGGACAAAAATAAATGCAACAATGGAATATGCAAAAATAAGATGGCAATAGTACGGCAGCTTCATGTCATATGCATAGAATGAAATATCCGTATCACGAGGTATATAGTCTATACATATGCCGGTCAGCGGATTTGACGCCAGCAGTGCAATGTCAATTATAGCATATATCACAGCCGCTTTTCTCAGTGCACCGTGAATCCGATTCTCCGGCATTTTTGTAAACCCTTCAACAAAACGTACCAGGAACATAAGCATAATATCTATACTGATAAAATATGTACTTGTCAGGCAGGAGTATATGACAGGATTCTCACAGAACAGGGATAACAGATAACTGATATCCACCAGGGCTGCCAGAAAACATGCTCCCGCCAGATAATGTCCTTCTTTCTTTCTCTCCGAAAGAGCTTTAGCGGCAATAGTCACATCCATTCCCGCAATCACTATTGAAATCAGTATTATTATTGATTTATAAGTCATATTTTTTTCCTCTTACATACTACCATTATTTAATATTATATCGAAAATCACAGAAAATCTCAATATTTTCTGTGATATGTACCGATACTGAAAAACAGACAACCCCCTAAAGAGATTGTCTGTTAATGTCTTTCACACATCTTAATACATTTCTTCGACTTAAATCATAGGTGCATGTAAACAGGCTCAGATCCCAGTCGCCCTCCAGCATTTCCTCCGTCTGCTCCGGTTCCAGAATATCCACCCACTTGAGTGTATAGTCAAATACGTTGCCCTCAACATCAGTGAATCGTACCCGTGCACCTGTAGGGAGCTGGTCCAGATTGCCGAAATGGGATGAATAATTATGCCCTGCAATAATCATATTATCCTTATATGCAGAACCTTCATATCGGCAGGGTGATATTCTCAGCCTGGTATAGTCCCATTCCTCCATAACCGGCAGTTTCAGCTTCAGCGCCGGAATCTCAAGGACACCAATATATAGGTAGCCGTCGATTTCCTCTGTAGGCATGTCTCTGTTAGGATTAATCACGCCATTCTCCACAGAGTTTCCCTCCATAGCATCACTCAGCTGCACGTAAACCTCTTCAGACACTTTTTCCGCATGCCACGAATCATACACATTATATGCGGCCAGACCTGCAGCTATGAGAATCAGCGCTGCTCCAAAGGCAATAAACCGTGAACCTTTTTTCTTAAACATCCTCTTCACCGATCTTTCTGCGCAGCAGTCCTATAATCATGCATATCATGCCTGCCATTGCAAGAACAGGAACCGGCCACCACAGCTGTCCCGTATATGGCAGCAGATGCTGGTCATCCGGAAGAGGCCTTCCATCTGAGACATACTTGTTGGTAACGAAGAAAGTTGTCTTCTCTCGTACAACGGAAACTGTATAGTCCTCCGGCACATTCTTTTCCATGACACTCCATTCATAATCCTTTGAAAGGTTTTCCCATGTATGTGACCAGTTGTTCTTTTTGTTAAGTTCTACTGTATCTACAACCTTGCCGTCTCTTAACAGCTCTATTTCTACACTGTCAGGACGGTTTTCCTTGTTTGATGCGTCCTCCCAGGCTTTGATTACTCGTCTCTCTGTAGAATCAATAAGATGGGAATCGTCTACCATTCTCTTTGCGACTACAGTAGGATGGTATACCCATCGGTCATCTTCGGGACCTGATGGAAGACAAACAAGGAACGGCAGCGGTTTCACTTCGCTCACTGCGTACTCCGGCTGAATTCCGATGACGTAATACAAACCTGTTTCCAGATTGTCAGCCGTTGCAAGGCCGGATTCGTTTACCACGGCTGTTGCTGTTCTCTTAATATTGTCTCTCTTAATATATATTCCCAGAGTTTCAGCTAGGGCTCGATAGCCCTCTGCATCCAGACCGTTCCACTCCAGAGGATAATCTTTAAAATCTTCTGTCGGTGTAAAAACATTTTCTGATGACACGCCGGCTACTCTGTACAGTGCAAATTCGGTGTCCTCCACGCTGTATTTAATTGTAATGCCGGCTTTCGCATCCGGATTTATGCTCTCCAATGCAAAAACAGACGTTGTCGCACTGAACAGGCATATTATTATGCAGATTAGACCACAGATCAGTAGTCTTAATTTCATTTTCTGCTTTTGCATGGTTTAGTCCTCGTTTCCTTAGCTATATCTTACTTCTGAAGACCTGAAGCCTTCAGAAGGTTCTTCAAATCCTCATGTGCATTACAGAAGTCTTCCATTCTTGTGGTCAGTTCCTTCCACCTGGCTTCCACATCTGTTTCTGCCACTTTTCTCATCAGGTCACATTCCTTCTTTGTATCTGCTTTCATCTTTTCGCACTGTGCCTGAACTGATTCCTTTAAAGCAGCACATGCATTAAGAGTTTTTTCTTCCCTTTCACTGCAGACCTTTTCCTGCCTTTCACTAAGCAGTTTAATGTTATCCAGGTACTGCTGTGCCGCAGCCTGAGTCGCCTCCAGCACCCCATTCATTTCAAAGGCCGCCTCCGCGATAGTCCCTGCATTATTAATGCGGATTTCTCTATCCTCCAGCTTTTTCTCCAGTTCTTCAACTCTGGCTTTCAGAGCTTCGTTTTCCTGCCCCTGTTCTACCAGGATTTCCAAAAGGTCTGCCCTTTTTAACTTGCGAAGTTCTACATCAGTCATAAGATTTTCAGTCCCCTTCCCTTAGCCTTTTCAGTCCTTCTTTCTTTTTTTAGGAACAAAAATTATCATTATCAAAACCAATAGAATCGGCAATGCTATTACCGGTGCCACCAGCAATGGCTCTATCTGTACTGCGTCCGGTGAAACATTCATTCCCTCAAGATCTTCCGGGTTGATCCTGTGACCGCGCACCAGAAGTCTGTGAGAATTGATTCCGTACGGAGTGCACGTAACCAGAGTACAGTAATCTTCACCTTCTACTATCTGAAGTTCCTCTGTTTCCTCCGGCTTAACTATGAGAATCTGATCCACCTCATAATATAGGGTTTCGTCCAGAACATTGAGCATAAACAGGTCACCTTCAACAACTCTATCCAGATCCGAAAAAAGCTTGGCGCTGGGCAGACCGCGATGGCCTGAAATTACGCAGTGTGTGCTCTTGCCGCCCACAGGCAGGCTGGACCACGGCAGATGTCCCACAGCAACCTGCAGAATGGTATCTTCTGTATCGTGGTAAATCGGAAGCGAACAGTTGATTCCCGGAATCTGAACGTATCCCATGACACCATCACCGGATATATTCAGCTGTCTGTCGTATTCTCTCCGTTCATCTTTATTAAGATTATAGTCATGACCGCCTTCTCTGAGATACCTGTTATATTTTCTGGCTTCCTCCCGGATGCGCTCGCACTTGGCAGGATCCATTCGTGAAACAGTCTCAGCATAGCTTTCAATAACTCTGGTCTGATGGAACGAATTCCAGTAATCGCTGACCGTCGGGTACAGCAGTAAGGACAGCCCTACAAGCATAATCAAAACAAGTAATACTGTTGTTAATTGACCTTTTTTCTTCTTTGCTTTCAAAGTAGCGCTCTCCTTACCGCTGTGGGCCGGGGAGGATTCTCCTCCCCGTATTCACAGCATGTTAGTTATTTCCTCTTAGATAAATCAAACATTAGTCTCTCATACGTCTTCTTGCTACAAGCATTACAGCTGCTCCAACCAGAAGAACTCCGCCCAGAATGTAGAATATAGTTGTACCGATACCACCAGTTGCCGGAAGCTCAGCACCTGATTTATTCTCGATACTCTTAGTCTGGATATACTGTCCACCGGCAGATGATACTGCAGTACTTGAAGTAATCTGACCATTATCTCCATATGTAGCAGTGATAGTAACTTCTACATCGCTCTTCAAAAGATTGTATCCTTTAGGAGCTGCTGTTTCGTGCATATAGTATGTTTCTGAATCAAGACCCTTGAAGCTGGCAACTCCCTTTGCATCAGTAACAACCTTTGTTGCATCAGCTTCAGCTACCCACTCAACTTTCTTGTCTGTCGTATTATATTTGTAATATAACTTATTCTGTCCATCCATCTTGTAGAGAATGAATTCTGCTCCTGCAAGCTTTTCATTTGTTCCAGCTGCAAACTTGTCGATTTTAATGTCGAAGTCATATACATAAACTGTCTTATCAGGTGTCTTACCTAAAGAATTGCTATTGTTCGGATCATTTGAATACTGCAGGTTAACTGTATTTGTTTCCTTGTCTGTAGTTAATGCGTTTTCATTGATTGTTGCAGAATATGTAATCTCTACAACATCACCCACTTTCTGACCTTTAAGGTTATCGAAAGTAATTGTAAATTTCTGACCATTCTGTTCAACAGTGAAATTTGAGTATGATGTGCCGCCAATTGTAACTGAAACATCTATTTTTCCGTCTTCGTCTGCGTCAACAGGAGTCAATCCTGCAGACATTGTATCGTTTACGACATATTTATATGTGTCATATCCGTCCATAGCAGGAATTGATGATGTAAGTTTGAATTTAACAACACTTCCTACATCCTGTGCTGTTCCATTTCCTTTAGTGTCATCTGCATTTACAATAACCTTGTCAATGGAAGGTGTAGATGATTTTGGTGTCACTTCTACATCATTAACAACTTTTAATATAATTTTAGTTGCTGCATCGTCACCTGTAACAGCTGCTTTATCTTTAACAAGATAATATCCGTCGCCAGATACAGTCATAGTATACGGTTTTGTACTAACACTTGCTGCAACTGTTGTGCTTAAAAAACCGTTCACAGTCTTTGCAAAGGCATCTAAGTCAGTATCACTTAATGTTGCAACAACATCAGCTACAGACTCAGCGTCAGTGCATTTAGCAAAGGCTGTCTTCTTCTTTAGCTCTGTTAACAGGTTTGCTCCGTCTACTCCAGCTCCCCATTCGATATTTGTCAGCTTGCCATTGGAGATATCTCCTTTGAAAACCTGATATGCACTGTAAGTGTGTCCTGCTTTGTCATTTTTGATTGTAATGGTGTGTGAATTGGTGTTTGCGGCAAATACTGTTGTACTCATGCAAAATACCATGATTAGGGCTAACAACAGACTGCCAACCTTTTTCATTTTCTTCATCGTTTCATCCTCTTTCTTTAAAATTCTGTTTGGGGTTTTATTTTATTTTGATTTATCTGCAACTTGTCAGGAAGACTCAAATTCCTCCTTTCCTCGCATATATCTATACAGCAGGAAGAATCCTGAGGCCGCAATCAACAGCAGTCCTCCTAACGTATACCATTTTGTACCCGGTCCACCGGTCTCAGGAAGTTCATAATCCGGCGTGTTTACGAAGCTTGCCGGTTTGACTTCCCCTGTTTGTATTTTACCACTGACTATATAGCCTTTTTCGCCATTAGCCGTTATCCTATATCCATCCCTGGATAATTCTGTTACTTGATAGTAAGCTCCTGCCGGAATTCCACTTATGGTAATGGACTCCTTGGCTTTCATCCTTACCTTTCCTCCACTTCTGATTGTTCCAAAAGTGCCATCATTTTTGCTGAATCCGAAAGTCTGGTTCAGCGGACTTCCGTTTTCACTACTCAAAAGATCTACCTGGAATTCATACTCTTCTTCACTATAGTCCGCACCATGTACATCCTTTAGAGCCTTCTGTATATTCAAACTTCCTGTATCACGTGAAGTGGTTGCACTTGATACAGAAGGAAGCGTAAAGCTCATGTAGCAGGTTGATCCGGAAGCACCTCTTTCTGTATAGAAGAAGCTTAAAGTATGCTGTCCTGAAGAACCTACAGGAAGATAATCTCTCAGGTTTACATATTCACCGATTGAACTGTGTACACCGCCTATATCACAAATCAGCTGGTTGTCCAGGAATACCCACAAGTCATCGTCGCCGAAGAAGTAGTATTCCAGAGGACCTTCATAGTCTGCTGTCAGGCTGAAGCTCAGTGAGAAGTTCATGCCAAAGAACCAGTTATGTGCTCGACCGTCGTCACTAACAGGGAAGTCTGCTGCAAGATTTGCCCAACTATAAGTGTTATTCTCAGTATATCCCTGGAAGCTGCCAGGACTGCCGTACTCTCCCCACAGCGCATCTGTTTTTCCGGCTGCAGAATCCATAGGCCAGAAGTTATTTGTGAAAATGTGAGTATGTGTAGTGCCTGTCGTTGGTGACGGATTGAAGAAATACTGCAGGTTGCTCAGTGTGTTATTCTGTCCGTTAGAGTTCTTCAGTGTAGCTGAATTTAAGGTATAGGTATCACCTACTCTGCTGAATTCTAATGAGCTTCCGCTGTAGGTCTGCTTTCCGTTTGCATCTCCATCGTTAAACAGCTTAGGTGCGACAATCCATTCGTTATACTTTATAGTACCGTCACTGTTCAGACTGTTGACTAATCTAAAGGTTGCACCATAGTAATTGCTGTTTTTACTACTATATTTATTCAACGTACTGCCATCAAACAGGTAACCCGACATTCCGGTTCCGCAGTTTGCATTACCGAAAGCAAGGATATCTGCTCCTGACCTCCAGTTTCGCTGACCATTTCTGCTGGTACCGTAGTTTGATTCTTCGTTTATTCCGGTTATTCCGGTTCTCCATCGTCCATCAGCGTTTTGTCCGCTGGATATGTTATAGTCATAGAATGTTGTTCCATTGTGGTAGCTTCCGGAGCTGCTGTCAGTTACCAGTCGGATTACCGCGCCATCGCGAATGAGTATGGTATCTCCGTAGGCTTCGCCCGCTTCATTTGTAAATCGCGTTCCGTCAGTTCCCGTCTTTCCTTCCACATAAGGATAAATGTCCCAGTCGGCTCTGTTAACGCTACTGCTGCTCTTACCTTCTTTCAGTACCCAGATTTCCTTCAGGGTATAGCTTTCGTTATCTTTCAGCTTGTTGAAATAGTAGAGATCCGGAGAGGTCTCATATTCACACTTCTTCTCAGTGTACAGCTTTTCAAGCTTGGTTTCAGTCTTTACCTTATACAGCGGTGTTGCTGTTCCTGCGTTCTGATTTGTGTTGCCGCCCGCTGCCTCCAGATACAGACTTCTTGTTGCCATGGAACCACCGTTAGTAGGAAGGGCTTTCCCGGAGGTATCAATTACCTTCAGTGCATTATCGCCGGATGTGGCAAATCTCGGTATGTTTCCATAGTATTGCACTGTGAAAGACGGATTTGCCAGAGTTGCTGCAATTTCTACAGGCTGGTTAATATTATCAATAGCAAAGGTTGTATAACCACCTGACTGAGTTGCAGAAACATCAGGTTTCTGACCGTTCTTCCCCACACATGACCAGATTATGCCGTCTGCATTCTCTACAGTCACCTCAGCTGATGTTCCCTCTCTTACATATTGAGTCAGACTTTCCAGCTGAGCACTGTCATATATTCTGCGTTCATCGTCAATAACCTTTACCGACCAGAATCGGTTACCGCTCATCTCGGCTGATGCTGCAAAGTTTGTCGGTGTCCTGTCAGTGAAACTGCGAGTGTTTGCCGGCAGATAATACAGTGCATAGTCATTTTCACTGTAGCTTAAACCTATTGCCCAGCTTCCATCAGCCAGCTGCCATGAGTCATTGTCTGTATAGAAAGTCTTATTTAAATCTATATCACCGCCCACCTGATGGGCAAATTTGTTTCCCTCGCCGGTGTTGAAACTGTATGTGCTACCTGTAAATCCGTACGGTGCCAGAACGCTTTCTGCCTGTGAAGATGTGACATAATATCTGTCATGTCCTTCACTCTTGTATATGGTCGCGGTGCTTCCCACTTCCGTCCAGACTCCGTCAACATATACATAGTAATGAACAGTTCTGTTAGAATATGCCGTTCCAAGATCACCGCTCATCGGTGTTATCACAATCTGCTGACTAACATTTGTCAGATTATATGTCACACTGCCATCTGCATTTACAGTTCCCTCTGCAACCTTCTGCCAGTTGCTGCTTACACACTGCCATGAAGCACCGGATGAATCTTTTACCGGCTTTACTGTTACAGTATAGCTTCCGCCATTTCTAACCAGCTTGCTTTCAGGAAGGTCTTCACCTTCTGTGTATGCCAGATGGTTAGGATCATATACAGATACCGTATAGAATCCATTATTCACTTTATCCAGATTGTCTGCGGATGTTACTGACTTAAATGACTCCGAATTAGCAGGAAGATAATACAGATTATATCCCGGATGCTCTCCATTTCTTGCAAGAGGTATTATTCTCTTTCCGTCTTTCTCCACAGTATTCGTATCTGAATAAATTTTCGTGTCACCTGACTTCTGCTGATATGCAGTCCTTCGTGCAGGATTACTGTCACCGGCATCGAATCCGTATGGACCCAGAATAGACTCTGCCTGAGCTACAGTAATATAGTCTCTGTTGGTATCCGACCAGCCGGTTGCCGTATAATCACCATACCAGCCTGTGCGAGTAGAACCTACCAAAGTCCAGGTTCCGTCTATACATACATAGTAGTCAACCTTCAGAGGCGAGTCTCCAACATCAGTACTGTTATATGAAGATTTTACAGCCACAACATTTCCGACTACGGAAAAGCTGTCCTGTTCATGGGTGAAGCTTACAGTTTCATCACCTGATTTCTTCACATCAACATCTAACAGTTCAAGTCCTTTATCTGTAAAGTGGACTGACTGACAGTTCATATCCTCTTCAGTCTTCACCTTTTCATCATAGACAATAGTTACCGACACAGGTGCAGCCGGTTCAACTTTTTCACCGTTCACCAGGAATTCAATGTCGAAGAATCGTGCCAGAACAACCTTTTCCGCATCCTTATCCACGCCCATTGCCTTCACGGCTTTATTATAGTAATTCTTATATTCTTCAGATTTCTCTGATATTTCAGACACTTTCAAAGTTACGTCTGCCGGCAGTTTTGCATCGGAGCCATACTTTACGACAACAGTGTAATCTTCGCCTTTAAAAGAAAGCTCCTTCAGCTTCTCTGCAGGTTTCTCCTTACATGACTTCTTGTGAACGTGCTCCTTCAGCTCACAGAAAAGCTCACCATCGCTGTTTCTGCAGTCGTCGTCATGAACGTGACCCTTTTCCCCACAGTAGAACTTCTGCTCCGGCAGCATTCCGTATCCAAGAATTCGGCTGTCCTTCAGCTCGTAAGTAAGACTCTGAACACAGTCTCCGGAGTTTCCCTCAATAGTTCTGATCTGTGCCGGCTTATCCTCCTTCTCAGGGATTACTTCAGCAACAAAACCCACATGGTCTGATTTGCCGTCATCATCCCAGTCCAGGAATACCAGGTCACCTGCTTCAGGTGTATATCTGTGCGCCTCCCTGTACAGATCATATTTTTCTCTGCACAGCTCCTTAATCCATGTCTGGCAGCCTGCATCTACAGGCATATCCTCAACCTCCGCATAGTGCAGACAGAATGAGGCAAACATTGCGCACCAGTCACCATATGTATCTCCGTACCAGGCTCCGTAACGTGTGTATCCGTTTCTGTCGCCTGACTCTGTCTCAACGTAGTTTTTCTTGCTTTCCTCATATCCAAGCTGAGTCTTTGCAATATTCAGAACGTCAACCCTAAAGTCTCCGGTCAGTTTAACATCAGAGAATGATGCCTCCCACATCTCAGCCGTTTCCACATCAGATGTGAGATCTGTATAACAGCTGTCGCTGTGTCTATGCTCCTGTAATCCACAGGTCAGCTTCTTTTCAGTTTTCGCAGAGGAAAATTCCTCTTTATCACATACCAGTACTTTAACCTTTTCATAGCAGTTTTCGTCGTGCTGATGCACATCTCCCTCTTCAGAAACTGCTTCGCCTTCTTCCAGCCCGCAGATAAGCTCACCCGGCTCATAGGCATAACACTGGTCCGTATGTTCGTGAATTCTTTCTCCTCCTGTAGTCACCTCTGTATAGCATGCATCACTGTGAACATGCTCTTCCATGCCGCAGTAAGTATCTTCCATTGTAATTGCAGGAAGTATCAGCGCATATGTAGTGCAAAAAACCACAACTGCCGCCATGCAGGTAACAACTTTCTGCCAGCGCTTTCTGCCCTTATATTCAGTTAAGTACTTTGCTATCTTCTGTAGCACATTCTGTCTCACTTAATTACACTTCCTCACTATTGCAGAGTTCCGAACCCTGACAGGGGCCATACACGAAATACTATTCTTCCAACAATCTGTTCTTCTGACACACAGCCCACAGTGGAATTTCTCGAGTCCACCGAAGTCGCTCTGTGGTCGCCAAGACAGAAATATCGGTTATCAGGAACCTGATATGGGAACACAATGTTGCAGTCACCCATAGCCTTTTCTGTCAGATAAGGCTCGTCCAGCATACTGCCGTCCACATAAACATTTCCGTCTTTATCAATATTCACCCAGGACCCCGGTCCTGCGATGCATCTCTTTACAAGTATTTTATTACCCAGATAAAAAGCCACTAAATCTCCAGGTTCGAAATCCGTTCCCTTTACTGATACAACAATATCGCCTTCGTCAACAGTAGGAGTCATGGAACTTCCGTATATCTGCAGCACCGGAAGCCATATGGTTGCCACCAGCACAGCAACTGCTGCCACAACGATCAGCGAGTAAACCGTACTGCGCAAAACCCTGTTATATCGTGCTTTATATCTCTCCCTGTCCAGCTCCTCTTTCAGCTGATCCACACTTGGAAGTTCAGTCGCTTTCATTATAATCCTTTCCCCATTCATGCAAATAAACAATAAAAGGCCGGTGATTATCAATCCCCTGCCCCGTAATCAAAACCTTTACAGATATTACAATCGGCCCAAAACATGCTCTGCCCCCCTGCATCACATATAACCGAATACTTGAATAATATCTATTTTTATACTTTAATTTAGATATTAATTTTATCACAATAGTAGACCCATATCAACAAAATAGTATTTTTCCCATATAGACTTTAAATAATTAAGAAAAAAGTTAGTTTTCATTAAAAATAGATTAATGTTTAGCTTATTATATCATTAACCGCCATGATGTTATAGGGGTTTTGATGCATTTCCAAAGCCTTGCAGCAAAAGAATGATGTTATATGTTAAAAGGCCGGAATTCTGCTCCGGCCTTTTCATGTGTCCAATTATCTGCATATGTTGTATCTGTGCTATGCACGATCCATAGCTTCGATATAGTCTTTTGTATCTGTAAATATTTCGTTCTTCCACGGATTTTTCTTCTGTTCTTTAGCCCTCTTCAGAATATAAGCGAATACGAATACATTTACTGCGATGGACACAACAGAAATAAGTCCCTGTGCTGTCGGATCAGCAGCTGTCGGCATACTGCTTCCCATAGCCGCCGCAATTCCGCCTTCTGCATATACTGATGTAACTGTTGTAAAGCGGCTTGCATCCTGAAACACCGGAAATACCTGGGCGAACATACACCATAGTGCAAGTGTATTTGCACGGTTCTGAATCCATCCACCCTTATTCCACAGTGCCGCTGCAAATGTAGGTGCGAGCAGCAGAGCCAGACCGCAGTACCATGAGTGTGTCGGCAGATTCAGATATGTATACTGGAAGTTCCAGATATCATAAGCCAGCACATATACCCATATCATATCCGGCCACAGCATGTCTTTCTGATCTTTTGATGAGTAGATACCCCACCATCCTGTCATGCAGAAAATATTCAGAAGACCTGCAAGACCGTTCAGCACATTCCACCATCCGCCGTACAGCCATACGCCTTCCGAAGACAGCCACCAGCCGCCGGCGAGAGAACCTGCACGGATTGCAGATTCAAAGTCAGAAGCCACAGCGATAAGAATATTGATTGCAACTATTACAAAAGGAAATACCTTAAAGTTTACAGACTTTCCAAGCTTTCCCCAGTGATATTTCAGAATCATGAATCCGATACACCCTGCAGTAGCAGCATACAGCTTAGCATAGTGGAACCAGCTGTTCATATGTACATAAGTGTCGTTGTTCAGCGCCCATTCAGCGCCTCTTGCCGCACCCACATATATAGCAATAAAGTATACAGTCAGGGCTGCCGGAAGAACCAGAAAGCAAGCGATTCCACCCGCCTTCGACCTTCTTGCAATTTCATTCATAACAACCAGGCCGGTAAAAACCATCAGCCATCCAAGAAGCTGCCACCCAGCTGTTTCTCCATATATCTGAAAGAACATAAAAATTTACCTCCTATTCTACTTCTATTTCCTTAATATTAAACTCATTTCCCTGCAACAGGTAAGTCTGTTCGCTGCCGCAATGAGGGCAGATTTTTCCGTACTGTACCGTAGGATATGTTTTTTCACAGCCCTCACAGTACGTGATGGCAGGCAGAGTCTCCACAGTCAGCTCACATTCATTGAATAGTGGGCGCTTCTTCGCAGCCCACGCCCAGCAGTTCTGCAGATAGGATTCAATTACTGTCGAGACCTCACCCAGCTCAAGTGTGACCCTGCAAACACGAGATACCTCATTTTCTGCAGCCACCTTCTCCACGTGATCCATGATATGAAAGGTTACACCAAGCTCATGCATTTTTTAACTCCTTTACACCAAAACCTTCTCATGCCGCCTATTCTTTTTTACGGAATTTTACTTTGATGGACTGCTTAATCATATTCGGAAGAATATATTTCAGTTTTTCCTCTGACGAACGCATAACAGAAGCCCCCGGAAGTTCTCTGTGCAGGTGAATTGCATCAAATACACACTTCGTTGTGCAGACCCCGCATCCGATACATTTGTTGGAATCTACCACAGAAGCACCGCATGACAGACAGCGTGATGTTTCTTTCCTGATCTGTTCTTCTGTTAAGCTTGAAGACAAATCACGGAAGGTTTCTGCCTGCTTATTTACATCTGCCTTTGGTGGAATCTGACGCTTTGATTCGTCATAGGTGTCCACTTTTATATTTCCCTTATCAAGTTCAATATAATCACGGCGATTTCTGCCGATAGTCAGTGTGCAATGCTCATGGACATATCTATGCAGTGATATAGCTCCCTCTCTTCCGGCCGCAATAGCATCTATTGCAAATTTAGGACCAGTGTAAACATCCCCGCCGGCGAATATATCCGGCTCTGATGTCTGATAAGTCAGCCTGTCAGCGAGTACACTGCCATTTGGTCGAAGCGCCACATGCAGATTATCCAGCATGCTTCCCCATTCTATTGTCTGTCCAACGGAGAAAATCACATGGCTGCATTCCACTGTCACAGTATCATCTTCATCATATTCCGGTGAAAATCTGCCCTGTTCGTCAAATACACGTACGCATTTTTTGAATACAATTCCGCTCACATGACCGTTTTCTTCTATAATCTCTTTTGGTCCCCAGCCACAGTTTATTTCAATTCCTTCTTCCTGTGCCTCAGCAATCTCCTCTTCACTTGCAGGCATATCACTCTTCTGTTCAAGGCAGAACATAGAAACCTTCGCATCTGTACAGCGTGTGCTGACTCTTGCTGCATCTATTGCCACGTTACCGCCGCCGATAACAACAACATCGCCTTCTAAATCAAAACTTTCCTTAGCTCCTGCTTCTTTCAGAAAATCTACTGCAGTATAAGCACCCTCAGCGTTTTCTCCTGTTATACCCGGTTTCCTTCCTCTCTGACAGCCTATAGCTGCATAGAAACCTTTATATCCCTGTTCTCTGAGTTCTTCAATTGTAATATCCTTACCAACTTCCACACCGCAGCGAATTTCTACGCCCATTTCACGAATTACATCAATTTCTGCTGCCAGAAGATCCTTCTCCAGCTTGTATGATGGAATACCGTAACGCAACATGCCTCCCGGTTCCTCACTCTTCTCGAATACAGTCGGCTTATATCCTGTCAGAGCCAGATAATATGCACAGGAAAGACCTGCAGGCCCGGCTCCGATTATTGCAATTTTTTCGCTGAAACCACCGCGCAGTGACGGAATGACAGGCTTAGGAATATAGCGTGTTTCTGCATTCAGATCTCTTTCTGCAACAAAACGCTTGACCTCATCTATTGCAACCGCCTCATCGATTTCTCCTCTGGTGCAGGCGTCCTCACAGCGCCTGTTGCACACATGGCCACATACGGCAGGCAGCGGATTATCCTTCTTAATCAGTGCCAGAGCTTCATCATAGCGGCCTTCCTTGGCAAGCTGAAGATATCCCTGCACCGCGATATGAGCAGGACATGCAGTCTTGCATGGTGATGTTCCCGTGTCATAGCAGTTGATTCTGTTAGTATCTCTGTAGTTATGAGACCACATATGCTCTCCCCATGGCTGCTCTGTCGGCAGCGGCATCTTTGGATATGTAATCTCACAGCCTTCCTTATCGCAAAGCTTTTGTCCAAGCTTTACTGCACCGGCAGGACAACTCTCCACACATTTTCCGCAGGCAACACATTTCTTTTTATCCACATCGGCAATGTAGGCTGAACGTGACATATTAGGAGTGTTAAACAGCTGTGAAGTACGCAGTGCATAACATACATTGACATTACAGTTACATATGGCAAAAATCTTGTGTGCCCCATCAATATTTGTAATCTGATGTACGAATCCGTTGTCTTCGGCCTGCCGGAATATATCCAGCGCCTCTTCCCTTGAAATGTAGCGGCCGTCCTTCTGTGTCTCAACAACATAATCTGCCATATCGCCCACAGCAATGCACCATCCTTCCGGATCGTCAGCACAGCCTTCATCGTGAGTCAGACGTGAGCGTCTGCAGGAGCAAGGACTGGCAGCGTATTTGCCGTCGTATTTATCCAGCCAGTATGATATGTGCTCCAGATCTATGGATTCGTTTTCCATCTCAATCGCCTTTTCAACCGGTATTACATGCATTCCGATACCTGCACCGCCCTCTGGCACGAAAGGTGTAATTTTCTCCAGGGGCAGACGTGACATATGCTCAAAGAAAGTTCCCATCTCAGGATTAGACTTAAGAATGCTTGCATTCATATTAAAGAATTCTGCACACCCCGGCACATACATAGGCAGAACATACTGCTTTTCGTGGGCATCATTCTCCCAGTTATATTCCAGAATACCTTTGCGGGACATCTCTTCCAGCAGTGCCTCGCATTCCTTTTCTACCATTCCGGAAATCTTAACAATTTCCGGTAGTGTCTTCGGCTTTCTTACGCCCAGCTTATATGCCAGCTCCGCCTCTTCATCAGTCAGCACGCCGGCAAGTCCCCAGTATTCCGGATCATTTTTTGTAATCTTTTTCAGTCCCAGTTTCTGCGGGATACGGTCCGTGATTTTTTTACCTAATTTCGCAATAGGCTCGCGAAAAGGTTCACCTAAATCAGGCTTAAACACCGGATAGACATAGTCCGGATACAGTTCTTTATCCAGTTCCTTTTTCATCGCTTATCTCCCTTTATCATTTACACTTCCACTCAGCAGCCTGTCTGCTCAGCCATTCTGTCCATTCTCCCATTCCCTCACCTGTCTTCGCACTGATTGGGAATATATCTGCCTTTGGGTTTCTCATATGGATGTACTCTTTCACAAGTTCCATGTCGAAATCAAAGTATGGCAGTACATCAATCTTGTTTATAAGAACAGCGTCACACACTTCAAACATCAGCGGATACTTAAGCGGCTTGTCATGACCTTCGGGAACAGAAAGAATCATTACATTCATAACTGCCCCTGTATCAAACTCAGCCGGACATACAAGATTTCCTACATTCTCAAGGATTGCCAGATCTACATCGTCTATTCCAAGTGCATCGAGCCCTTGTCTTGTCATCTCTGCATCAAGATGACACATACCGCCTGTATGCAGCTGAACTGTCTTTGCACCGGTCTCAGCAATAGTTTTCGCATCTACATCTGAGTCAATATCCGCTTCCATGACCCCTATACGCAGACTGTCCTTCAGTGCAGCTATGGTCCCTGTAAGGGTTGTTGTCTTTCCCGAACCCGGAGAGGACATCAGATTTAAAAGAAATACACCTTTTTCCTTCAGGCTGCTTCTAAGGGCCTCTGCCTGCCTGTCATTATCGGCAAACACACTTTCCTTGATCTCAATGATTCTTACATCCTTCACTTGACTTCAATTCCTTTCATCAGTATTCTTACCATTTCCAGTTTCCCCTGTTCATATGTCAGCTTGTTTTCATACAGAATACTACTTTCCATAAAGCAGAGCACTGTACCTTTTACCATTGACATTACAACCGGAATTGATACTTTCTGAATCTCTCCTTCTTCGATTCCCTTTTTAAGATATTTCTCCGCCAGTTCCCAGCCATGATTAACTGATGTCATCAGATACTTATATGGTCCGGGGTACTTCTCCGACAACTCATAAATCCGGTTAAGCCCGATGTTATAGTACTTTTCTGGCAGTGCACACAGAAGTTTTTCCAGCTTCTGAACTGCTGTCAAATCATCATCTGCCTCCAGTTCTTCCTGCATTTTACGAAAATCTCCAGTATAACGGTCAGCTATCCCGATCAGTACCTCCTGTTTGCTCTCGAAAACAGTATATATTGTCTTTTTACTGATCCCAAGATTCTTCGCCACATCACTCATAGTGAATTTCAGTCCGCCCCGAGTGAATTCTTCAATGGCAACATCAATAATCCTCTCTCTCAGTTCTTTCATGATATTTCCTCCACGCGGAAACCCGTAAACCAAATTCAGTTTCCCAGTTTCCTTGATATTACCATTTGTGACATCTGATGTCAATTGCTTATATAAAAATCTATGCAACATGCATTGCGTCTGGAGAATCGTTAAGTTCTTTGCACATGGTGTAAACGCTGATTTACGGCGGGTATATTTGTGAGGGGGTTGTAGATGAAAAGTCTTGACTATATAACATTGAGAGACAGAGCGGAATTAAAGAATAGTGCGGCAGAGTGGTTCCATTGTAAATGGGGCGTTCCAACGGAAGCCTATCTGGAATGTATGGAGGCTTATCTGAAAAAAGAAACAGAATACGGTTGGTATCTCTGCATGTACGGTGACAAAATTGTCGGCGGTATGGGAGTAATCGAAAATGATTTCCATAACAGGAAGGACCTTACCCCAAACGTCTGTGCAGTCTATACAGAAAAAGACTACCGATGCAAAGGAATAGCAGGTCATCTGCTCAATATAGTTGTCGAGGATATGAAATCCAAAGGTATTTCACCTATTTATCTGGTCACGGATCATACCGGTTTTTATGAAAGATACGGCTGGGAGTTTTTGTGTATGGTACAGTGCAATGGCGAATCCGGCATGGCAAGAATGTATATCCATCAATAGATTTCGCTTAGTCAAAGAAAATGGTGCGGAGCCTATTATTATGGTTTTGATGACAAATCGCGTCGCTTGGATGGCAAAATAGCCAGTAATATAGCGACGCATGGAATTATGTGGGTTTCCGGCTGCATTACTTGTTTGACTGTTTCCAGTAATTCAATTTGGGTAACATATCCGACATATATGATCGTACTTGCTCTGATGACCAGTTTTCATTTGCCATATGTTCAGAGCAAAAGTTAATCAGATCATCAATATTATTGTATGTATACTTTCCGTCCACATAGCATCACTTGCAATATTCTTCATTGAAAGCACCATCTGTTTCTTTGCCAATCGTAGAGTCGTCAAGTGGCATACCGCAACATTGGCAAATCAGTTGCCTTGGTGAACCTAAAAGCGTATTAATGGAAACATCAAATAATTACATAAAATCGGCGATTCATTTGCACACGTGTCATCCGCTACCGACGATCTTCGTCGTGAATAATGATAGATTATTGTCCTGGCGCCCGATGAAGAGCAATATTCTATAGTTGGGCCGCCTAAATGCCCTTGTTTGATTTATTTTTAAAAAATAGGCCGTGAAACTTCATGGTTTCGCAGGAACAGCCTTTGATAATGTACAACAAACGCAGCACAGGGAATTATTTATGCTTTAATTTTGATGTAATGCAATAAGATAACAGCTTGATAAAGGCTTAGATGGTAAATTAAGGGAAAAATGCTGTAATAAAAACAATTGATTGTGAATAAGAATTCATAGGCAGAATGATGCCATAAGAACATATGATGCTGAAGCGCCCCGAAACATATTATTCGATAATAAGAGGCCGTTTTCGCGTCCCATTCAGCGTAAACCAAGTGAAATCGGGCATTCCACCACAAAATTCCATACTTCCCGAGCCGTACCGCCCATCCCACAACAAAAAGACCCGGCTCATCACCGGGTCCAATTATGCATTTTATTTATATTTTTAAGGATATTAGTAAACCTTTGCTCCTGCTGGAATTGCATCGTCTAACAGGATGAAGTTCAGCATTTCCTTGCCATCGTAGTTGTTTACGCATGACAGAAGCATACCGTTGGATTCCTCACCCATCATCTTTCTTGGCGGAAGGTTTGTGATTGCAACTGCAGTCTTTCCAACAAGCTCTTCAGGTTCATAGTAATCGTGAATACCTGATAGAATGATTCTGTCAGTGCCGGAACCGTCGTTAAGAACGAACTTCAGAAGCTTCTTGCTCTTAGGAACAGCTTCGCACTTCTTGATCTTTACAGCTCTGAAATCGCATGCTGAGAATGAGTCGAAGTCTACATATTCCTCGAATAAAGGTTCAACTTCAATCTTAGTCTTGTCAGTAATCTGAACTCTCTTTTCCTCAGCAGCCTTTACTCCACCCTTCTTTTCAGGCTTCATAGTCGGGAACAGGATAATATCTCTGATGCTTGGAGAGTCGGTAATCAGCATGATTACACGGTCGATACCGATTCCAAGTCCACCTGTTGGAGGAAGACCTACTTCAAGAGCATTTACGAAGTCCATATCCATTGGATGAGCTTCATCGTCTTCACCTGAATCAAGTTGAGCCTGCTGTTCAACGAATCTTTCGTACTGGTCGATAGGATCGTTTAACTCGGAGAATGCATTAGCGATTTCCCAGCAGTTGATGTAAGCTTCGAATCTTCTTGTGATTCTTGGATCTTCAGGGTCTCTCTTAGCAAGAGGAGAAATTTCAACCGGATGTCCGATAACGAAAACAGGGCCGTCTAAGTATCCGGGAACGTCTTCGCAGTATTCTTCGAACATTTCAGCAATCAGCTTACCTCTAGTATAATCCTTGATTTCTTCAGCATCCATACCGTAAGCGGCAGCAGCTTCTCTAGCTTCTTCGTCAGTATCAATTTTAGCGAAATCAACGCCTGTGATTTCCTTTACAGCATCAGCCATGTTTAATCTTCTCCAAGGAGGAGTTACATCGAATTCCTTGCCCTGATATTTGATAATTGGTGAGCCGTTAACAGCTAAAGCTGCCTTATATACAACCTGTTCAGTTACGTCCATAGTTGATTCCATGTTACCATATGCCATGTAACATTCCATGGAAGTAAATTCAGGGTTGTGGTTTCTGTCCATACCTTCATTTCTGAACATCTTACCCATTTCGTAAACTCTGTCCAGACCGCCAACGATAAGTCTCTTCAGATATAATTCGTTGGAAATTCTCATCTTAAGATCCATGTTTAATGTGTTGTGATGAGTTTCAAAAGGTCTTGCTGCAGCACCACCTGCAATTGGAGTAAGAATAGGAGTGTCTACTTCAAGATATCCGTAGTCTTCTTCAAGAACTCTCTTGATTTCATGAATAATCTTAGATCTCTTGTAGAATGTTTCTCTTACTTCAGGATTCATGATAAGGTCAGTATATCTCTGTCTGTATCTGATGTCCGTATCCTTTAATCCATGCCATTTATTTGGAAGAACCTGTAGTGATTTGGAAAGAAGTACAACTTTTTCAACCTTAATGGATACTTCACCGTGCTTAGTCTTGAATACTGTACCTTCAACACCTACGATATCACCGATGTCATAAGTCTTAAACCAGCTGTATTCTTCATCACCAATCATGTCTTTTCTTACATAGCACTGGATTCTACCCTGTTTATCCTGAATGTCAATGAAAGATGCCTTACCCATCTGTCTGAAAGCCATGATTCTTCCTGCACATGACACTTCCTCGTCTTCCATAGCATCAAAGTTATCCTTGATATCCATGCTGTGTGCAGTTACATCCCATGTTTCATGAACAAAAGGATTTCTTCCGGCTTCCTGAAGCTTCTTCAGCTTTTCTCTTCTGATCTTTCTTTGTTCACTGATGTTTTCTTCCGTAAGCTCTTCAGCTTCCGGGTTAACGTTTACGTTCTTTTCCTCACTCATTTGTCTACCGCCTTTTCTATACTTTTCTACTTTTCAATATTATCAATTCTGTAATGAAGTGTTCCGTCCGGTACAATAATTTCAGCAACTTCACCCAGCTTCTTGCCAAGAAGTCCCTGTCCTACCAGAGATTCATTTGAAATCTTTGCCGGTTCAGCAAAAGGGTCAGTTTCAGTTGATCCAACGATAACGAAATGAAGTTCTTCGTTGTGATCTATATCAGTTACAGTTACTGTAACACCTACATTAACCTGGTCGTCTGAAATTTCTTCTTCGTTGATAATTCTTGCGTTCTTAAGCATATTTTCAACTTTAAGAATTCTTTCTTCCAGTTCAGCCTGTTCATTCTTAGCTGCATCATACTCAGCGTTTTCAGACAAGTCTCCGTATGAGATGGCTTCCTTAAGTCTTTCGGAAACTTCTTTTCTTCTTACAGCAACTAGATAATCTCTTTCTTCTTCTAATTTATCATAACCCTCCTGGGTTAAAAGAATTTCTTCTGCCATTATTTTTCCTCCTTCTGGCGTGCGATAAATGTCTGTATCGCTATAACGTATCGCAATATTATATACTATAAATGGCTATTTGTCAACGATTTACAGACCTATTACTGTCCACAAAGCGTTTAATTTTCTTGCCCGTTGTCTTTTCAAAATCCTCTTTTCTCACTACCAGCTTCTTAATTCTCTTGAAAAAAGGAATTTTCCCGTTTATCTTGTCAATTTCAGACCATATTAAGGCTTCCACCTGGCGGACAGTGTAGCCGTCACCCAGTGCCTCAGCAACCTGTTCATTGTCAAGGGTCACTGTAGCCGCAATAGTGGTGTCCTCACCTTCACCTTCCTCTTCACTGCCCCAGACCATTGCCTCATTAATATATGGTATCTGGCAGATCAGATATTCCAGTTCTTCAGGGAACACATTCTTGCCGTTTTTCGTGATAATAACATTCTTCTTTCTGCCTGTGATAAAGACATAATTATCCTTATCCACATATCCCAGGTCTCCTGTATGGAACCATCCGTCCCTGATAACATCCGCCGTTGCAGAAGGGTTGTTATAGTAACCCAGCATTACATTGCCGCCCCTGAAGCAGATTTCCCCAATGCCGTTTTCATCAGCATCAGAAATCTTCACCTCCATTCCGGGAAGCAGATGACCCGCCGAGCGGTTTCTCATATCCTTACGAACGTCCGGGTTCAAAGCCACCATAGGCGCACATTCCGTCAGTCCGTATCCCTGAACTGCAACAATTCCCAGCGCGTTAAAAAACTCCAGAATATCCGGATTAATAGCCGCACCGCCTGAAATAAGCACTCGCATATTCCCGCCGAGTACCTTTAGAATCTCTTCTGCAAAAGGTTTCACCACATTAATTCCAAGACGTTCAGTTTTTTTATTGATGGCAAGAAGACGACGGAAAGTGTCCTCCTTACCTTTTTCCCTGATACCCTTCCAGATTTTCTTATAAAGAGACTCTATCAGAACAGGCACACCAAGAAGCATCGTCGGCTTTACCTCTTCAAGGTTTTTTGCAATATACTTCAGTCCCTGACAGTACGCAATAGATGCCCCCTTATATAAAGGCATCAGAAACGCACAGGTACACTCATAGGTGTGATGCACAGGCAGCACTGAAAAGAAAATATCCCATGAATTAACCTTAAGCATGGACGGTGCACTCATCAGGTCAAAAGCCAGATTGTAATGCGAAAGCATTACTCCCTTGGCAATTCCCGTAGTACCGGAGGTGTACAGAATCACCGCCGGCTCATCCCCGCAGATTTCCGCATCCGCAAAGGATCTGTCACCCTGTGCCACCTGATTCTTTCCTTCCTTTATCAAAGCCGCCCAGGACAAAACATCTTCTGTATGTTCTTCTGAATTGAAGTTAATAAGAATTTCAAGGCCGGTATTCCCACCTGCCTTGATTTCCCTGAACATTTTCTCATATTTGTTATCGAAAAATATTGTGGATATTTCTGCATCAATAATCTGCCCTTCAAGGTCTTCCTTGTCAAGTTCCTTATCAAGGGGCACCACCAGACCGGTGCCACATATTACTGCAAGGTATGAGCTCTCCCACTGATAACAGGTCTCCCCGATAACCGCAATCCTTTTCCCTTTCTGCCCACGGTTTATCAAAGCCGTGCCCAAGCCGTTTACATCATCGTAAGCAGCTTTATAGGTAATGCTCTTATACGGTTCATTTTTCTTAAATTTCTGCCTGAAGGCAACATTGTCACCATATAATTCCACACTGGTCTCTAACATATTCTTTATGTCCGTAATTGGCCTGCTTTCCCTGTAACGAACTACATGGTCCCCCGACTCATTAATATACTCATCAACAAATTTCTGCGCTCTTTCAACTTCTGCGCGCTTAGTCTGAATAAACCCCATATTCACCTCAGTCTCCCATCAATCCTGAAAAATTACTCGGATTCGCTGACGTTGCCGTATCTCTTAATCTTGCCTGTTGTGGTTTTTTCAAATTCTTTATCTCTGATGCTTACTCTCTTAACTGCCTTATATGACGGCATTCTCTTATTGGCGGCATCCACAATTTCTGTAAAGAAATCGTAGATTTCTTCATCACTCATCTTTCCCTTAGCTTCTTCAAGAACTCCCATGTTAGGGTAAATGGCCGCACTGACTATAACATTTCCGACTTTCTCATCAACCTGTCCGTAAACGACTACTTCCTGAATGAATTCGCTTTCCATAAGAATAGCTTCCACTTCCTCAGGGAAAATGTTTTTGCCGCCCTTAGTAACAATTACCGTCTTCTTTCTTCCTGTCAGATAAAGGAATCCATCCTCGTCCATATATCCCAGATCACCTGTGTGAAGCCATCCGTCTTCAAGAACTTCTGCAGTTGCTTCCGGATTCTCATAATATCCGATCATAACTGAATCACTCTTGCAGACAACTTCACCGATGCCGTTATCATCGGGATTGTCAATTCTGACTTCAGTGCCCGGCATAGGTCTTCCAACAGAAGCAGCCTTGCTGTATCTATCCTGGTTTACTGCAATAATAGGTGCACATTCACTCATTCCGTAGCCCTGAATCATTGGAAGACCCATAGCCTCGAAATCTTCAATTACAACAGGATCGATTGCCGCACCACCTGCAATGAACAGCTTGATGTTGTCACCGAAGGAGTGATGAACTGCCTTAAACAGCTTTTTCATCAAAGCGGTGTTATTGTACAGCTTCATCTTTCTTGACAGGTCGATTGCTTTACGAAGTTTCTCTGCCTCGCCTCTCTTTTCGGCCTGCTTCCACATGCCCTTGTACATCTTCTCGAATACAAGGGGAACTCCCAGCACTACATTTGCCTTGGATTCCTGCATGTTCTTCTGGATATATTTAATTCCTTCACATATTGCAATAGTTTTTCCCTGATAGAAAGTAGTGCAGATGCTGCAGGTAAATTCGTATGCATGGTGAATAGGAAGAATTGAAAGTACAATTCCGTTCTTAGGAATCCTTACATACTTGGACATGCTGTAAACATTGGCAACAATGTTCTTGTGGGACAGCATTACACCCTTCGCCATTCCGGTAGTACCGGATGTGAACATTAATGTAGCCATCTTGTCCGGTTCAATTTCTGCATCCATGTAATCACGGATACCTGATTTCAGAAGGCGATTACCCTCCTCAATAAGTTTTGACAGAGAAAGCGCCTTATCTGTGTGCTGGTCGTCGCCTATGGAAATGAAGTATTCCACAGTGCCGGGCTCTGCCATAATATCCTGAAGGCTCTTTTCGCTCTTCTTTGTGTAAACAATTGCTGCTGCACCGGAACGCTTCACAAGGTTGTTAAGTTCCTCGCGAGGAAGGTTCTTGTCCAGCGGCACAATTACACCTACGCCGCAAACAACTGCAAAATATGTCATAATCCATTCATAGCAGCTGTCCCCGATTACTGCAATGTTCTTGTCCTTCAGGCCCAGGTCCAGAAGTCTGGTTCCAAGTGCTTCCATCTGCTTGTAGAATTCGCCGTAAGTCAGTGGCTGGAATTCTCCTCCGGGTCTGTCCTTCTGCAGGTACGCAACATCGTCCTTGAATAATTTTGCGCTGCTGCTGATCATATCTTTCAGGTCTCTTACTTCTCTGACATCATATAATACGCCATCATATTTCTTCTTATTCATAGTCTTTTCCTCTTTATCTCTGTGTTATCCGGTTTTCAATACTACTAACTGTATATAATATCATAATTTTGTTGTTATTTCAACAACTCGCCCCTCAGGTTTTCTTCCATAAGCTCCTTGATTCGGTCTCTTTCGTACCCTTTACTGAACAGATAATACAGCTTGGCAACAGCGGCTTCTGTGGTCATGCTGTATCCACTTACTGCACCGGCCTTAGTCAGAGCTGAGCTTGTTTCATATGCGCCTAGCTTGACTGTTCCGCTGTGACACTGGGAGCATACGGTTACAATAGTTCCGTGGCTGAAAGCTTTTTCAATTATATGAAGAAGGCTCTGGTCTGTGCTTGGGATATTTCCCGCACCAAAACCCTCAAGTACGATGCCCTTCAGGCTTTCTGTCATTATTTTCTCAAACAGGCTGAACTGAATGCCCGGAAAAATTTTCAAAACCCCTATGGATGTCTGTTTCAGTTCTATGAGCCGCAATTCTTCATCTGCCGCCTCCATCAGGTGTGGCAGGTTGTATTTAATATCTATTCCCACTTCTGCAAGATAAGGGAAATTGGGCGAATCGAATGCAATCAGTCCGTCAGCTGATGATTTTGTCGCGCAGTTTCCTCTTATAAGCTTGCTTCCGAAGTACAGGCAAACTTCGCGGACGGTTCCCTGCCCGGCAATAATCACTGATGTTATAAGATTGTCTCTTCCGTCACTTCTGATTTCAGAAAGAGGAATCTGGGAGCCTGTGATTACTACAGGCTTGGATAATCCTTCCAGCATAAAGGAAAGTGCCGATGCAGTGTATGCCATGGTGTCGGTGCCGTGAAGGACAACAAAACCGTCATACTCCGAATAATTGTCTGCTATTGCATGTCCTATCTGGTTCCACTGTTCGAAAGCCACGTTGGACGAGTCCAGCAGGGGCTCAAATTCAATGATGTCCCACGCAGGCATACTTTCGTGGTGCAAATCGTCTATTCGCGATAAAACCTCCGGCAGGTAGCCCTTCTTAGGTGCAAAGCCGTTCTCTGTATTTACCATTCCAATGGTTCCGCCGGTGTATATTATACAAACCTTCTTATTTCTCATTGTTCTTTTTCCTTTGACAAATATTAATCTTTTGGGTACATTATATGTATCAATTATTTTAGCACATATAGGAGGGGATTAAAATGTCAAATATTCCAACACCACATATATCATGTCAGAAAGAGGATTTCGCTGAAACAGTTATCATGCCGGGAGATCCGCTAAGATCAAAGTTCATCGCTGAAACTTTCCTGGAAAACCCTGTTCTTGTTAATAACGTAAGAGGAGTTCAGGGCTACACAGGTACTTATAAAGGCAAAAGAGTTTCTGTAATGGCTTCCGGTATGGGTATGCCTTCAATCGGTATCTACTCACATGAACTGTTCAACTTCTACGATGTAAAGAATATCATCAGAGTAGGTACAGCAGGTTCTCTTCAGGAAGATGTTAAGGTTAAAGATGTTACAATTGCTATGGCAAGTGTAACTAACTCAAACTGGTCTTCTCAGTTTGAAGTTAATGCTCAGGTTCCTGCAGTCTGCTCATTTGAACTTCTCCAGAAGGCTGTTAAGGCTGCCGAAGATTTAGGCGTTACTGCTCATGTAGGTACTATGTACTCTTCTGACATTTTTTATGACATGACTGATACTCAGATGAAACTTAAGGAACTGGGCGTAATGGGCGTAGAAATGGAATCAGCTGCTCTTTACTATGAAGCAATGAAGGCCGGCAAAAACGCTCTTTGCCTATGCACAATTTCCGACCACATCTTAACCGGAGAACAGACCACTTCAGAGGAAAGACAGACTACTTTCACAAAGATGATGGAAATTGCACTGGAAATCGCATAAAGTTGAAAAAATGGTATCCCAGAAATCCTCGGGCAGCATACCTGCGGGAAAACTGAGATACCATGTTTTTTTATTTTACGCCTTTAATTTTTCAAACTCTTATAATCTCTGGATTACATAGTCTGCCAGTTCGCTTCCTTTTGCACCGTCTGCAAGGCCGGTTACCTTAGGACCGTTTTCCTGGGAATCAGCAAGAACTGCTGCCAGCTTGTCAGCTTTGTCAATAAGGCCAATGTGGCGAACCATCATTTCTGCAGCCTTGAAGATGCTTGACGGATTAGCGTACTCGCCCAGACCGTCTTCGATCATTCTTGGTGCGCTGCCGTGGATTGCTTCAAACATTGCATACTGGTCACCCATGTTTGCACTTCCTGCAGTGCCAACGCCGCCCTGAATTTCAGCAGCTTCGTCAGTGATAATGTCTCCGTACAGGTTAGGCAGTACAAACACCTGGAACTGATTTCTGATTTTCGTGTTAACCAGATTTGCAGTCATAATGTCGATGTACCATTCGTCTGTTTCGATTTCAGGATAGTCAGCAGCAACTTCGTGGAAAATTCTGCTGAAGTTTCCATCTGTTTTCTTCATTATATTAGCCTTGGTTACTACGGAAACTCTTGTCTTTCCTGCAGCCTTTGCGTATTCGAATGCGGCTCTGGCAATTCTCTTAGTTCCCGGTTCTGTTGTAACCTTGAAGTCCATGGAAAGCTTTCCGGGCACTTCCACACCCTTGCTTCCAAGAACGTATTCACCTTCAGTGTTTTCGCGGTAGAACATCCAGTCAATTCCTTCAGCAGGAACCTGAACAGGTCTTACGTTTGCATAAAGGTCAAGTTCTCTTCTCAGAGTAACGTTTGCACTTTCCATTGTGCCTCCCTTAGGAGTAGTTGTCGGACCCTTCAGCAGAACGTCGCAGCTTTTGATTTCTGCAAGAACATCTGCAGGAACTGACTGTCCAAGAGCCATTCTGTTTTCAATTGTCAGACCATCAATAGTCTTCAGAACAATCTTTCCACTTTCGATTTCTTCAGCCAGCAGCTTTCTTACAACGGCTTCAGCCTGCTTCATAATGATCGGGCCGATACCGTCTCCACCGACAAGTCCTACTGTGATGGTTTCCATCTTGGAAAAGTCCTTTGCTTCTGCACCCTTTTCCATATTTTCTACTCTTGCAAGCTGCTCCTCAAGTAGTGTGCGGAACTGCTCACAGGCTTTTTCTATGTATTCAGTCATTTATATATCCTCTTTTCCCTTCAATTATCCTCTTGCTACGTATTTCAGAAGTCCTCCTGACTTCAGGATGTCCTTCTGTCTGTCAGTGAAGCTTCCCTCAAGCTGGATTTCTGCGCCCTTGTCGCTTGTCATAACAAAACTTCCGCTGTCCATGCCGTCATAGATATTTTTTATAGTAAGTTTGTCATCCTGGTTCAGCTTGTCGTAATCGTCAGGGTTCTTGAATGTAAGCGGCATGATACCCGCGTTAATCAGGTTTGCAATGTGAATACGTGCAAAGCTCTTTGCGATTACAACTCTGACACCTAAGTATAGAGGTACCAGTGCTGCGTGTTCTCTTGATGAACCCTGTCCGTAGTTGTTTCCGCCTACGATGATGCTTTCACCTGCAGCCTTTGCTCTTTCTGCAAATGTTTCATCGCATACTTCGAAGCAGTACTGTGAAAGATGAGGAATATTTGAACGGTAAGGAAGAATTTTTGAACCGGCCGGCATAATGTGGTCAGTTGTAATATTGTCTCCTACCTTTAATGTCAGATTAGCAGTCAGCTCATCTTCCTGCGGCTTGCTGTCCGGGAAGGCTTTGATATTCGGTCCGCGAAGGATTGGAAGTTCCTTTGCCTCTTCAATGTCTGCCGGAGGAATGATTGCGCTGTCATCAATCTTGAATGCGTCAGGCATTGCGATTTCCGGCATTCCTGCTCCATCAGCACCAAGAAGTCTTGGGTCGCTGATTTCACCTGTAAGTGCTGCTGCAACTGCAGTTTCCGGTGATACCAGGTAAACCTGACCGTCTTTTGTTCCGGATCTTCCTTCAAAGTTTCTGTTGAACGTTCTCAGTGAAACTCCGCCTGAGTTAGGTGAGAAGCCCATTCCGATGCATGGTCCGCACGCACATTCAAGTACACGTGCACCGCTTGCCAGAATGTCTGACAATGCACCGCAGTCAGCTAGCATTGCAAGAACTTGCTTGGATCCCGGTGAGATTGAAAGGCTTACGTCCGGACGGATTGTTTTGCCCTTAAGAAGAGCTGCAACCTTCAGCATATCCATCAGTGATGAGTTTGTGCATGAACCGATGCAGACCTGGTCAACCTTAGTTCCCTTTAATTCGGAAACCTTTACGATATTGTCAGGGCTGTGAGGACATGCGATAAGCGGTTCAAGAGCTGACAGGTCAATGTCGATAACTCTGTCGTAAACTGCGTCCTCATCGCTTGCAAGAGGAACATAGTCTTCTTCTCTGCCTTCTGCTGCAAGGAATGCGCGAGTTACTTCGTCTGAAGGGAAGATTGAAGTTGTTGCTCCAAGTTCAGTTCCCATATTTGTAATAGTAGCTCTTTCAGGAACGGATAGTGTTGCCACACCAGGGCCACCCCATTCGATGATTGCGCCTACGCCTCCCTTTACTGAAAGGATTCTCAGAATTTCCAGGCTGACATCTTTAGCTGTTACGAAATCCTGAAGTTTTCCTGTAAGATTAACTTTATACATTTTAGGCATTGTGATGTAGTATGCACCGCCGCCCATTGCAACGGCAACGTCCAGACCGCCTGCTCCGAATGCAAGCATACCGATTCCGCCACCTGTTGGAGTGTGGCTGTCAGAACCGATTAAAGTCTTTCCGGGTTTGCCGAATCTTTCAAGGTGTACCTGATGGCAGATTCCATTTCCCGGTCTGGAGAAATACAGACCGTATTTCTTTGCCATGGACTGGATGAATCTGTGGTCATCAGCATTCATGAAGCCTGACTGCAGTGTGTTATGGTCGATATATGCCACGGAAAGCTCGGTTCTTACTCTTGGAATTCCCATAGTTTCGAATTCCAGGTAAGCCATAGTTCCTGTAGCATCCTGTGTTAAAGTCTGGTCTATTCTTAGAGCCACTTCACTTCCTACTGTCATGTCTCCGCTGATTAAATGTTCTTTAATTATCTTCTGTGCAATAGTTAATCCCATTTTATTTTTCACCTCCGACAAAATATTCGCATGCATTTTCTACATGTACGTACAAAGCTGCTTCGGCGGCATCGCCATTGTGGGCTTTGATAGCCTCAAGAATTGCCTTGTGTTCTGCAACAGATGCGTCTACTCTGTTTTCGTGTTCGATGGAATTCATTCTGTATTTGAACATTTTGCGGTGTACACCTTCAAGAATGGTTTCCAGAGTAATGCTTCTGCTTGCCTTATATATCGCTTCGTGGAATTCGTTGTCAAGATCCAGGACTGTCTTATAGTCTTTTCTCTGTGCGTAGAATTCCTGTTTGTCATAAATCATCTGAAGCTGTTCCAGCTCTTCATCTGTAATGTTTTCGGCGGCTCTTCTCACTGCAATGTTTTCCAGCTGGCTCTTTACAAGGAACATATCATATGCGTCCTGTCTGCTCACACCAACTACCTCATTGCCTGCAGGTGTATCTTTGATAAGACGTTCCTGATTTAATCTGCTAAGTGCCTCTCTGATAGGTGTGCGGCTTACGTTAAGCTCTGCAACAAGTCGCTTCTCTGAGATCACTTCGCCGGGAGCATATTCGCCTGTTAGTATTCTGTGTTCTAACTCATCATATATCTGGTTCGCCAGTGACATGCTCTTGTATTCTATCATTTCAGTTTGCCTCCAGTCAGCTCATTAATCTTTGTTTCCAGTTCAATATTTGCAAGGGCTGTTGTTCTGCCGTCGGCATACATTTCATCAACCCATTCTTTCAGTTCTGCAACTATCGGGCTGTCCTTTGACATCATGTCGATGCCTTTCAGTCCATAATGGTCGTTAATCCAGTAAGCAATTCCGGCCATTCCGCTTGTCTTGCTTACTGTTACTCCGGGCGCTCTTCCCAGAATCTTCTTTGTGTCGAATATATTGTAGATTTCCTCGTCCTTCATCAGTCCGTCGGCATGAATGCCTGCTCTTGTAACGTTGAAGTTTTCTCCTACAAAAGGAGTCATTGGAGGAATTTTATATCCCATTTCGTCCCGGAAGTATCTTGCGATTTCCGTAATTGCCGTCGGATCCATTCCGTCAAATGAGCCTCTAAGGGTTGCATATTCGAAAACCATTGCTTCCAGAGGAACGTTACCTGTACGTTCACCGATTCCAAGCAGGCTGCAGTTAACAGCGCATGAGCCGTAAAGCCATGCTGTGGATGCATTTGCAACGCCCTTATGGAAGTCGTTATGTCCGTGCCATTCAAGCATTTCACTTGGAACGCCTGAGTAGTGCTGTAAACCGTAAATGATACCGGCAACACTCTGTGGAAGTGAAGCTTCTGTGTAAGGTACGCCATAACCCATAGTGTCACATGCACGAATCTTTACCGGGATTCCGGCTTCTTCTGACAGCTCATGGATTTCGTTTACGAAAGGAACAACAAAACCGTAAAAGTCTGCTCTTGTGATATCTTCCAGGTGACATCTAGGAACGACCCCTGCTTCAAAAGCATCTCTGATTGTTTCCAGATAGAAGTCAACTGCCTGTCTTCTTGTCATTCCCATCTTTTTAAAGATATGGTAGTCACTGCAGGAAACAAGAATTCCCGTTTCCTTGATGCCCAGGTCCTTAACCAGCTGGAAGTCTTTCTTGCTTGCACGAATCCAGGCTGTGATTTCAGGGAATTTCAGACCTAATTCCATGCATTTTTCAACTGCTTCTCTGTCTTTCTTTGTGTAAACGAAGAACTCTGACTGTCTGATTAATCCGTAAGGACCACCCAGCCTGGACAAAAGCTTATATAAATGTACGATTTGTTCTACTGTGTATGGTGCCATGGACTGCTGACCATCTCTGAAAGATGTATCTGTAATCCAAATGTCTTCCGGCATATTCATAGGTACACGTCTGTGGTTGAAAGCAAGCTTGGGTACCTCGTCATATGGGAACTGATCTCTATATAAATTTGGTTCAGGTATATCCTGTAATGAATACTTGAATCCGCCTGGTTCTAATAAGTTAGATTTCTTGGATCTCTCTAGCATTTCTACACCTCTTTCTCATGTATTTAGTCATACGCCTTCATATAGGAAACTTTTGTCCTACGTTTTTGATGTATACAAGTATACCGCTATTAAAAATCAATGTCAAGATAATGTATAAATGTTTTTTTATTGTTTTTACGAATTCCTTTGACACATTTGTTTCACGTGTATAATTTTTGACGTTTATGCAAACTTTGTATATTGTTAAAGCATTTTGTCAAATTTTTAACCATTTAGCTTAATAGTTATTATCATCCGGTGCGTTTTTGACCGAGTTTTATCGCATTAAAGCGAATTGGGTAGTTGTTTTTTTAGTTGAAACCCCTTGAAAATTGTGATAATGTTCTAGTCGATGAATTGAATTTGCACTATTATTTATCACTTTTATTATTTGTTTAAGCAATTAAACGGTAAGCTATTTTTGGAGGATTTTAATTATGGACAATAACATGCAGCAGGGAGCTGACAAGGGACTAGGCTTTACCAAGCTGGTTGCCGTTATTATCGGTTCTACACTGGGTAGTGGTATCTTCACTGTAACAGGAGATATGGCTGCCAGCGGTGCACACACTGGAGCAATTCTTATCGGTTGGGCAATTGCAGGCGTAGGTATGCTTGCACTTATGATGAGTTATTACGGACTTAACAAATATAGACCTGACTTGACAAACGGAGTGTACAGCTATGCCAGCGAAGGCTTCGGACATTTCATGGGATTTAACTCAGCATGGGGCTATTGGATTAGCGCCTTACTTTGCAATGTATCTTATGTATGCCTTCTATTTGGAGCATTAGGTTACTTCATTCCTGCATTTGGCGCAGGTAACAACCTTCTTTCCATCGTAGTTGGTTCAGTATTCGTTTGGTTTATGGCAGCATTAGTTATGCGAGGAGTATCCAGTGCTGCGTTCTTAAATGTTATTACTACAGTTGCAAAAGTTCTACCATTATTGGTATTCATTATTGCAATCATCGTGTTCAGAGCATTTGATCCTGCTATCTTTATGGATAACTTCTGGGGAACAGGAGAAATCTCAGTACCTGATCAGGTTATGAGCACAACTTCAGCTACAGTATGGTCCTTCATCGGTGTAGAAGGTGCTGTAGTACTTTCAGGAAGAGCTAAGAAATCAAGTGATGTTGGTAAAGCATCTATCACAGGTTTCCTTTGCCTGTTAGCATTATATGTATTAATCGCTGTTCTAACAGTTGGTTCAGTTCCGATTGAACAGCTTGCAGAGTTTGATACTCCACAGCTTGCTCAGGTTCTTGAAACAGCAGTTGGTCCTTGGGGTGCAGCTCTGGTTAACTTCGGTGTTGTTCTTTCACTGCTTGGAGCATTCCTTGGCTGGACAATCATCGCAGCTGACTGCCCTTACTCAGCAGCTCAGCAGGGTGTATTCACTAAGTTCTTTGCTAAGTCAAACAAATATGATGCACCGGTTTCATCACTGATCATCACTAACGGAATCGTTCAGATATTCCTGATTGTTATGTACTTCAACGAATCAACTTACCAGTTATTCTACGGAATCTCAACATTAATGATTATGCTTCCTTACCTGTTCAGTGGTGCATACTATCTGAAGTTCGCAATCTGCGACAAGGGAGAATTAATCAAGACAGGTTCAGACAAAGCTAAGGCTTACATCTTCGGTGGACTTGGTACAATCTACGGATTCTGGATGCTATATTCATCCGGTCTGGATTACCTGCTTCTATCAACAATCCTGTATGCTCCTGGTCTGATCATCTACGCAATCGGTAGAAAAGAAAAGGGAGAAAAGCTGTTCGACAAGACTTACGAGTTAGTGATCGGTGTTGTTCTTGTACTTCTTGCAGCATATTCACTAGTTCAGCTACTACAGGGTAACATTTCACTATAATAAGCAATCTAGTTATAATTACCTATACAATCATTACATGGGAAAGACCTCAGTCGGAAGACTGAGGTCTTTCCTTTTTTGCTCTCTATTGTTTTCTATTGTTAAGATACAATTTTCTCCATCTTAATTCGTCTTGTTATTGTGGGAGGCACACAAATTATTGAATAACACAAAAAACGCGAAAGTTTTCCTTTACATCGGGACAATTTTTGTGTAAAATACATAAGGTTAACTATATAATTTTGGAGGAGAACAAAAAATGGCAGAAGCTAAGAAAAGGAGTACATTTAGCGGAACAATCGGCTTCGTACTGGCTGCAGCCGGAAGTGCTGTTGGACTTGGTAATATCTGGAGATTCCCATACCTAGCTGCTAAAGATGGCGGCGGTGTGTTTATTTTCATTTATATTATACTTGCTCTGACTTTCGGTTTCGCAATTTTAACAACAGAAGTAGCAATCGGTAGAAAGACTGCACACGGTCCACTGACTGCTTATGGAAAACTGCACAGCAACGCAAAGTTCATCGGATTCTTTGCATGGGTAGTTCCAATTATTATCTTACCTTATTATTGTACAATTGGCGGATGGGTACTTAAGTATCTTGCTGAATTTATTACAGCAGGAACAGGTGCCGCAGCAGAAGATGGATTCTTTACAGGTCATATTACCAGCCAGTTTTCACCTATCATATGGATGGTAGTATTCCTTGCTATGGTTGCTTTCGTTGTATTCAACGGAGTTAACAAGGGTATCGAAAAGTACAGCAGAATTATCATGCCTGCACTGGTTGTGCTTGTAGCAGGAATTTCAATTTTCTCATTGACTTTAAGTCACACTGATGCTGAAGGCGTTACAAGAACCGGTCTTCAGGGATTGAAGATTTACCTGATTCCTGACTTTTCCGGCATGGGTGTAAAGGATATTTTCGTTGTAGTAATGGATGCAATGGGACAGTTATTCTACTCTATCTCAGTTGCTATGGGTATCATGGTTGCATATGGTTCATACGTTAAGAAGGATGTTAACCTTATGAAGTCAATCAATCAGATCGAGATTTTCGACACTGCAGTTGCATTACTTGCCGGTCTGATGATTATCCCTGCAGTATTTACTTTCATGGGTGCTGACGGTATGACTGGCGGTCCTGGACTGATGTTTATTTCACTTCCTAAGGTATTCGCTGCAATGGGTGGATTCGGCAGAATTATCGGTATCCTGTTCTTTATCATGGTTACTTTCGCTGCTGTAACATCAGCCGTATCCGTACAGGAGGCTGTAGTTTCCGGTCTGATGGACAAGTGGCATATGACAAGAAAGACAAGTGCTGCTGTTGTTACAGTTTACGCTCTTATTCTTGGTGTGGTAGTATGCCTTGGATATAACATCTGGTACTTTGAATTACCATTACCAAATGGTGCTACAGCTCAGATTCTTGACGTTATGGATTACATCAGTAACAACATCTTCATGCCAATCGTTGCTATCTGTGAATGTATCCTGGTTGGATGGATTCTGAAGCCTCAGACAGTTATCGAAGAAGTTACTCTTAACGGAGAAAAATTCGGCAGAAAAACTCTTTACATTGCAATGGTAAAGGTTGTTGCTCCACTTCTTCTGATTGTACTGCTTGCACAGGCACTTGGAATTTTCTAAGGGAATACAGCTTATTGTGTATTACAAAAGAGACCTTGACTTCAAAAGTCATGGTCTCTTTTTTGTTTCTTTATTGGTTTCTTTACGATATCTTTTCAATTAAAGAGAACAAGTGTAAAAAACCTGCATTTTCCATCGTCAACCCAGCATGGGATACCTACAGCATCAGCCATTTTCTGGGCATCCACGCAGTAGGCGGACATGCATGAATTGTCCTTGAAAGGCCCTGCAGACATCATCAGCGTGTCAGAAAAGCCTTTGCTGTTCATTTCTTTTATAAGTTCCTCTGTCATCAGGTTCATCCGATGCTTTTCGGCTTTTGTTGCCATGTTGTCTGCGGGAGAGCAGTCGGATATCACCTGAAGCACCAGTGCTTTGGAATACCTTCTGCAGCCGGCAATCATATCCTCCACTGTGCCTGAAACCGGAGGACAGGCAGGATTACTGCCATACTGTCCGCACAGGTTATCCTCGCAGAATTTACGATATTCAGGAACAAAACTCAACTGTTCTACGCCGATTATTCCGGCGTTATGGAAGCCATGCTTAAGTGCAAGCTTTATAAGATCAAACATTTATTTTCCTTTTACCTTTCTCCGGATTTTTTTACAGTATCAAAACTCACAACGTAACACTTCGTCACCTGTCTCGTCTCGCGTGACCTGACAGCCACTATTCTGATGCCGTGTTCGGCTACATGTGCTTTGACAGATCGCCTCTGTCCAGAATCGTCGTTCTGCTGGCTTCACTGATGTGGTTTTCAATAGTCTGACGGTTCTTTTCGCCATGTGTCAGGCAACCTGCACCACCGACACATCCTCCTTTGCAGGCCATTCCTTCGACAAAATTTTCCTTCAGAAGACCCTTGTTGGCTCTTGAAAGGATGTTTCTGCAGCTTTCAATTCCGTCGCAAACGGCTGACTTCACCTCAAAACCGGCTGCCGGTGAATCTGGTCCTTCTTTTTCTGCTATTTCCCGCACGGCCTGTTCCACTGCAGTTGTAACTCCTCCGCTGCATGCAAAACCCCTTCCGAAGCCGGAAGCTTCGTCCAGCACGGATTCCTCCAGATTCTCAATATCTATATCCATGCTGTCAATCAATGCCTGAAGTTCCTCAAAAGTGAGCACACAATCGATATATGGCTGTACTTCAGGTCTTTTCCATTCTGCTTTTTTGGCGGTGCATGGTCCGATAAAGATAACCTTTGCCCGTGGATCTCTCTCTTTAATTGCTTTTCCCAACATGGCCATAGGTGACGGAGTATGGGAAATCTTATCCGTCATGGCAGGGAATTTACTCTTTACATATTTCACAAAAGCAGGACAGCAGCTGGATGTAACAAAACCTTTTTCCAGCAGTTCACGTGCCTCCGCTTCTGCCGTCATGTCTGCTCCAAGTGCAGTTTCCATCACTCCATCAAATCCTATCTTTTTCATGGCGGTGATTACCTGTCCGAAGCTGGCATATGTAAACTGGCTTGCAACTGCCGGTGCCATTATCGCATATACTTCAAAGTTTTCTCGTCTGCTTTCCTTTATCAGGTGAATGGTCTGTACAATATAGGACTTGTCTACCACTGCACCAAACGGGCAGGTATACACACATGCACCGCAGTCAGTGCATTTTTCCGCATCAATTTCAGCAGCACCTGTCTCACCCATATGTATCGCATGAACTTTACAGCTTTGTTCACACGGTCTTACGAAATTGTTGATGGCACGATACGGACAGACCTTGGCGCATTTGCCGCATTCCACACATTTGCTCTTGTCAATTTTTGCCTTGTTCTTCTCGTCAAAATGTATGGCGTTCAGGCGGCACGCATCCTTGCAGCGATGTGCCAGGCAGCCTCTGCATAAATCTGTAACAACATGGCCGGCCTCCGGACATTCATCACAGGCAATATCGATTACCTCAACCACATTAGGATTATCCTGATTTCCCCCCAGTGCAATTTTGATTCTCTCTGCCACAATGGCTCGCTCCTTGTAAATGCAGCACCTAGTGGTATCTTCTTTAGTTACAACAACCTTCGCTATGTCGTTAAATGCAGCAAAGGAGTCATTTCCCTCCCAGGTCTGCTTGGACACCTGGCAGAGCACCTTGTACTTTATTTCCTGTACCTTTGTATCAAATATTCTCATTTTCAACCCTCTCACTGATTATTCTTCTCATATGTATAGTTCTCCGGTCACCTTAAGGTGTTCCAGAAAGGTTTCGCATCCTTCTCTGATGTCGTCGTATGTTATGTCAAAATTCCCCGTGTACCATGGGTCAGCAATATCTCTCGGTCTCTTCGCCCAGTCCAGCATACCGTAAACCTTGTGCTCCGGGTCACCCCCCAGGATTCGCATAAGGTTTCTGCGGTTGTTTTCGTCCATGATCAGCAGATAATCAAAACTTTCATAGTCTCTCTTCGTCACCTGTCTCGCGTGACGTGATGGGCACGCGATTCCCTCTTCTGCCAGTTTGCGCCGTGTACCCCGATGCACATCATTTCCTATTTCCTCTCTGCTGGTGGCCGCCGATTCAATTATGAACCGGTCCTCAATATTCAGCTTTCTTACCATATCTTTAAAAACATATTCCGCCATCGGACTGCGACAAATGTTGCCGTGGCAGATGAATAGTATTTTAATCATTGTATCATTCCTCCTG
>JAQYNQ010000037.1 GCA_028727785.1 Eubacteriaceae bacterium | reverse complement strand
ACTGGGAGCAGGATAAACCTTTAGGTTTCCCGGGAGAGGACGTGCGGTTGGAGAATCTTTCGACGCGTCTTGAGACGCCTGCAGGTAGAGGCCCCTTATAGGGGCATAATAAAACTACCGGCTGAGCCGGTAGTCATTATTAAATTTCAGAGGTAAACATGGCACATTGCCGAGCCGCGCCATGTTTGATTCAATTTCAGAAGTAAACATGGCACATTGCCGAGCCACGCGCCATGTTTGATTAAATTTCAGAGGCAAACATGGCACATTGCCGAGCCGCATGCCATGTTTGATTCAATTTCAGAGGTAAACATGGCGCCTGGCCCAAACCCATAATCCAAAATCCACGGCCCAAGCCCATAATCCAAAATCCGCGGTGCAGATTCTGCCTATTTAAGTTTTCTTGACAGCATTTCAGGATTAGATGCATACTGGAGTGCCGTTTCTTCAGTGATTTTCCCTTCTGCATGCAGTCTTGCCAGGCATGCGTCCATAGACATCATAGTATCGCCGGAAGATGAGTAGATCAGCCCGTCAATCTGAGGTGTTTTGTGCTCTCTGATCATATTCCTTATAGCAGGAGTCACAGTCATAATCTCAAAGGCCGGAATCAGGTCACCGTTCACAGACGGCACAAGCTGCTGAGTGACAACAGCTTGAAGAACCATAGAAAGCTGAACTGCAATCTGTCTCTGCTGATTTGGAGGAAAGACATCTATAATTCTGTCAATTGTGTTTGCTGCACCGATTGTATGAAGAGTGGAAAAAATCATGTGACCGGTTTCAGCTGCAGTCATGGCAACAGAAATTGTCTCATAGTCACGCATCTCACCGAGAAGAATAACATCAGGACTCTGACGAAGAGCAGATCTTAGTGCCGTAACATAGCTTTCTGTATCCACGTTGACTTCTCTCTGGCTGACAATGCTTTTATCATGTCTGTGAAGGTGTTCAAGAGGGTCCTCCAAAGTGATGATATGCTTTTCCATTGTTTTATTTATTCTGTCAATTATGCAAGCCAAAGTTGTAGACTTTCCGCTGCCTGCAGGTCCTGTCACCAGAACAAGTCCTTTGGAGCAGTCTGCCAGCTGCATAATGGAGTCTGTAATTCCAAGCTGATTAGGATCCGGAAGCTCAAAATTAATAACACGAACTACTGCAGAGCAGGCACCACGCTGCTTGTACGCACTGACACGAAAGCGTGAAAGACCGGGAACGGCAAAGGCAAAATCATCATCGCCCGTCCGGTAGAAATCCTCTATGTTTCTGCGGCCCTCAAGGCTGTATATCTGATTCACAAGTTCATTAGTATCATCCGACGTAAGTCTGTCAGGGGAGACACACCGGATAGTCCCGTTTATTCTCATGGAAGCAGGACGACCTGCCACAATAAAAATATCAGACGCCCCAAGCTCCAATGCTTTTTTCAGAATTTCCTGTATATTGTTAGTTGTACTCATTAAATTACCTCTCTATGGATTACCTGTCTACATTCATTAACTGAGCCGCATTTTCACCATGCCACTCCCTGGTGCGAATGGTCTCATATTTCTGTATCTTACATGGGTATGTTTCCGGTGACAAGACTACCCAAATAGCCTGATCATCGTCTATTTTCACCGTAAAAGAAATGTCCGCAGAGTTCAGGGAGAGACTGCCGGTCCGAAGCTCCTCGTTCACCGCTGCTATCTTTCTTTCAGCCTGATTAGCCGCCTCATAATATGCCTTATTGTGCTCCGCAAGAGTGCTGCTGAACATATAATCTCTTCTGGCTTCAGAAAAAGTCAGCAGAGACAGTACGACCATGCAGATAACTGCAAAAATCATGAAAAGGGATACCAGTCCCGCATTTGAGATGTGCATTTTAGAACTTTTCTTCATAATACACCTCCCTGATTAAATCGTAAACGACCTCAGCGTCCTTTTTTACTGATATCGCAATGCAGGTGATACCTGCCACCTGAGAAGAAGGCGAAACATCATACACCAGAATCAGGCCATCTTCGTCAAGGTTTATTTCACCATGGGATGCAGAAACTTCTGCATTATCAAAACTCATTTTAACCGCCCTGGCTGCAGCTTCCGGGGTGTCTGACCCCTGAAAGGCCTCTGATACCGTTATGGATGCGGCCACCGCATTGTTCAGGTCTGCCGCATCAGCACTGAGCTGGCGGGATTCTGCAAAAAAACTGAGACATACTGAACTTGCAAGGGCAAAGAAGAGAATTGCCAGTATAATTTCTATAAGGAAAATTCCGGAGCGGCTGTTTTTCTTTATGCTCATGACTCGCTCCTTTCTGCCACTGAAATACGGCGGCAACGGCCGTCAGGATACACGAATTCAAATAAGAACAAGCCGTCGTCCTCTTCCATGGTCAAAGCCTTCAAAGGTGCAATATCCTTTCCCATTTCCGGTGAAAAGTCTGTGCCTGCAAGGCAGGAAAGCTCTTTTAGATTATTATTGTATAAATAAATATATGTGTCGTAGTCATAATCACCGGCATTTTCTGCCTTATGTGAAAGGACAAGGCAGTCAGTGCCGTCAACTTTCTTAATTGAAACAGCTCCATCATTATCGTTCTGATGAATTTTTTCCGCTACATAGGAAAAGCAGGTTCTGTCTGAAAAGTTGTCAGCCCCGCCGGAAACGGCCTTACTGTACAGGTTGCTTGACATAACCAGTACGGCCAGAACTGACAGTACAAATATAAAGAATATTAGCATAGGGAAAAGGGCGTGTATTACGTGGTTCTGTTTTCTGCGTGCTGTTTTAGTTGTCACCTTTAATTGTCACCGCCTTTTTCAATAATTGTAATATCAGGCATTACATTTTCTGCAACAGGTCTGTAATCTACGAAAAAACTGTCTTCGTCATAAGTCAGACCGTAGTGTTCTTTAATATATTCCAGACTCTCAGGGTAACATCCCTCTACTGAATAGCAGTGAGCCACGCTCCGGTTAAGAGCCTCAGTCAGCTGCTTAAGTTCTTCTGCTTCAGAGCTTTCAGAGACATGAGAAAAAACCGCAGCAAAACAGACCATAGCTGCAATAACTATGGTCAGAGCCCCGATGAGTCTCAGTTTCCTCTTTTTATCTTCTGTTTTTTCCTTCGTGCTGATAAAACGCTGACTCATAGTCCAATCTCCTTACAGGGATGACATTATGCTGAGCAGCGGCAGCATTACTGACAGAAGAATTGCCCCGACAAGTACGGAAAGAATAATAACAAGAGTTGGCTCTATAGACGCCAGCATAGAATCTATACGCCGGTCAATCTCTTCCTCGTACTGAAGAGCAATATCATCCATAGCCTGATCTATGCTGCCTGTTTTAGAAGCAATAGAGACTAGTCTGGTGTTCACACCGGAAAAAACCTGATTTTCCAGCAGGGATCTGCACAAATCTCTGCCGGCTGAAACATCACTTCTGCACTTATTGAGTTTTGATGCAAAGGCGGAATTTTCAACCAGTTCACAGGCCATTTCCATGGAAGTCTCCGGTGTCAGGCCGCTGCTTAGGGTAAGTGCCATTCCACTGGCGAACCGGTATGCAGAAATATGTTCAGAAAGATGTCCCGCAGGCTTGAAAGTACCGGCAAAACGCAAAAATGCCTTCTGACCCGATGATGTCAAGGTAAAATAAGCGGCAAGAGCAGCCAGTAAAACAAGTAAAATCAGAAGCACGATTATATTTCGGCTGAAAAAACTGCCCGCAGCGAGAAAAAACTTTGCCACTGTACCCATGCTCATTCCCAGCTGGGCGAATACCTGGGCAAAGATTGGCATAACCTTGGTCAGGAGAATCAGGATAACTGCAATCATTAAAAGTATCATTATGAACGGGTAAGTTATGGCGTTTTTTATAGTCTGAGCCAGGCCGGCCTCTCTGCTGTAATATGCAGAAAGGGACTGCATAACGGTATCCAGCGTTCCGGTTTCTTCGCCGATTCTCACCATTGATACCATGTAATCAGGGAATATGCCAGTGGCTTTTACTGCCTGATGCAGGCTTCCTGTTTCCATGAGAACCTGATTTGCAGCTTCAAGTATTTTCTTTTCTTCGTCTCCTGCTGCATCTTCGGACATGAGAATCAGGCCTTCATTGGATGAGATTCCGGATTTCAGAATCATTGCCATCTGAGAACAGAAGGCTGCCGTTTCAGAATTTGTAAGTGGTTTAACTTCTGCCATAATTTTACCTTTCGAAAATAGTAATATTCTGCATTTAATATGAGTATTTTAAAGTGTAGTTTTCACCGTCACCCATATATTGTCCAACGGATGATTTGCCGTTATTGGCACCTAGAGTAGGGTCCATAAGGGACCATGATTCACCATCAAAACGGATAATCTTATCGACCCAGCCGATTTCATCGATATATGTGTTAATCCAGGCGTGAAGACTCTCACCGGCGTAGCCGACTTCAAGTTTTGATGGAATGCCCTGAGAACGGAGCATTGCTGTCATGAGAGAGGCGTAGTCGAAGCATATGCCTTTTTTTTCTTCCAGAGCTCTGTCTACATCGGGAATGTAGGCTGTGATCTGTCCCGCACTGATAGATTTTGCTTTTTCTGTGTCGTATTCAATGTTTTCTATAACGAAATGATAGATGTTTGTGACTACCTCCAGGTCACTGTGTGCACCTTCGGCCAGCTCCTCGGCTTTTTTTACTGCCTTGGATTCAGGGGTAATCATTGAGTACTGATTGGGATACAGGAAAGGAAGAAATTCGTTTTCCAGTGAAACGTCCAGAGTTGCTGAGGCTGCAAGAACGTATGAGGTTCCACCCACGCCCTGCATTATTTCAACTGTATAGCTGCCGTCTCCCGCGGAAAGGGGAAAGGTCCTGTACTCTTTTCTGTCCGGGAGCACGTATGTGTACTGAACCGTATCCGGACCTGTAATGCGGACGATTACTTTCTCGCAATCATCATTAAAGCTGACCATTACATAACCCTGATCAGTGTTTGAGCCGTCAATTGAGGCAACGCTGTCTCCAAAAACTGCATCACCGTCTGCTTTAGGTATCAAAACCTTTGGAGTCGAATCTCTAAGGGGTCCTTCGCTTTCCGGTGAGGAGCCGGAGCAGCCGGCGAGCATCATAATGACAGCAATCAGAAATATGATTAATATGTTCTTTTTTTTCATTGGGCGTTTGATATTCCTTGTCTTTAAAAATACGGGCTAAATAATATAGCCCGCTATTTTGAACTGTTTTAGTTGCTGACAGGAGACAGGAGAATGTTCAGATTGTTTCCTGCTTTGTCGTGTATTACTACGCTGGTCGGTTCGTCAGGTATAGCAAATGCGATATCTCCTGTTTCTTCGGAATAGGATACAGGTTCCAGCCCTTCAACATTGTCAATGTCAATTCCGGAGAAGGTATCTTTTACGAGAATGTGTACCAGGCCGTCTTCACAGAAGGAACCCGTATAGACCGGCGCATCCATATCTAAGTGCTCAACCTGATACTGGGCTTTCGTTACCTGTCCGTTAAGTGAAACTGCTGTCAGCTCCAGAAGCCCATTTTTGGAGGCTGTAGTCCTAAACTCCTTGCTTCCTGTCTGTTCTACGCTGATTGGAACTCCGTCGAGGGTCGCACTGAGGGCTTTCACCGGAAGCATGGTTTTCACTGATACCTCGTAGGTAGCATTTGTCGGAGAGTCTACGTCTACTCTTTCAGCTACTATGTTCGGCTTAAGAAATGCTAACGGCAACAGAATTAGTATCAGCAGTGAAATATATATTATTCTTTTTACGTATCTGAATTTAGGTCGATTATAGTTGCTCCATGAGGCTAGGGTCTCTACCGGAATAGAACTCGGCTCCATTCCGCACTCCTCAAATACGTTGTTAAGAAGAACGTTAGCTGATTGAGGATCAAGATCTTTGAATTGAGGATCTATTGTATTCGGTTTATTTGTTAAGTTGTCATTAGTCACTGAATACACCTCCCCACTCATAGTTCTTGACTTTCTTACGTAAATTGGCTTTTCCTGCAGCCAGCCTTCTCTTTACTGTACTTCTGCTGCAGTCCATGGCATCTGCAATATCTTCAATGGTCATATTGTTGTAATACCGCATTATTATTGCCTGTGCTTCCTTAGGCTGTAAATCCAGGACACATTTCATCAGCTCGGTACGCTCATATTTCAGAGATACTTTTTCTTCAGGCGAGAGTTCTCTGCCGAAAAAGCTGTCAGTGTTTTTCTGCATTTCCAGACTGATTTCTTCTTCGTTCCGCATTGCCAGCCTGGTCTTAAAGTTGTAGCAGACTCTGAAGGTTATCTGATTGAGCCATGATACAAAAAGACGAGGATCCTTCAGTGCATCAAGATTTCTGAGCACCAGAATATAAACCTCCTGGATAATATCCTGAGCAAGGTTTGGATCCTTAACATACTGATATGCATATCTGTACTGTTTGGAATAAGTTGCAGTATAAAGTTCTGCAAAGGCATCACTGTCGCCGGTTCGGCTTTTGACGACAAGTTTAGCTAAATAATCATAATCGAGAGTAGTCATGTACCTAGTGCTGTCCTTTCATTCTATTAGCCAAACGGCTATCAGCCAGAGAAATAAGTTCGGTAATCTGATTTAACTCTTCGTCTTTATTTATAGCCATTCCCAAGTTGTAGTTTATAGTTATTTCACGTACGTTCTGGTTGTACTGATTTACGCGGTTTTCCAGTTCTGTAAGAAAATCGTTGAGCGCTGTAAAGCCTCCTGTTTCAAATATGGCAAGAAATCTGTTACCGCCATTTCGGCCGACGAAGCAGGTTGTACCTGCGCACTTCGTAAGAATATTGGAAAAATCCTTTAGAAGGTCGTTGCCGGCTTTTCGTCCGTGCTCTGCATTAACTTTCTGAAGGTCTGAAATAGCCAGCATTATACAGCTGACATTATCAGGCAAATCTTTGTCAGCATATTTTTCAATAATTGTATCGCAGCTGAACCTGTTTGGTATGCTGGACAGAGAATCTGAATATGCTGCTTCATAGAGGCTGTGATAGCTAAGCTTAATGTCTGAAATCATACTGAAATCCAAATAAATGAATATGAAACTTGCAAGAAGCAGAATCCATACTACAAAGAACAGAACTGTTCCGGGCTTGGATGCGAATACGAACTGCTTAACTTCCGGCTGTAGCAACAGGAAAATACTGAGCGCAGCCAGCAGCCCTAAAATGGTAAGATGTACTATCTTGTAGTAATTGAATTTGTTCATAATAACCCCCCCACATTTCCTTACTATTCAAATATTATATCATCAAAAACTGATAAAAAAAACAGTAATTTTCAATGTCTGATACTGTTTTAGTGCTTTTTAGCACTGTATGGATTCAATGCTGAGCTTTTCTGAAAATCCGGGGAAAAAATTGGCAAAAAATAGCAAAAAAATTTTTCCCGATTTTTTTCTCCAAAAGTGAGCCACTTTTTGGGAAAAAGATGTCTTAATATATGAGAAAAGAGATTATTGCCTTTTGACTCCTGTCAGGAGGCAGTAAAATTCTATAGAAATTATTTAATTAATCTATTTTGACTAGTATTTAAGGAGGACGAACATGAAGAAGGTTAACCGTTGGTTGGCAATAGTGTTATCTATTGCTCTGGTTAGTACCAGCGTACTGTATCAGTTCAGCTCTTCTATGAGTGCTAATGAATTAAGCATTCCGGAAGACCAGACAGTACAGCAGGAAGAACCGGACCAGCAAGATGGCGACGTCGTTATCGACGTTCCCGTCGACAATCAGGATGCCGGAGAGAAGCCGGCAGATTCTGAAGAGCCGGCAGAAGTGGCTATGCCCGCTCAGACCTTTAAAGCTACAGCAGGCAACGGCATTGCTGTAAGCGTATCTGCACCTGAAGGAGCTTTGCCTGAAGGAACAGAAATGAAGGTTGCTTCAGTAGGAAGCAAGAGAGCAGCCTCTTTACTGGAAAACGATGTAGATAATATTGTTGATGCACAGGGTGTCGACATTACTTTCTACAAGGACGGAGAGGAAATTCAGCCGGCTGCACCTATTGACGTCAAGCTGAGCAATGCTGATGTAGATGGTGAAGATTTTGAAATCTATCACGTATCTGACAACGGCAGTGTAGATGCAGTTGAAGGTGAAGTCAAGTCAACAGGCGCTGAATTTGCAGCAGATCAGTTCTCTATCTACATTGTAGTCGGAACAGGCACAGGTGGAGAGGACGAAGAAAAGACTATAACAGTTACATACAACTTCTATAACACCAAGGGTGTTAAGATTGGTGAAACTGATGTGGTTGAATACGCTGAAAGTTCAAAGGGAAGCAATTCATTCCCTGTAGAGTACACTTTCAGTCCAAGAGAAGGCAAGACTGCGTCTATAATCACTACAGGTGATCTTGCATCTGATTCAGGTTTCACATTAACAGATGGAACTAAAATCAGCGGCACTGTTACACCAAGCGGAGACCAGACTAACTTCGAAGTAAACATTCAGTTTGCAGCAAATGAAACAACTTATAAAGTAACCGCTTTATTTGAAAAGACTTCATATGCTGAAGGCGAGAACAAGTATGAGACTCGCAATGATCTGTTTAAAGAGCAGACAGGAAACGGATATGTAGGAGACGTAACAGAAGTTGATGCTCCAGACGTAGCCGGATTCGATGTTAAGTCGGTTGAACAGGTTGAACTTGCTGAAAATGCAGAGCAGAATGTGGTTGTAATAAAGTATGACAGAAAGTCATTCCATCTTTCATATAACACAATGGGCGGCTCATATGTCAAGTCTAAGAAGGGCAAGTACGAGCAGGAAATGACTGTTTATACTCTGGTTCCGGGATCTAATGTTCTTTCCTGCGGCAAGGTGGAACATACGCATACTGCAGTGCCTAGTGGAGACGCAGGGGATAGAAACAACCAGGAAAAAACCATAGGTTGCTACACTTCTAAATGGAGTTGGGGAAGTTTCTCATGGTCATGGGAACTTTCCTGTGGCAAAACTGAGCACACTCATGACGATTCATGCTATTCACAGGGACCTGATGTTTACACACCGGCCCCTACAAGAGAAGGCTACACATTTGCAGGATGGTACCTTGATGCAGATTGCACTGAAAAGGCTGATGAAACTGTAACACTTACAGATAACGTAACAGTTTATGCTAAATGGATTCCGGATGTGGTAAGCTACACAATCGTATTCCAGAAGCAGAATCTGGATGGCACTTACAGTTATATATCATCAAAAACTGCTTCAGCAGAAGTAGGAACAGAAGTAACTGCAACAAATGAAACAACTACCTTTGATAACAGCAAGTATTATCATGTAGGGAAAAGAACCAGCGCAACAGTTAAGGCTGATGGAACCACATGTGTATATGTCAGATATGATCTGACAGCTTATACTTTAACTTTTGATATTTCAAACATGAAAAATGCAAGAGGCAAGACTGCAAAGATGACTGTAAATGGAGTTGACTACTATGCCAGTGGAACCAAATACACTATTTCATGTAAACTAGGAGAAGACATATCATCAAAATGGCCGGTTGCGTCGAACTTTACCGGTACATCTTCAAATTTCTATGGATGGTCAACAAGCGGAGTATCAACCACTTTCGTATCTAAGAGATTTGAAGTAACAACAGATATGCTGCCGTCAAGCGGTACTGAACGTACATATACTGCAAATTTCCAGAACGGAACTAAGGTAATTCTTCACTACATGCTTCAGAATGCAGAAGACAGTAAGTACACAGATGCAGAAAGATATCGTCAGGAGGCATACAGCAGTAGCGATAACTGGAGTGCAAAGCAGATTGAAGGATTCACCAATACGAGAAAAGAAGATAAGACTGAAAATGGAGTTACTAACTGGTATTTCTATTATTCGAGAAACCAGTATCAGATTGACTATAAATATAAATCAGAAGATATTAAGTCAATAAAGAATATTCCATTCGAAAAGAATATTAAAAGCTCAACATATAACTTTACTCCGGATAGACCAGAAGGTATCAATGAACATTTTGTATTTGCAGGATGGTATGATAACTCTGAGTGCCTGGGTGAGGCATACACCTTTGATAAAATGCCGGCATCCAATCTGGTACTGTACGCTAAGTGGGCACCGGAAGAAGTAACCGTAGATAAAGACTTCGGATATAAGATTAATGTTGATGATGCTAATAACTATAAGGCAACTATAAATGTAACTTATGGAACAGTAGCTGATTTAGGAACACCTACAAGACCTGGATATGAATTTGTAGGCTGGTTCTATAACGGTGGAGAACACGACGGGGAAGAATATGACACAAGTCAGCCTGTAACTGAATCCTCACTGAACTTAATTGCTCATTGGGAAAAGAGCACAAGAACTACATATACTGTTAAGTACGTAACAGAGGATGGGGATGAGGTTGCACCGGAGGTACCCGGAGCAGGAACAATTGGTCAGAAGGTAAAGGCTGAAGCCGTAGTTCCAACAGGAGACTATGCTGACTACATTGTAAACGCTTCATCACAGACTATCGTTCTTGATGAAAACCCAGAAAACAACGTAATAACCTTCGTATATGGAAGCATTTCAAGTCAGACTTATAGTATAGAATACACAATAAATGGTAAAGTTGTAAAAAGTGAAGTAAATCTTAAGGCAGGAGCATCAAAGTTTAAGGTTTCTGCAGATAAGACTGTACTTGACGAGCATAAAGGCTACATGTTTGAGGATGGTAAAACATCTGCCTGGATTACAATTAAGCCGGGTGAAAAAAACGTAGTAGAATTCAAGCTTGTACCTGTTAAATATACTATAGAATACAGGAATGCAGGTGACAGTTACACATCAATCGAAGGTGTAAAGACAGAATACTATGTAACTGACGCCGACTATAAATTACCGGATCCTGTCATGGAAGGCTATGAATTTATCGGTTGGGATAATACAAATAATGTGGCTACAGACGGTGCTCATGTACACCAGCCTGCACACAGCATTACAGAAACCACTGTATGCAATGGTTCATATGCAAATCTTGTATTTACAGCATGCTGGGCAAAGCTGGAAGTATCAGGTTATGAAGGAACATATGACGGACAGAAACACAGTGTAACTGCAGCTGTAACCGGTGCCGAAGGATATACTGTTATGTACAGTACAGACGAAGGCAAGACCTGGTCATCGACAGCACCTGAAGCAACACATGTTTCAGAATCACAGACTGTACAGGTTAAGGCAGTAAAAGACGGATACAGAGATTTAAAAGTCAAGACTGCAGCAATTACTATTAACCCTGCACCACTTACAATAACAACACCAAGTGAAACTAAATCATATGATGGAGATCCTCTAACTGCAAAAGGTTCAATTAAAGGATTTGTAAATGATGAAACAGCATCCTTTACAACGACAGGAACTCAGACAATTGCTGGATCAAGCGACAATACTTATGAACTGAAGTGGGACGGCTCAGCAATCCAAAGCGACTATGCAGTATCCGCTACAGTAGGTACACTGACAGTAACTGAATACGCCGGTGAAATCACTGTAACAACAACAGGCGGAGAATTTACATATGACGGTAAGGCACATGGAGCAACCGTTAAAGTAACCGGACTGCCAAAGGGATATACACTTGAGACAGCAACATCTAACGATAAAGCAACTCATGTAGCAGAAGGAACAGTTACAGCAAACTGTGATACTCTTGTAATCAAGAATACGAAGGGTGAAGATGTAACTGCAAACCTGAATATTAAACGTGTAGACGGAAGCATTATAATCAAGCCTGCAACACTTACTGTATCAACACCTGATGCAAGCAAGGTATATGATGGAGAACCATTAACAAAGGCAGGAACAATTAACGGATTTGTAAATGGAGAAACAGCAACATTTGCAACAACAGGAAGTCAGACAGAAGTTGATTCAAGTGACAACACTTACAGCATCACATGGGATAAAACTGCAGTAGAAAGTGACTACACAATCAGCGAGTCAGTAGGAACACTGACAGTAACAGAAAATACTGATGAAATAGTTGTAACAACAACAGGCGGAGAATTTACATACGACGGTAAGGCACATGGAGCAACAGTATCAGTAAGCACGCTGCCAAAGGGATATACTCTTGAGACAGCAGTATCTAATGATACAGCAACTCATGTGGCAGATGGAACAGTTACAGCAGACTGCGACACTCTGGTAATTAAGAATGCTCAGGGAGTAGATGTAACTTCCAAGCTGAACATCAGATATGTAGATGGAAGCATTACAATCAACCCGGCAACACTTACTGTAACAACACCAAGTGCAAGCAAGGTATATGACGGAACTCCGCTGACAGCAGCCGGAACAATTACCGGATTTGTAAATGGAGAAAAAGCAACATTTAAGACAACAGGATCTCAGACAGCAGTTGACTCAAGTAAGAACACTTACAGCATCACATGGGATGGCACAGCTACAGAAACTGACTACACAATCAGTGAGTCAATCGGAACACTGGAAGTAACTGAATATGCGGGTGAAATCACAGTAACAACAACAGGTGGAACATTCACATATGACGGTCAGTCACATGGAGCAACAGTATCAGTAAGCACGCTGCCAAAGGGATATACCCTAGAGACAGCAACATCAGATGATACAGCAACTCATGTAGCAGATGGAACAGTTCCAGCAAACTGCGATACTCTGGTAATCAAGAATGCTCAGCGCGAAGACGTAACTTCCAAGCTGAACATCAAGTATGTAGATGGAAGCATTTCAATTACACCAGCAACACTGACCGTTGTAACACCAAGTGCAACTAAGGTATATGATAGCGATCCACTGACAGCAGAAGGAAGCATTTCCGGATTCATCGGAAATG
>JAQYNQ010000036.1 GCA_028727785.1 Eubacteriaceae bacterium | reverse complement strand
CCATATCGAAATCAATAGGCTTTCCTATGAAAATCAGTTTGTTATTTGTAGTCTGAAGTCCTTCTTCAGCCATAAGCTTTTCTTCGAACAGCTTTTCCCCGGGTCTCAGGCCGGTGAAAATAATGTCGACATCCTTTCCCGGTTTCAGACCGGATAGCCTGATCAGGTTAGTTGCCAGGTCCACAATTTTTACAGGATCACCCATATCAAGTACGAAGATATCTCCTCCTCTTGCATATGTGCCTGCCTGAAGCACCAGATTAACTGCTTCAGGTATAGTCATAAAGTATCTGATAATATCAGGGTGAGTTACTGTTACCGGGCCACCCTCTGCAATCTGTCTCTTAAACAGAGGAATTACAGACCCGTTTGACCCTAATACATTACCGAATCTTACTGCAACGAACTCAGTTCTTGCATTTTCCAGTGCCACCTCTATTGGTTTGTCATCTACTTTCAGCTCAGACATCCATTCCGTAAACAGCGGCGGAATTTCTACCGCTGTGCCGCTTTTTACCTTATAATCAAAGGACTGAATTATCATTTCACACAGTCTCTTGGATGCACCCATAATATTCGTAGGGTTAACCGCTTTGTCAGTAGAAATCAGAACGAATCTTTCACAGCCGTGACAAATTGCCGCATAAGCAGTCTTATATGTGCCAACTGTGTTATTTTTTATTGCCTCACATGGACTATACTCCATTAGAGGCACATGCTTGTGAGCAGCCGCATGATATACAACATCAGGTCTGTATTCTCCGAATACCTCCCACAGCTTGGCTGTATCCCTTACAGAACCTATAATAACGTGTAAATCCAGTTCAGGATGAGTTCTCCTAAGCTCCTGCTGAATGTCATAAGCATTATTTTCATATATTTCAAATATAACAAGCTTTTCAGGCTTTCTGTCAGCAATCTGTCTGCAGAGCTCAGAACCGATGGATCCGCCGCCCCCGGTAACCATGATCACCTTGCCTGCAATAAATTCTTCAACTTCCTTAGAGTTAATAGTAATAGGGTCTCTTCCCAGCAGGTCCTCTACATCTACATTCTTCATGTCACTTACAGAGACATCTCCCTCTGCAAACTGATACATGCCCGGAATCTGCTTAAGCTCACAGCCTGTCTCACTGCAGATTTTCAGAACCTCAGCCTTTTCCTTAAAAGGTGCACTTGGAATAGCAAAGTAAATCTTATCAATGTGATACTCTTCACATGCACTGATAATCTTCTCCCTTCCGCCGACTACCTTTACACCTTCAATGAATCTGCCCCATTTGTTTGAGTTATCATCAATAATACAGCACACCTTATCACAGTCATGATGCTTGCTGCGGTGATTAATGTCCCTGATAAGACTCAGTCCTCCGTTACCCGCACCTATAACCATTACCCGCTTGTGATCATCCGCCAGAGGTTTTCTGCTGCGGATTAACAAAACGAATCTATATGCAAATCTTATTCCCACTGTAAGAATAAACTGGAGCACCGCGCCGAAGAAATAGTATGATACAGGCATTCTGCCAAGTATTAATGTCATAGAAACAGTGTTAATAACTGCAATTAGAAGAGATGCAATAGTAATCCTGTACAGTTCACTGTAGCTTGCAAATCTCCATATACTCCTGTAAAGCTTGAACAAATGAAAAATGACTACAGTTATCAGCATACTCACCGGCAGAAACTTCAGATACTCACTGAAATACTCCTCCGGTATCCTGCTGAATACGCAGTCAAAACGCAAAAACAAGGCCGCAAAGTAGGAAAAAGCTACTGCCGCCATGTCATATGCTATTAAATAAATAGTTACAATCATCCAATGTTCTAGTCTAAAACGCTTCATTTGCCAAGTCCTTCGCTGCTAATACAATGTTGTCGATTTAATATAGTGTATTCTGAATTATATTCATGAAAGAAGTCTCCCCAGAAGCCAATGGGAAGACTTCTTCATATTTCTTTTATTTTACAGTTACATAAGTGTAAACTGTCTTCTTAGCATTGTTCTTGTAAGTTACAACCATTCTGATTGTAGCCTTACCTGCTTTTCTTCCCTTGATAATACCGTATTTACCTGTTTTTGACTTAGTTACAGTTGCAACTGATTTTCTTCCTGAGTAGAAGGAAACACTCTTAATGTTATCCCAACTTACTGTAGTTCTCAGGGACATTTTTGCAGTTCTGCCCTTTCTGACAGTAACCTTGGAAGGAGTTGAAATAGTCCATTTCTTAATGTTGCTTACTAAACCGGACATCTCTGTCTGGTTAATAAGTTCATACTTGCTTCCTGTTGTTGTTGCTAATGATACAACAGCAGTACCAGGGCTTACAGTGTTATACCTAGTTGAATTTACCAGTCTCTTCTTGCCTGTAGTTGTCAGACGAACAATTGAAAGAACCTTCTTTGCCTGAAGTTCATTAGCCTTAGCCTTTACAGTATAGGCAGTCTTTCCTGTTGTTGTCTTTGCATAAGCAGTGATAGTTACATACTTTGTTCCTGCTACTTCAGTGATGTTTGCAACATCGGAAGCCTTGAAAGGAGCAGTTCTGTTGTCGGAAACAACAGTTGCAGTGGCACTGGTTTTCTTTCCGTTTACCCATGTTGATTTTACAGTGATAGGCTTCTTCTGAGTTCCGTTGATTGTACCTGTTCTTGTTGTAACCTTCTGTCCTGCAGCATTTACTGTAGTTACAGATTTTCTGTCGTAGATAACCTTACCGTATCTGTCTTTCTTAACAACAGTAACAGTTGTCACATTTGTCTTCTTGTCAATAACTGTTGTAGTAGTTTTCTCATTGCGTTTACCATCTACTGTTGTTCCCTTGTAGATTTCTTTGCTTGACTCTACATCAACATTTACTGTGTTACCTGCCTTTACAGCAGCATCGATTGCAGCGTTAGCCAGCTTCTGAACATTTGCTACTGTAACGCCTTCTTCAACATTTCCTGTGAAACCTTCAATTTTAAGGTCAGATGTAATAGTGAAGTCGCAGTCAAAAGTTACTGAATATCCCTTCGCCTGATATGTACCTTCAGGAATGAATACCTTGCATCCGTCAATTGGTGCGACGTCTTCAATCTTGTATTTATTAGTGCCGTCATTAATTACAACAGCCTTCTTGTCTCCAATCTGAACATACGCGCCTTCAACAGCAAGCAGTTCTTCACCTGCTCCGCCTGCGTTCTTATCCTGAATTAGCAGCTTGATTGCCTCAACTACAGCAACTGCAGCATCCTTATCTTCAGCTGCTACAGGTTCAACTGTAACTGCATCCTTAGTCTTTGTAACATTAGCATTTACTGCTTTTCCATTAAATGTTCCATTAACCTTAATAGCATCGAAAGTCTTCACATCGCTGAAGATGCCGAACTGATCCTCTGCTGAAGTCAGCACACTTTTTCCGGTATCCGGATTAACGTTAACAGTATAACCCATACCTGTTACGTCTGCAGCAAATACCATACTAGGCATCATGCATGCTACTAACGCCAATGAAAGAATTACGCTTAATAATTTTCTCATCTCTGTACCTTTCTCATAAATAAACTAGCAATAACTTTTTGTCCTTATATATCACGGCAAGGGGCCATAATAGTCTCATAAAAAGACGGCAGGCCTAACGCCTACCGTCTTAGAAAATCTATAATTATGTATCTGGTAGTCGTTCTCAAATAGCGTCCGTACTATTTCAAATTATATATCTTCATCCATATATTGTCAACATCGGCCGAGGTTTTCCCTTTACTCTCTATTCTTCGTTTCCGTAGTATTTTGAATAATATCCCTTATAGTATCCCTTGTAATACTT
>JAQYNQ010000035.1 GCA_028727785.1 Eubacteriaceae bacterium | reverse complement strand
ATCACTTTGCCGTGCGGTATCACCGCGACAGCTTATTCAGTATATCGCATAACAGACCGTATGTCAACTACTTCTTTCAATTTTTTTCGAGCTCTTTATCAGAGCTCCGGTCCGAACCCTCAAATCCTTGCAACGTAAGGGTTTAGGTGTTAATATTAAATCAGCTGTATTGCTGCACTAGAAAAAAATTGAGGAAAAAACTTTGAAAACTACAGTTATAAAGAACGGACGCGTTGTTGATCCGAAACAGAATCTTGATAAGATAACCGACATAATAATATCTGATGGGAAAATACATCATGTCGGTGATGTCCCTGACCACATCCGGAATGCTCAAATTATTGATGCTGCCGGAAAAATTGTTTCACCCGGATTTATAGATATACACATGCACGAAGACGGTTTTGACAGCCGGCGCGGCGTATGGGAAAACAGCATGCTTTTGTCGGCACTGCACATGGGTGTAACCCTTGACGTTGGAGGCAACTGCGGCAGCAACTCCTGCGATCCGGAGGAACTTCTGGATTATATTGATACCAACGGGGCGCCTGTAAACCTGGGGCTTCTTGTAGGCCACACCTGGCTTCGCAATCTACACTGTCCCCAGGATAAATATCTCCCGGTATCAAAACCCACTATATCTCAAATGTCTGCCGATGCACTATATTATCTTAGCAAAGGCTGTTTAGGCATATCTTTCGGGCTGAAGTATGTCCCGGGCACAACAAAAGAGGAAATTCTTGCTCTGGCACAGCTTTGCCGTAATGGAGACAAGCTTGTTGCAGCTCATGTCCGGGCAGATGTGGATGGTGTTTTTGCAGCAGCAGAGGAACTATGTGATATAGGGAAGAGTGCCGGAGTTCGCGTTCAGTTTTCTCACATTGGAAGCATGGGCGGATACGGACAGATGCGCAGGCTACTTTCAATAATTGAGCAGCATAGAAACGAAGGAATCGATGTTCTTTGTGACTGTTATCCCTACACAGCTTTTAGCACGGGAATCGGGGAGACAACTTATGATGATGGTTTTCTTGAAAGCTACCGTTCAGATTATGACAATATTCTTATCGTCAACGGCAAATATGCAGGTCAGAGATGCACTAAGGAAATTTTTGATGAGTTGAGGCAGAATGCTCCCTATACAGGTACTGTAGGCCATTTTATGAGGGCTGATGAAATTGATCTTGCTTTGATGTCACCTCTTGTTATGCTTGGAAGTGACGGTATCAGAACCGAAGGAAAAGGACACCCGAGGGCCTCGGGCTCTTTTGCAAGATTTATTTCCGACTATATAAGAACAGGGAAGGTTTCTCTTGCAGAAGGGATAAATAAAATGTCGACTATGGCTGCAGACAGATTGAATCTGACTGGCAAGGGTAACCTGCTGCCCGGCAGCGATGCAGATATTGTAATTTTTGATTTGGAAAAAGTTCGCGATTGTGCGACCTATGAAAATGGGCAGATTCCTCCTGTGGGTTTTGATTACGTTCTTATTGGGGGAAGAATTGCGCTTAAAGATGATAAAATAATTAATTCATGCCTTGGGAAATCTGTAAGGAGAAAGGAAAACATATGAATCAGGAATTAGAATGCAGAATATTGAAAAAGCTTGGTGAACAGCTGGGACATGTGGGTTTTTACTATAAAAACCTGGTCACAGGTGCTGAGGCGGGATATCACGAGCATGAGGCTTTCTATGCTGCCAGTGTTATTAAGCTGCCTGTTTTCATGTGCATAGAAAAATGGTGTCATGAAGGCGCGGCTTCTATGGATGAAAAAATCAAGGTTACTCATATGGATAAAGTGCCTATTTGCGGAGCTCTTACTCTTTTTACCGACGAGCCGGTTGTAGATGTACGCACTTTGTGCCGACTTATGATTTCAATAAGTGATAACACGGCAACAAATGTTTTGATAAATCGCTTCGGCATTGCAAGATTTCAGGAAGAATTTCTGAGAATAGGCCTTAAAGGCACTAGGCTGAATCGTCTTCTCTTTGACATGGAAGCTGCAGAAAAGGGATTATCTAATTATATTGAATTGTCCGAAATCGGGTCACTGCTTGAAAAAGTTTACGAAAGAAGTTTTGTAAACTATGAAGTTTCCAAGGATATTGAGGATGTTCTTCTGTTACAGCAGATAAATCACAAGATTCCGGGCCAGATTGAAGATCTGTCAGTTAAAATTGCTCATAAAACAGGTGAGGATGAGGAGCTTTCTAACGATGTAGCTCTGGTATACGCAAAACAGCCGTTTATCTTGTGTTTCGCCGGTTATGACACTTGTGTCGGCAGTTTCGAGGATCTTATCCGCCATTTTTCTTACGAAATTTTCTGTCAATGCAATGAATAACTTGCTGACGAGAATCTCGTGTCTCAGAGTATACGAAACGGTAGTGATTAAAAAATGAATACAAATAATATAAATAATATAATTGATGATATGGTTGAAATTTACGAACTAAGTTTTCAGGATATTCTTCTCGGTACGCTGACAGTAGACACTGTGGCAGAAAAATATGCCTTTGAACCCTATTATCCCGGGGTCGATGCAGTAAAAAACGAAACGGTTCTCACAGTAGAAGTGGAAAAAGGTACAGATGGCTTTGTATCTCCGATCCCCTTCTTTCAAAACCGCATACAGAATATGAAGCGTTTAAACACAGATGAAATCCGCTATCACACAGATTATTTTCTCCTTAGAAAGGTAAACAGGTAGCTTATTTTTTCTTCTTGTGTTACAGTTTTTTTCATCAAATCATAGCAAAGCACACCTCCACTTTTCAGAAGCAATCTCATTTGCTTCAACTGTTGCATACTCACCTTTAAGATGCATAGCATTTGCAAGCAAGGATGAATCCAGATATATTTCCGTTGCCAATATTTTCTGATGCTTTTATCATTATGATGAGCAAGAAAGAAATCAACCACAAGTTACGCATGATAATAAGGATAAATCTCGGTAATCGTGTTATATGTGATTCTTTTTACAGCATCAAAATCATCTGATTATGCATTTCATATCATCATACCTTTCCCTCCACTGTCAGTATTCTTCTCTGCATATTAATAGTCTTCAAATTCTATACAGGCGCCATGTTTACCTCTGAAATTGAATCAATCATGGCGCGTGGATTGGCCAGGCGCCATGTTTGCCTCTGAAATTGAATCAATCATGG
>JAQYNQ010000034.1 GCA_028727785.1 Eubacteriaceae bacterium | reverse complement strand
ACGCAAGGCAGGAAAATTTGTACGCAGTTTATGAAACAACTGACCGTAAATTTTGGACGGAACTTGCCAAGTGCAATCAGGAGGAGTTTAAGAAAAGCGGAACGGAAGGCAAGTGCATTGAAGCAAGAGAACTGATCATTGCACTGCCGGAAAGCTTTGTGGATTATGAGCCGGACAAGCTGCTGAAATTGTTCACGGAACACTTTAAACAGAATTACGATGTGGAGTGTATCGCTGCCCTGCACCACAACAAACGCAAGACCAATTATCATATTCATCTTATCTTTTCTGAGCGAAGGCTACTTGATGAGCCTATGGAGAAGATTGCCACAAGGAACATGTTTTATGATGAAACCGGAAAGCATGTACGTACCAAAAAAGAGATATTGGATGAAGCCGGACAGCTTCGTTGTGGCTGTAGAATCATTCCCAAGGGAGAGGTGTATGAGCGCAATATTTTTACCATCAAGGACAGCCGATTTAAGTGCGACAGTTTCCTTAATGAAGCAAAGCGTTCCTATACAGACCTTATCAATATTTATGTGCGGGATGACGAGGAGAAGCTGAAAGTGTTTGATAAGAATGGTGTGTATCTGCCCATGAAGAAGGTTGGCAAAAACAATCCGAAAGCAGAGCAGATAGAAGCGGACAATCGGGTTCGTACCATGTGGAACCAGACGGTGGACAGGGCATTAGTGAGTGGTGTGCCGGAGAAACAGATTCTGGAAGTGAAGCAGAGTGAAATCGCACGGAAAGCAAAGGCTTCCATTCAGAAGTCAGGGAGAAATCCGGCACTGTTTAAAAGCCTGATTATGACGGCAATATATGCTTTGGAGCTTCTGATTAGTAAGGTGCTTAAAATGGCTTTGGAAAAGGCTGATAAGGTTACGGAAGCGTTTGCAAAGTCAGAACCAGAGCAGACGAAGGTTCAGGCAGTCAATGAGCCTGTGATGGCGAAAAGTGAACCGATACCGGAAATGCCAAAGAAGTCTGAGCTTGCTTCCAAATATCTGAGACTTGCGGATATTTATAGCAAGCTGGAGAAGCAGAATACAGCCATTTATCAAAGGGAGCAACAGCTTGCCAGTGTTGAGAAGGAGATTGCCGGAACAAAGGGTATCTTCAAAGGAAAACAGCGCAATAAGCTTCAGGAACAGGCAGAGCAGTTAAAAATGCAAATAGTCAGTATGAAGCAGTATCTCTCAAGTATTGTGCAGGGTTATGGCTATAAGAATGTAAAGGAGTTCTTAGCTGAATACAGAGCTTCCAAAGCTGAATACAGCGATTATCAGTCGGCAGTTACAAGATGGGAACAGAAGACCGGAAATAAGGCAGAGTCGGATAGCTTTAGGGCAAGGTTACAGCAGAAGCAAATGGAAGTAAAGGAGCGAGAAAACAACAGGCAGAGCCACTATTATAGGAGTGACAGAGGTGGCAGATAGGAGCAGATTATGGAAAACCATATCATTGGAGAAAACGGAATAGGGTATACACTTGAGGCTGACGGATTATATTATCCGGATTTAGTATTGCCGGAGGGGACACACTATGAGATTGGAAGATATGGACGGATGCGGTGGGAGTATTTGAAAACCCACCGCAGATTAGAATATATCAGGCTTCTCATGGAAGGAAAATTAAATGAGTACCTGCATGAGGTTGATAAGGAATGTTATGAGAGAATGGAGCTTCTTGTGGAGCAGATGAAAGCTGGTGCAGGGATTACAGAAGAATTAAAGGCGAGCAATCAGATGAAGTGGGTAGGACTTATGAATAATGTGCGGAGTGCGGCGGAGGAGATTGTGATAAGAGAACTGATATATGTGTGAGAAAGGTGCGGAGCGAAAATGTTCCGCATTTTTTAAATCCTAATGCGGAATAACTGATGTCATGATATAATCAAAGCAATAGACTGAAAAGGTTGAGTCACTGTATAATTTATTGAAAATTTTTAAAACTGTCTCATTGCATAGAAGTGTTTAAATGCTTATTTTTAAAGGAGGAGGTGGCAGATATGGCTAATGAAAATAAAAAGGATTTTAATGCTATGTTGCATGATAGCAAAGATATGCCAAAGTTTCAGATTATTACAGATGAAAAAAGTATTGAGAAATATGGTGGAAATAAAATGTACTTTGCTCCACCGATTGACTATGACAAGGTAATGAAACAAATTCCTTGTGGCAGAGTAATTACTGTTGGCAAAATACGAGAGCATCTTGCAAAACTAAATGGAGCAGATTTTACAGAGCCTATTACGGCAGGTATTTTTGTTTCCATTGCTGCGTGGGCAAGCTACCAACGCTCCAATGATGAAACACCGTATTGGAGAACATTAAAAGCAAATGGCGAGCTAAATGAAAAATATCCCGGTGGTGTAGAAGCACAGAAAGAAAAGCTGGAAGCTGAAGGACACACAATTCTTCAAAAAGGTTGTAAAAACATCAAGTATTTTGTAAAGGACTATGAAAGTGTTCTTGAAGACTTGGAGTAAACAAAACTGGAATAAGCGGAGGTGGTGTTTGTGGTAAGTAAGTTAAAATACGGCAATACAAATACATTTTTTATTCATGGAATAAGCGGTAATTTGCTTATCGATACTGACTATGCAGGAACATTGCCTGCATTTTATAGGGCGATTAAAGAGCACAACATAAAAATCAGTGATATTACTTATGTCTTGGCAACACATTACCATCCTGATCATATTGGTCTTATAAGCGAATTTATGGAATTGGGTGTAAAACTTCTGCTGATTGATACACAAGTCGAATATATTCATTTCTCTGATGAAATATTTATAGCAATCCAAAATAATACTGCATTCTCTTGACATATGGTTTATGATAAAGTCAAGAGGTGATAATTATGCTACAT
>JAQYNQ010000033.1 GCA_028727785.1 Eubacteriaceae bacterium | reverse complement strand
CGCCTGGCCGAACTGCGCGCCATGATTGATGTTATTTCAGAGGCAAACATGGCACTTCGCCAATCCACGCGCCATGATTGATGTTATTTCAGAGGCAAACATGGCGCCTGGCCAATCCGCGCGCCATGATTGATCCAGTTTCAGAGTCAAACATGGCGCCTGAGCCAATCTGCGCGCCATGATTGATGTCATTTCAGAGGCAAACATGGCGCCTGGCCAATCCACGCGCCATGATTGATTCAGTTTCAGAGGCAAACATGGCGCGAAGAGTCAGCCTCTGAAAAAGCATCTGAAGAAAACCACGCACAGCTCATAGCCACAGAAACTCAGTTTTCTCATAAAAATAAGGGCATGTAGCATTAGTGAAATGAAACACTAATGCAACAGCCCTGTTTTCTTATGTCTTACAGATTGATTTCAGCTGAGCAGCTGTCGATGCCTGCGATAACAGGCTTTACAACTTCAAGGAAGGCATCAACCTGCTGAGGGCAGCGGCCGATGTACTTTTCAGCTGACAGAAGTTCTTTCATCTCTTCAAGAGTCAGACCGAATTCCTTGACCTGGCTTAATAATTCTAACAGATTGCAAGGAAGTCCGTTCTTCATGTTAGCAGTTGCCTCCATGGAGCATGAGCGGATGATTTCGTGGATTTCCTGTCTGTCTCCGCCACGTTTAACAGCTTCCATCATCAGGTTTTCTGTTGCAATGAATGGAAGATATTCATCAACAGTCTTTTCTACAATCTTTTCGTTTACGTGAAGGCCGTCAGTTACGTTTTGAGCAAGGCGGATGATAGCATCTGCGCAGAGGAAGCCTTCAGGCATTGAAATGCGTCTGTTTGCAGAGTCATCAAGAGTTCTTTCAAGCCACTGGACAGAAGCAGTCATAGCCGCATTTGAAGCATCTGACATAAGATATCTTGCAAGTGAGCAGATTCTTTCACTTCGCATCGGGTTGCGCTTGTAAGCCATTGCTGATGATCCGATCTGGTTCTTTTCAAATGGTTCTTCAACCTGTCTGTCGTGCTGAAGAAGACGAATGTCGTTAGCCATTCTGTAGCAGCTCTGAGCAATAGATGACAGACAGTTAAGAATTCTGCTGTCAGTCTTTCTTGGATAAGTCTGTCCGCATACATAGTATCTCTTATCGAAGCCGAAATCAGACGCAATCATTTCATTCATCTTGTCAATTTTTTCTTCGTCACCGTCAAACAGTTCCATGAAGCTTGCCTCAGTACCTGTAGTTCCACGGCAGCCTAAGAATTTAAAGCTGTCTAATACGAAGTCGATCTCTTCAAGGTCAGCGAACAGATCCTGCATCCACAGAGTGGCTCTCTTGCCTACAGTAACAAGCTGTGCGGGCTGATAATGAGTATATCCTAAAGTTGGCATAGCCTTGTACTCTTCAGCAAACTTTGCAAGATTTGCAAGAACAACAAGAAGTTCTTTTCTGATGTATCTTAAGGCATCTCTGTAGATAACGATGTCTGCGTTATCAGTAACATAGCAGCTTGTAGCGCCAAGGTGGATGATACCTGCAGCACTTGGTGCAACCTGACCGTAAGCATAAACATGAGCCATTACGTCATGTCTTACCTCCTTTTCACGCTTTGCTACTACATCATAATCAATTTCGTCAATGTGAGCCTTCAGGTCGTTGACCTGTTCCTCAGTAATTGGAAGACCCAGCTTCATTTCAGCTTCAGCAAGGGAAATCCAGAGCTTTCTCCAGGTTTTATATCTGGTATCGGAGGAAAAAAGCTCTCTCATATACTTTGATGCATATCTGGTTGATAGTGGTGATACGTATTCGTTAGTCATTTCCGGTAATTCCTCCTACTATTTTCTAATAATAATGCTTTCTCTTTCAGGTCCCACTGAAACGTAAGTGATAGGGCAGTTAACTGCTTTTTCAATATATTCTACATAAGCCTGAGCTTCCTTAGGAAGATCATTCCATTCTCTGATTCCGCTGATATCTGTCTTCCATCCGTCAAGGTATTCAATAACAGGAGTAGCTCTGTACTGAGCAGCTGTGAATGGGAAACGAGTGATTTTTTCATCGTTAAGCATATAAGCTGTACATACAGGAATCTTGTCCAGATAGCTGAGAACATCAAGCTTAGTAAGAGCGATTTCAGTAGCAGCCTGGACCTCAATTCCGTAAGATGTAGCGACGATGTCAATAGGTCCGACTCTACGAGGACGACCGGTTTTTGCACCGTATTCGGCACCTTCCTGACGAAGCTTCTCAGCTTCTTCGCCAAACATTTCGCATACAAAAGGTCCTTCTCCTACACATGTTGAGTAAGCCTTAACTACGCCGAGAATTCTATCAATCTTAGCTCCGGGATATCCTGAACCGATTGGTGCAAAAGCAGCAGTAGTGTTTGAAGAAGTAGTATATGGATAAATACCGTAATCAAGGTCACGAAGTGAACCAAGCTGTGCTTCAAACATAATTTTCTTTCCTGCTTCGTTTGCTTCCTTAAGAAGAGAACCTGTGTCACAGATGAAAGGTTTGATTCTCTCAGCGTAATCGTCCAGCCACTGGTCAATCATTTCTTCAGTATAAGGTTCTGCACCGTATACCTTAGTCAGAATCAGGTTTTTCCATTCCATAATGTCAAGAAGATGAGCTTTTGCGTCCTCTCTGTACAGAAGTTCTCCTGCAAGAATAGTCTTCTTCTGATATTTGTCTGAGTAGAAAGGAGCGATTCCCTGCTTGGTTGAGCCGTACTTCTTGTCTGCAAGACGAGCTTCTTCCAGTCCGTCTAAATCTCTGTGCCATGGCATCAGAATAGATGCTCTGTCACTGATTTTCAGATTGCTGCTGTCAATTTTTACACCCTTATCAGTTACCTGTTTGATTTCATCAAGCAGATTTTCAGGGTCAACAGCAACACCGTTTCCAAGAATATTGATTACTCCATCTCTGAATATTCCTGAAGGAAGTAAATGAAGTGCAAATTTTCCCTGATCAGTAACGATTGTGTGACCTGCGTTTCCTCCTCCCTGGAATCTTACTACCACGTCATAATCTTCAGTCAGAAGGTCCACCATACGGCCTTTACCTTCGTCACCCCAGTTAATACCTACGATTGCGCAATTTGACATATTTTCCTCCCTTATTATCTGACGAATTCTTTGCCTGTCAGCAATTCAAAAGCTTCTTTATATTTAGCAACTGTTTTCTCCACAACCTCTTCAGGAAGAAGAAAATCGTTGTCCGGATTTGCAGTCAGCCAGTCTCTTACAAACTGCTTGTCAAATGATGGCTGTCCCTGTCCCGGCTTGTAGCCGTCAACAGGCCAGAATCTTGAACTGTCAGGTGTAAGCATTTCATCTCCCAGTACAATTTCACCATTTTCATCAAGTCCGAATTCAAACTTAGTATCTGCAATAATAATGCCTTTTGAAAGAGCATATTCTTCACATTTCTTGTAAAGAGCAATAGTGTAATCTCTGATCTTCGATGCATATTCTTCCCCTTTGCCCGGGTAAATCTTTTCAAGAACATCCACTGACTGTTCGAATGTAATGTTCTCATCGTGATCGCCAAGTTCAGCCTTAGTGCTAGGTGTGTATATCGGTTCAGGCAGCTTGTCTGATTCAACCAGACCCTCAGGCAGCTTGATTCCGCCGGAAGTTCTGTCTTCCTGATAGCTTGCCCAGCCGCTTCCTGCAAGATATCCTCTTACTACACATTCAACGGGAAGCATTTCAAGTTTCTTACACATCATGCTGTTTCCGTCAAAACGTTCAGCTCTGAAAAACTCAGGCATATCTTTAACGTCAACTGAAATCATATGATTCTTTACAACGTCTTTTGTAAAGTCAAACCAGAAACGAGACATCTGAGTCAGGATAGCACCCTTATCAGTAATCTTGTTCTTCAGAATGTTATCAAAAGCTGAAATTCTGTCTGTTGCCACGATTACCACGCTGTCTCCAACATCGTATACCTCTCTGACTTTTCCTTCTTTAAATGGTTTGTATTCCTGCATCACAGTCTCCCTCCTTATACCTTTCACATGTCAAAACATATTAATTTCACAAAATAACAATATATTATAGCATATTCTTTTACATTTTTAAAGCAGCTTTTATAAAGCCTTTGAAAAGTGGGTGAGGCCTGTTAGGACGGCTCTTGAATTCTGGGTGATACTGAACACCGACATGGAAGTCACGATCAGTGATTTCAACAGTTTCCACCAGTTTTCCGTCAGGAGACATTCCTGAAAGAGTAAGTCCCGCTTCAACAAAGGCATCTCTGTAGTCATTGTTGAATTCGTATCTGTGACGGTGACGTTCACTGATTTCACGTGCCTCATAACAGCGTTCCATAGTTGTGCCTTCTGCAATAATACAAGGATAAGCACCTAGACGAAGAGTACCTCCCTTATCAATATCGTTGCTCTGTCCCGGAACAAATTCTATCACCTTGTGCTCACATCTTTCATCGAACTCACCGGAGTTTGCATCCTTGTATCCAAGTACATTTCTTGCATATTCAATAACAGCAATCTGCATTCCCAGGCAGATACCGAAGTATGGCACCTTATTCTCACGTGCATAACGTGCGGCAGTAATCATTCCTTCTACACCTCTGTCACCAAAACCTCCCGGAACGATGATTCCGTCCACGCCGCCCAGTACTTCTGAAGCGTTGTCTGCAGTAATGGTTTCTGAGTCTATCCATTGAATATTTACCTTTGCCTTATGATAATACCCTGCATGGCGAAGTGCTTCAGCCACAGACAGATATGCATCGTGAAGTGCAACATATTTACCTACAAGTCCGATAGTGACTTCATGAGCAGGGGACTTAATGTTATCTACCATCTGAGTCCATTCAGTAAGATCAGCAGCAGGTGCCTGAATTCCCAGCTCACGGCAGACAATCTCAGAAAAACCGGAATTTTCAAGCATTAATGGTGCCTCATAGAGAACAGGCAGTGTCAGATTTTCGAAAACACAGTCCTCTTTTACGTTACAGAACATTGAAATTTTCTTGAAAATAGAGTCCTCAAGGGGTTTGTCGCAGCGAAGGACAATGATATCAGGTTTGATTCCCATACCCTGAAGTTCACGCACGGAGTGCTGAGTAGGTTTTGATTTATGTTCGTCAGAACCACTCAGGAAAGGAACCAGTGTAACATGGATGAACAGACTGTTTTCACTGCCTACTTCCAGGGAAATCTGACGTACAGCTTCAAGGAAGGGCTGTGATTCTATGTCGCCTGTAGTTCCGCCGATTTCAGTAATTACTACATCGGCATCAGTGGTTTTGCCCACCCGGTATACAAAATCTTTGATTTCATTTGTGATATGAGGAATTACCTGAACTGTTGAACCCAGGTATTCGCCTCTTCGTTCTTTGTTCAGAACATTCCAGTACACTTTACCTGTGGTAAGGTTGGAAAACTTGTTTAAATCTTCATCGATAAATCTCTCATAGTGACCTAAGTCAAGGTCGGTTTCTGCACCGTCATTGGTAACATATACTTCACCGTGCTGGTAGGGACTCATGGTACCCGGGTCTACGTTGATATATGGGTCCAGCTTCTGTGCAGCCACCTTGAGCCCTTTAGTTTTCAGAAGGCGACCAAGAGATGCCGCTGTGATTCCTTTTCCGAGTCCGGAGACTACTCCGCCTGTAACAAAAATGTACTTCGTCATTGATTTCACCTCTTTATTATAAAATTTTAATAACAACTTTATTAACGACTTTATTAACGACTTCAAGCCCGGAGGTCTTTTCCTACGAGCTGGCAGTATTTTCTAAAAAATATTAAATTAATAATTCATATTTGTATATCCCATGAGATACTTATCAACAGCTCTTGCAGCCTCACGACCTTCGTGAATAGCCCATACTACAAGGGACTGTCCGCGACGGCTGTCACCTGCAGCGAAGACTTTGTCTGCACTTGTTTTGTAATCGTCTTCGGAAGCTTTGATATTGCTGCGTTCTGCTGAACAACTGATTTACAGCCACGTGGTTTCTTGGCGCCGGTGCAGACTTTCTTGACAAATTTTTTATCTGCACCATTCTGACCTGTAACAAAGGTGATTCCTTCTTCAAACATAAGGTCAGTACGACGTTTTACAATGTCTTTTTCCAGCTTCATGTTTGGAATTCCGTACATAAGCAATCCGCCCAGCCGGTCATCTCTTTCAAATACTGTAACGTCATGGCCTCGCTGGTTCAGCTGATCCATAATATACCCCCTTTGGTTCTTTATCCGGATTAATTTTCGTATGTTGAAATAATGTCTTCTGCAATGTGGACGCGTTTTCTGCTGGTGTCCATTGCTGTTTTTTCTATATATCTGTGTGCTTCTTCTTCTGTCATCGCAAGCTGCTCAATTAACAGGCATTTTGCTCTGGTTATCAGCTTCATTTCCTTCACATGATGTTCCAGAGTTTTTTTCTGCCTGTCCAGCAGTTTTATCTTCTGAAGCATGGCCGATATAACATTGAGTGACTGCACGAACTCTGACTTAATGAGCGGTTTTCCTAAGGTTACTGCACCATAGGGCTCCATTTTATATGAAACCTGATCAACCATTTCTCTTTTAACCAGGAGCACTACGCCCAGATTCTTCTCTGCCATATCTATGGCCAGGTTAGTACCGAAATCATCGACGAGAGGGGTGTTTACTATTATCATATCAACCTCCCGCTCAGCTACTATGCTTCTTATCCTGCTTGCACTGTCAGCTACAAGTACCTTCGTATAGCCGTTCTGTATAAGCATAGATGAAAGGGAATCGACATTTTTTTCTGATTTAGAAGCAACGATACATGTGTAAGATTTATTTAATGATCTCATCTTGTATCACTCCTAGTATAGCGAATCTGTTAGTATAGCGAATCTATTATCTCCTGCGGCATGGTTCTTAGCACAAGTTCACTTTCCAGTGCTAAAGCTCTGGCTTCTGAAAGACTGTCTGGGAGAGAGTCAAGCTCATCTGTTATGCTATTTGGAGAAGCGTACAGGTTGACATCCCTGGACATAGGTAGAGTTATTTGTTTTTCTATTCCATCCAGGCCGGCATAGATGAGCAACGCAAATGCAATATACGGATTTGCAGACGGATCTGCAGATCTTAGCTCAAATCTTTTACCTTGCCTGCTGGCCGGAATACGAATAAGCTGTGATCTGTTTTCGTGAGACCAGCTTATGTATTTTGGAGCCTTTCTTCCTCCCAGTCTTTCATATGATTCCTCTGTAGGATTTAGGAAAGCTGTAATGCCTTTAATGTGGTGCATAATGCCTGCCATAAACATATCCTGATAGTCTTTGCCATCATCAGATTTAATGGAAATGTTAATGTGCATACCGTTGCCGCTTTTGTTCTGCAGCGGTTTAGGCGAGAAGTCGGCATGAACACCATTGGACATTGCAACTGTTCTTACTACATTTTTAAAAGTGATTGCGTTATCTGCAGACTTTAATGCGTCGGCAAATTTGAAATCTATTTCCTGCTGCCCCGGACCTTCCTCGTGATGTGAACATTCCGGCTGGATTCCCATCTCGGAAAGGGTGCAGCAGATTTCACGCCTGATATTTTCGCCTTTGTCATCAGGAGCTATGTCAAAATATCCGGCACTGTCTATAGGTATAATTGTAGGTTTTCCGTCATCATCAGTCTTAAACAGATAAAATTCGAATTCAGCTCCTATATTACAGGTGATGCCTTTATCTGCAGCCGCCTGTACAGCCTGTTTTAAAATATATCTGCCATCGGGACTGAAGCGGTTGCCTTCTGAATCATATATATCACAGAACATCCTGACAACTCTGCCCTCGAATGACCGCCAAGGCAGTATGGTCAGGGTTGACGGATCAGGTTTCAGGAATAAGTCCGACTTGGCCTCATCACCAAAACCATCAATGGCGGAACCGTCAAAGGAAACTCCATATTTGAATGCTCCTTCCAGTTCGCTTTTCATTATTGCCATGTTTTTCAGATTACCTTTGATATCGCAGAAGGCAAGTCTGATAAATGTAATATCTTCTTCCTCAAAGTAGTCAAGTAATTCTTCATAGCTGTACATATTGTTCCCTCCTGTAATATTTAGGTTTCATTAATTCATTTATTAGTAAGTTTTAGAAAAAATTAAAAGCACCTGAGGTCAGCTATACACCCAAATGCTATATAGTCCGTCTCAAGCGCCATTGCTTCGCATTTTTAAAATTTATACTAGAATTTTATATTAATTTTAGGTTGTTGTCAATAGAAATATGAGGATAGATTTGTGGAAAATGACAAAAAAATAAGAAAAACTATTGACATTAGGAAATTATTGCCGTATAATCCAACACATCAAAGATGATTTGATGACCAATCAAATATTTGTATAAGGTAATTCGGCAACGGTGTCGCAAGGTCAGGGAGAACTGACTTTACGAATCCGTTGCCTTTTTTATTTGGTTACAGGAGGTATCAGATATGAGTATGGTAACAGAAATATTTGGCGAGAACGTCTTCAATGACAGAGCAATGAGAGACAGATTGCCTAAGGACATTTACAAGAAACTTCAGCTTACTATTAAGAATGGAAAGAAGCTAGACATAAATGTAGCTAATGTAGTAGCTAATGCCATGAAGGACTGGGCAGTAGAAAAGGGTGCAACTCACTTCACTCACTGGTTCCAGCCAATGACAGGTGTAACTGCAGAAAAACACGACAGTTTTATTTCACCTTCAGGTGACTGTGAAATAATCATGGATTTCTCAGGTAAGGAACTTGTACAGGGCGAACCTGATGCGTCAAGTTTCCCTTCAGGAGGATTAAGAGCAACTTTCGAAGCAAGAGGTTATACTGAATGGGACCCTTCATCATACGCATTTATCAAGGATGGCGTACTTTGCATTCCTACAGTTTTCTGCTCATACAGCGGTGAAGCCTTAGACAAGAAAACTCCGCTGCTTCGTTCAATGGAGGCTATTAACAAGCAGGCTCTTCGTATTCTGAAACTGTTTGACGGAAATGAGAATGTAACTTCTGTAAGAACTACAGTTGGTGCTGAACAGGAATACTTCCTTATCGACAAGGCTAGTTTTGATAAGAGAAAAGACCTGATTTACACAGGAAGAACTCTTTTCGGATCAAAACCTCCAAAGGGTCAGGAACTTGAAGACCATTATTTCGGAGTAATCAAGCCTCAGGTTCAGGCATTCATGAAGGAACTCAATGAAGAACTATGGAAGCTGGGAATCTTTGCAAAGACAGAACATAATGAAGTTGCTCCTGCACAGCATGAGCTTGCACCGGTTTTCACAACTACTAACCTTGCTGTTGACCAGAACCAGCTGGTTATGGAAATCATGCAGAAAGTTGCAAAACGTCACGATATGGTATGTCTGCTTCACGAAAAACCTTTTGCAGGTGTTAACGGAAGCGGTAAGCATAACAACTGGGCTTTGTCCACTAATACCGGAGTAAACTTATTAGACCCAGGTGATACTCCTTCACAGAACGCACAGTTCCTGCTGTTCCTGTGTGCAGTAATTAAGGCCGTTGATGATTATCAGGACTTAATGAGAATTTCAGCTGCATCTGCAGGAAACGATCACAGACTGGGTGCTAATGAGGCTCCTCCGGCAATAGTTTCAATATATGTTGGGGACGAACTGGAAAGAATTCTCAAGGCTATTGAGACAGATACTCCTTACAGTGACGGAGAAAAGGAACACCTGAAGGTAGGAGTTCATATTCTTCCTAAAATCCCTAAGGACTCAACTGACAGAAACAGAACTTCCCCATTTGCATTTACAGGAAACAAGTTTGAATTCCGTATGCTGGGATCATCCTTATCTCTGTCAGGTCCAAACATTGTATTAAATACTATTGTTGCTGAGTCACTGAAGTCATACGCTGACAGACTTGAAGGTGCAGAGAATTTTGAAGAGGCTCTGAACGCTTTGATCAAGAAGACAATAAAAGACCATAAGAGAATTATTTTCAACGGTGACGGCTATGACCAGTCATGGGTTGAAGAGGCTCAGAGAAGAGGCCTGCTGAACCTGAAGTCTACCCCTGACGCAATGGGTTACTGGCTTGACGAAAAGAACATTCAGCTGTTCACTTCTCACAAGGTATTCACAAAAGAAGAAATGGAATCCAGATATGAGATTATTCTGGACAACTACTGTAAGGTAATTAACATTGAAGCTTTAACAATGCTGGAAATGGTAAAGAAGGATATTCTTCCTGCAGCAAGCAATTTCTCACATAAGCTTGCTGATACCGTACTTGCCAAGAAGCAGATCAGTGACGACATCGAATGCGAGTATGAAGTTGCTACTGTAAAGAGGGTCAGTGCTTTACTGAAATCAGCATTTGCAAAGGTTGGCGCTCTTGAAGCTGCAATAATGGAAACTAAGGGATTAGAAGACATTACTGAAGCGGCTCATCAGTACAGAAAGAGCGTATTTGCAAGTATGTGCGAGCTTAGAATCGTAATTGATGAACTGGAAACTATTACTGCCAAGGCAGACTGGCCATATCCTTCATGTGGTCACATTCTGCTGGGCGTCAGATAAAACCATGGCATAGGGGCCATGGAATGAGACATATGTAACGGAGGAGAAAAAATGTGTTCGATAATGGGTTATTCAGGGGAAGTTATTTCCCTAGAGGAATTTAAAGAAGGTTTCGCGAAGACTGTGTCCCGCGGACCTGACATGGATAGAATTATACAGCCGGATGATAAGACAATACTGGGATTTCATCGTCTTTCCATAATGGGGCTGAACGAAAGCGGCATGCAGCCTTTTATGATGGATAATTATTCTGTTATTTGTAATGGTGAAATCTACGGATTCAGAAAGATGAAGAATGAGCTTGAGTCGAAAGGGTACTCCTTCAAAAGCGATTCTGACTGTGAAATTCTTATTCCACTGTTTATCGAATACGGCGTGGATATGTTTCAGATGCTTGACGCTGAATTTGCTATGGTCCTGTATGACTCAGGAAACAGGAGTATGATTGCGGCACGTGATCCGATCGGAATCAGACCTCTTTATTATGGTTTTGATGAAAAGGGTGGAATACTCTTTGCATCAGAGCCGAAAAATCTGGTTGGGTTATGTGCCGGCAAGATCATGCCGTTCCCTCCCGGTCATTACTATAAAGATGGTGAATTTATCTGCTACAGAGATATGACTTCAGTGGCTCAGGTTTCTTATGATTCTATGGAAGAAATAGCTGAAAAGATTCATGACAAGCTTGTTGCAGGAATAGAAAAACGTCTTGATGCTGATGCACCGGTTGGTTTCCTGTTATCCGGTGGTCTTGACTCATCACTGGTATGTGCTGTTTCCGCAAAAATCCTTGGAAAGCCTATTGAAACCTTTGCAATCGGAATGTCTGAGGATGCCATCGACTTGAAATACGCCAAAGAGGTTGCCGACTATATCGGAAGTAACCATCACGAAATAATCATTACCAGAGAAGATGTAATCGCAGCAGTTCCTGATGTAGTTCATCTCCTTGGTACATATGATATTACTACCATTCGTGCTTCTGTTGGTATGTATCTGCTGTGCAAGGCGATTCACGAAACAACAGACATCAGGGTTCTGCTTACCGGAGAAATATCCGACGAACTGTTTGGTTACAAATACACTGATTTTGCACCGTCTGCGGAAGCTTTCCAGCAGGAGGCGGCAAAGAGAATACGTGAGCTGCACATGTACGATGTTCTTCGCGCAGACAGATGTATTTCAGTAAACTCCCTGGAAGCCCGAGTTCCTTTTGGCGACCTAGACTTCGTTGAATATGTAATGTCTATTGACCCTGAAAAGAAACTTAACAAGTATGGAAAAGGCAAGTACCTGCTTCGTCATGCTTTCGACAGAGGCTATCTGCCACAGTCAATCCTTATGCGTGAAAAGGCTGCGTTCTCTGACGCTGTGGGCCACTCCATGGTGGACTACATCAAAGCCTACGCAGAGGAAAAATACACTGATGCAGAGTTTGAGTCGCTTAGGATGAAGTATCCGGATCCATATCCGTTTACAAAAGAATCCTTAATGTACAGAGAACTCTTTGAAGGTTTTTATCCCGGACAGTCACAGATGATTGTTGACTACTGGATGCCTAACAAGGAATGGGAGGGATGTGACGTTGATGACCCATCCGCAAGAGTACTTTCTAACTACGGAGATAGTGGTAAATAACCTGGCCTCCGAAAAGCCTTTTAAAATATAGTGTTGATAACGAATAGAACTTTAAAGGAGTGTTAAATGGGAAAAATACATGAGGAATGTGGTGTATTCGGCATATGGAGTAATCAGGCCATCAATGCAGCAGAGGACATATATTATGGCCTTGTTGCACTTCAGCACAGAGGACAGGAATCCGGAGGGATTGTAGTTTGCGATACTAGAGGGCCTTTGGGAAACATATGTATTCACAAGGGTATGGGACTGGTCAGTGAAATATTTGATGATGGGGTTCTTGCAGGTCTTAGAGGAAATATCGGTATCGGACATGTTCGTTATTCCACAACAGGGGAAAGTATGATCGAAAACGCACAGCCTGTTTTTCTGAATTATCTTAAGGGAACTTTAGGGCTTGCCCATAATGGAAATATAACTAATGCCGGCGAAATCCGTGAAGAACTCATTGAACAGGGTGCAACTTTCCGCGGAACAACTGACTCAGAGACAATAGCATACAAAATAGCTATGGAGCGTTTGTCTGCGAGCTCTATAGAAGAAGCTGTCATTCGTGTGTCCAGGCAGCTTAAGGGTGGCTATGCTCTTCTCATTGTCAGTCCGCAGAAACTGGTTGGTGTAAGAGACCCGCTTGGTCTGAAACCTCTATGCCTTGGGAAAAGAGGTGAAACATATATGCTTGCCTCTGAAAGTGCTGCAATTACTTCAGCAGGCGGCGAATTCGTTCGTGACATAGAACCGGGAGAGGTAATTACCATTTCAGAAGGTGGAGTGGTATCTGATTACACTCTGAAACAGAGCAAGCATGCCCACTGTATCTTTGAATATATTTACTTTGCAAGAGAGGATTCAGTCATGGACGGAATCAGTGTACACGGCGCCAGAATAAAGGGAGGCGCCGCAATCGCCAGACGATGTCCTGCTTCAGCTGATGTTGTAATCGGTGTTCCCGATTCAGGTATCGCGGCAGCTGTGGGTTTTGCTGAAGAATCCGGCATTCCTTTCAAGCTTGCTTTTCATAAAAACAGCTACATAGGCAGAACTTTTATCAAGCCTACGCAGAAGGAAAGGCAGTCGGCTGTACAGATGAAGTTGAGCCTTATCCGGGATGTGGTAAAGGGAAAGCGAGTTGTTCTCATTGACGATTCTATTGTCAGAGGCACAACTATATCCAAACTGATTCAGACTATACGCAAGGCCGGTGCTACGGAGGTGCACGTCCGCATCAGTTCTCCTCCTTTCCTGTACCCGTGCTACTATGGCACAGATGTTCCTGACAACAGTGAACTGATTGCCAACAGACTTTCAAAAGACGAAATCTGCAGCTTTATCGGAGCTGATTCTCTTGAATATATGGAAGTGTGTGATTTTCAGGAGATGGTTGGCGATTTACCTATATGTAAAGCCTGCTTCGATAATAATTATCCGATTTAACATAATATTTTCTATACTTAATGTGCAAACAAAAACGTGCTCCATTTTGCTTGGCGGGGCGCAATCGAAAAAACGTCCCGTTTTGCTTGGCGGGGCGTTTTTTCGTATTGCCATGTGTGATTTAGGCGGCATGCAATGAGCGCGCGCCATGATTGATGCGATTTCAAAGGCAAACATGGCGCCTGAGCCGAGCGTGCGCCATGATTGATGCGATTTCAGGGGCGAACATGGCGCCTGAGCCGAGCGCGCGCCATGATCCATGCGATTTCAAAGGAAAACATGGCGCCTGAGCCGAGCGCGCGCCATGATTGATGCGATTTCAGAGGCAAACATGGCGCCTGACTTGAGTGCGCGCCATGATTGATGCGATTTCAGAGGCAAACATGGCGCCTGAGCTGAGCGCGCGCCATGACTGATGCGATTTCAGAGGCAAACATGGCACCTGGCCTGAGCGCGCGCCATGATTGATGCAATTTCAAGGGCAAACATGGCG